>NZ_JBXUHX010000046.1:0-25814 GCF_058148845.1 Pantoea sp. RCC30.1 | reverse complement strand
TTTCCTCCTGCAGAGTCAACCTCTATTTCAGAAGTTTTTCTCCGGCGGCTCAGTCTCCTGTGCCTCTCAACCCGTTTCCCGTTGCCGGTGTTCCGTGTTGATGGATGCGCATTATAGGGAGTTGTCGGAGAGTCGCAACCCATAAATTGCATAAAAAAGAGCGTTCGCTGCATTCCACAGCAAAAGCCGCTGTTATACGCAGTTACGCACAATGTTATCCACACAGAGCGGGCTAAATGAATTTAGGCGAGCATCACGCAAACGTTTTCGCTACAATGCCGGGCAATATTCCGGCCCCCCCTTTTCGGGGCGTTACCTGAGGTTTTTGATCTTTTCTTCTTATATAGAAGAGAAAACCGCTGTGAAGCCTGACGTAACGCTCTTATATACGCGAAACAAAGCCAAGGGATAAACCACCATGCAACAACCTCGTCCTGTACGCCGCGCATTGCTCAGTGTCTCTGACAAAGCCGGTATCCTCGAATTTGCTCAGGCGCTCTCAAGTCGCGGTGTCGAACTGCTCTCCACAGGTGGAACAGCTCGCCTTCTGGCGGATGCGGGTCTGGCTGTCACTGAAGTCTCTGACTACACCGGTTTCCCGGAAATGATGGATGGACGCGTCAAAACCCTGCATCCGAAAGTGCATGGCGGCATTTTAGGTCGTCGCGGTCAGGATGATGCCATCATGGCGCAGCACGACATCAGCCCAATCGACATGGTGGTCGTTAATCTCTATCCCTTTGCACAGACTGTCGCCCGTGAAGGATGTTCACTGGAAGACGCAGTGGAAAACATCGACATCGGTGGTCCAACCATGGTGCGCTCTGCTGCCAAGAACCATAAAGATGTCGCCATTGTGGTCAGCAGCGGCGACTACGATGTCATCATTGCTGAAATGGACGCTCATGAGAACGCACTGACGCTTGAGACCCGTTTCGATCTGGCAATCAAAGCCTTCGAACACACCGCCGCCTATGACAGCATGATCGCTAACTACTTCGGTACCCTGGTGCCTGCCTATCACGGTGAACGCAATCAGCCCGCCGGCCGTTTCCCGCGTACCCTGAATCTGAACTTCATTAAGAAGCAGGATATGCGTTACGGCGAAAACAGCCATCAGGATGCTGCCTTCTATATAGAAGAGAATATTACTGAAGCGTCAGTAGCGACCGCGCAGCAGGTTCAGGGCAAAGCGCTCTCCTATAACAATATTGCTGACACGGATGCTGCTCTGGAATGCGTTAAAGAGTTCAATGAACCCGCGTGCGTCATCGTCAAACATGCTAACCCCTGTGGCGTTGCGACCGGTGACTCTCTGCTGTCAGCCTATGAGCGGGCTTACCAGACCGATCCGACCTCCGCGTTCGGCGGCATCATCGCCTTTAACCGCGAGCTGGATGAAGCGACTGCTCAGGCGATTATCAGCCGTCAGTTTGTTGAGGTGATCATCGCGCCAGCGGTTTCCGAGGCCGCGCTGAAAATTACCGCTGCTAAACAGAATGTTCGTGTACTGATCTGCGGCCAATGGCAAAACCGTACTGCCGCCCTGGATTTCAAACGCGTCAACGGAGGTCTGCTGGTACAGGATCGCGATCTCGGCATGGTCGATGCGAGCCAGTTGCGCGTAGTCAGTAAACGTCAGCCAACCGAACAGGAACTGCGTGATGCACTGTTCTGCTGGAAAGTGGCGAAGTTCGTTAAGTCTAACGCCATTGTTTATGCACGCGACAACATGACCATCGGTATTGGTGCCGGACAAATGAGCCGTGTCTATTCCGCTAAGATTGCTGGCATTAAAGCAGCCGATGAAGGGCTGGAAGTAAAAGGATCAGCCATGGCATCGGATGCCTTCTTCCCGTTCCGTGATGGTATTGATGCGGCAGCCGCGTCAGGTGTGAGCTGCGTCATCCAGCCTGGTGGCTCCATCCGCGATGAAGAGGTAATTGCAGCGGCTGATGAGCACGGTATTGCCATGATCTTCACCGACATGCGTCACTTCCGCCATTAATCGTTCTGGAGAATAACAGATGAAAATTTTAGTAATCGGCAATGGCGGACGTGAACATGCTCTGGCCTGGAAAGCAGTTCAGTCGCCGCTGGCGGAAACCGTGTTTGTGGCGCCGGGTAACGCGGGTACCGCATTAGAGCCTGCGCTGCAGAATGTCGCGATTAGTGCAACTGATGTCCCTGCCCTGCTGGAATTTGCCCAGCGTGAAAAGATCGATCTGACGATTGTCGGACCGGAAGCGCCGCTGGTGATTGGCATCGTGGATGCCTTCCGTGAGGCCGGGCTGGCTATCTTTGGTCCGACTCAGGCCGCTGCGCAGCTGGAAGGCTCTAAAGCCTTCACCAAAGATTTTCTGGCACGTCACCAGATCCCCAGCGCGGCGTACCAGAACTTTACCGAAGTTGAGCCTGCTCTCGCGTATCTGCGAGAGAAAGGCGCGCCAATCGTCATCAAAGCCGACGGCCTGGCCGCAGGTAAAGGCGTGATTGTGGCGATGACGCTGCAGGAAGCTGAGGATGCAGTTCAGGATATGCTGGCCGGTAACGCCTTTGGCGATGCAGGACACCGTATTGTGATTGAAGAGTTTCTGGATGGCGAAGAAGCCAGCTTCATCGTGATGGTAGACGGCGAACATGTGCTGCCCATGGCCACCAGCCAGGATCACAAACGTGTCGGCGATGGCGACACCGGTCCGAACACCGGTGGAATGGGCGCCTACTCTCCGGCTCCGGTTGTCACCGATGAGATTCACCAGCGCGTCATGGACCAGGTTATCTGGCCGACCGTGCGCGGCATGGCGGCTGAAGGCAACGTCTATACCGGTTTCCTCTATGCCGGTCTGATGATCGATCACACCGGGCAACCGAAAGTGATCGAATTCAACTGCCGCTTCGGCGATCCGGAAACTCAGCCGATCATGTTGCGTCTGCAGTCGGATCTGGTCGATCTTTGCCTGGCCGCCTGTGACGGTAAACTGGATCAGAAAACGTCTCAATGGGATCCACGCCCTGCGCTGGGTGTGGTACTGGCGGCAGGCGGTTATCCGGGTGATTACGCTCAGGGCGATCAGATTCACGGTCTGCCACTGGAAGAAGTGGCTGACGGCAAGGTCTTCCACGCTGGAACACGGCTGGAAGAGGACCTGGTGCTGACAAACGGTGGCCGCGTGTTGTGCGTCACCGCGCTGGGTGAGGATGTGGCCGCGGCACAAAAGCGGGCTTACGAACTGACACAGCCGATCTCATGGCAGGGCAGCTTCTGTCGCCGCGATATCGGCTACCGCGCTATTAACCGCAAATAAGTTCAGGGGGCACCTGGTGCCCCTTTTTCACTTCACATATCTTCTTCTGTCGGCTGCTGTGAGCAGTCATCCTTCTGACTGACCCGCAACAACTGTATCCCTTCAGGCGCTTCAAGCCATGACACCATCAGCGGTGCCGCTGCATTACTCTGCTGCTGTGTCAGCATCTGCACATCGTCAGCGTCAAAAGCGGGTCTGACCTGCTGGCCTTCACAACTCTCCAGCACATTGTTTCCCAGCCAGTGCCCCTGTTTCAGGAACACCTGACCGCTTAATAGCGCATCGCTGAGATTACGCATCCGCTGAGCGTCAAACTTATAGAGCTCAACCGCATCCGGGCTGACTGCTTCACGCCGCCCTGCAAGCTGGCGCTGCATGAAGTTGAGACCACCCGCCTGATCAAAGCGCAGGGTCACATCGTCAGGTTGTTTGCCCTTTACCTGACGCTGAATGCTGATCAATGACTCTTCCAGCCAGACATAGTCAGTCACCTCACCTTCCCCGCCACTGAACGGCGTATAGAGGGTGCGGATATGGACCGACTGATGGTCGCTGTTTTTGCGCCAGATACGAACAACACCACGATCAGCAAGATAGCCACTGGCAGAAAAAGGGGGAATATCCGGAGTAGAGCTGCAGCCGAAAAGAAACAGAGAGAGAATCAGAACAGATAAACGCTGAAACAGCGGGGTCATGATGGCTGGCCTCTTAAACAAAAGGGGCGAAACGCCCCCTGTTTTAAAGCTTAACCGCAGTGCGACGTCTTACTTAACGGCGTCTTTCAGCGCTTTACCAGACACGAATGCCGGTACATTTGCTGCAGCGATTTTGATCTCTTTGCCAGTCTGCGGGTTACGACCGGTACGCTCAGCGCGGTGGTTCACTTTAAAAGTACCAAAACCAACCAGTTGTACAGCATCACCATCTTTCAGAGACTCAGTGATCGCAGCCAGAGTAGATTCCAGCGCTGCCTTTGCCTGAGTTTTAGACAGGTCAGCTTTTTCTGCGATCACATCAATCAGTTGAGTCTTGTTCATAAGTTATCCTTAAAGTGTATTTATCGCTTGCTAAGCAACGAGTGCGAGGGAAAAGCCATATTCTGGCACTCTTCTGCCTGCACGCACCGATAGCCACAATTTTCAGCCCCCCAAATGTAGACCAGACAGGGGGCCAATGTGAAGCCTCCAGGCGCGCTAATTCGGGCCTGAAGTCACGTTTTATCGCCTTACTGCTGGAAATTTATACCGATGTTGCTAATTCCAGCTTCACGCAGGTCAGATCGCAGACCTTTAATCAATTCAAGGTCGCGCTCTTCGCACTCCGACAGCAGTCGGAAAATCTCCCACTGAAGGTCCCACTCATCGATGATAGCCGGGTTTTCACGCAGCTCTTCATCGGTCATTTCGCGTCCAGCCTGGGTCATCTCCAGCATGGCGACAGTGGTAATTGAGGTCTCGCTGACTTCAATAGCATGCTCAAGAGTTTCACCGCTCAGCTGCGCATGCACGGCTTCGCTCAATGCCACGCAGGCATCGATAGCCGGATAAACGCCGTAAACTTCAAACGCATCGCCATCAGGAATGGCGGCTTCGAGCTTTTCCAGCTGGCTGTCGAAGTTTATCTTCGCATCTTTGACCGTCAGGTTTTCCCAGATCAGATCAAGAATACGACGATAGAGTGCCGGATCGGCAAATTCAGTCTGCTCGCAGAATGCGCGATAGTTGGGATACATGCGCTCGCACAGGCAGGCCATAAAAGTAAGGTGCTGCCAGCTTTCCAGCTTCGCCAGACGCAGATGAACGGGATTTTGTAACATAAAGGTGGCTCTTATTCGTTTCGCTGGCCGCAGTGTAACTGCAAAACCGCAGCACAAACAGTGTTAAAGCGCGTTTTGCCAGCGCTGGAAAGCGGTTCGGTTTGAAGCAACCGCATCGGCCCAGCGGGTCGGTTCCGGCAACCGGTAACCGCGCGTACAGTTTTCGACCCACTGCAACGCAGTATCCAGGCTGACGCGATGGCCGGTGGCGACAAACAGCGGATTACAGCGCAGTTTGCTGCGCCATACCCAGCCTATCTGCTCACCTTTGTCGATCAGCGGCTGACGACTACCAGGCTGCGCATCCAGATCGGCAAAACGGCCACACAGGCGACTTTTCGCGACACCAATGGTTGGCACATCGACCAGCAGGCCAAAATGTGACGCGACGCCAAGTCGTCTTGGATGCGAAATACCGTGTCCATCCACAAACAGCAGGTCCGGCTTTTGCTCCAGCATTTGCCAGGCGGCCATCAGCGCTGGATATTCACGGAATGAGAGAAAGCCCGGAATATAGGGCATCGTGGTCTCAACGCGTGCGATGCGATGTTCCACCAGCTTTAAGGATGGATATTCCAGTATCACCATCGCCGCCCGGGTGATGGTGCCTTCCTGCTCAAATCCAACATCCGCCCCGCCGATAAAGCGGGGTGGCAGCACATCAAAGTCATCTTCACGCACCACATCAGCGGCGCGTTGTAACTGCTCAGCGCGAAGTGCGGCAATATCCATGATTACTCCTGATGCCAGGGACGTGATAAACGGTGTACCGCCTCAACAAAGACGCCCGCATTTTCCGGTGGGACATCCAGATGAATACCATGACCCAGATTGAAGACATGTCCGGTACCTGAGCCAAAGCGCTCCAGGATCCCAGCCACTTCCTGTTCGATGCGCTCCGGTGCCGCATAGAGCATAGAAGGATCCATGTTGCCCTGCAGTGCGACTTTGTCGCCCACGCGACGGCGTGCGTCATCAATATCGGTGGTCCAGTCGAGACCCAGCGCGTCACAACCGGTAGCGGCCATCGCTTCCAGCCACTGTCCGCCGCCTTTGGTGAAGAGCGTCACTGGCACGCGGCGACCGTCGTTTTCACGCAGCAGGCCATCAACAATTTTGTGCATGTAGTGAAGTGAGAATTCGCGGTAGTCACGACCAGTCAACACGCCGCCCCAGGTATCAAAGACCATCACGGACTGTGCACCAGCGCGGATCTGAGCATTGAGATAGAGGATGACGCTGTCGGCCAGCTTATCCAGCATCGCGTGCAGCGTAGCGGGATCGGCATACATCATCTTCTTGATTTTGGTGAACGCCTTGCTGCTGCCGCCTTCCACCATATAAGTGGCCAGCGTCCACGGACTGCCTGAGAAGCCAATCAGCGGCAGATCGCCATTCAGGTTCTTCCTGATAGTGCGGACAGCATTCATCACATAGCCCAGCTCCATTTCTGGATCGGGCACCGGTAAACGCTCAACGTCAGCGCGACAGGTCACAGGGTTTGAGAAACGTGGGCCTTCGCCGGTTTCAAAGTAGAGACCCAGTCCCATCGCATCCGGAATGGTCAGGATGTCACTGAAGAGGATGGCGGCATCCAGCGGATAACGGCGCAGCGGCTGCAGAGTGACTTCACAGGCCAGCTCGGCGTTTTTACACAGCGACATAAAGTCACCCGCCTGGGCGCGTGTCGCTTTGTACTCCGGCAAATAGCGCCCGGCTTGTCGCATCATCCAGACCGGCGTGACATCAACCGGCTGACGTAACAGGGCACGCAAATAACGATCGTTCTTCAGTTCACTCATCTCAACACTCTCTCAATAACAGGCGTGTAGTGTAGCACTTTCACACTTCGGCGCGGCACAGGGCGACGGTATCTTCAATCAGGCGGCGCGCCACGGTGCCCGGCGGTGGCAGCAGAGGCAGGTCATCAAAACGGAACCAGGCAGCATCCAGCAGCTCTTTACCGTCGTGCTGCAGATCGCCGCTGTCATACTCCGCCATAAACGCTGTCATCAGCGATTGCGGGAAGGGCCACGGCTGGGATGTAACGTAACGGACGTTTTTAACGCGAATATTGCTCTCTTCCATCACTTCGCGGGCAACGGCCTGCTCCAGCGTCTCGCCAACCTCCACAAAACCCGCCAGCACGGTGTAAACCTTGTTGCGATGGCGGGCATGATTCGCCAGCAGGATTTCATCACCACGACGAATAGCCACAATGATGCAGGGTGCGATCTGCGGATAGTAACGCTCGCGACAATGACTGCAAAGACAGGCAAATTCATGTTTGCTGTGGTGCATTTCATGGCCGCAATAGCCGCACCAGCGGTGAGAACGATAGAATTCCGCCAGTTGCACACCGCGACCCACCAGCTGAAACAGCGCCACATCCTGATCGATCAACTGTCGTACTGAGAACATATCGGCAGAACGTGGCTCACAAATCAGCCAGACTTTTTCGCCCTGCCACTCACCGATGGTTCGGGCTTTACTGCCGGTCAAACCAAATTTTTCGGCGTTTCCGTGGGGTAAATCGCCTTGTGGTAACCAAAGTTTCTGTTCATGGCTGACAATCCACCATCCAGCGTCTACGCTTGAGATTTCGCATTGCATTTATTTCGTCATCCTTAGCGTCAACTCGCACGCTGAAGTCCTGATGTTAAGTGTGTAGATAAACAACTATAACTCACATGGAGTTAGATATGCTTAACCAGTTAGACGTCCTGGCTGAACGCGTAGGTGGCAGTAATGATCTGGTCGATTCGTGGCTTGAAGCCCGTCGTCAGCTACTGGTGACCTATTATCACCTGGTCGGTCTTAAACCAAACAAAGAGGCGCTGACGCGTCTTGATGAGCAGGCTCTGGACAACTTCTGTCACGGCCTGGTCGATTATCTTTCTGCGGGTCACTTCAGTATCTATGAACGCGTGATTAGTGAAATGAGCGGCGACAGCCCGATGATCGCCGCTGCACAGATCTATCCACCGCTGGAAGCCAATACTGAGCGTCTGATGCAGCTGTATGACGGCCACCTGCAGCAGGCGATCGACGACGAAAACTGCATGACCTTCCAGCAGGCACTCTCAGAAGTGGGCGAAGTGCTGGAAGCACGTTTTACGCTGGAAGATAAGCTGATCCAGCTGGCATGGGATAACCAGCTTGCCCCCCCGCTGGTAGCCAATGACAGCCATATCGCGCGTCCGGCTTAATCATCATCTCCGGCAAAGGGGTTGAGATTATCCCGAAGCCCTTTTATGCTGAACAGGTTCTGAGGAGCGCTCTCCAAAGAACCTTTTTTATTTTTGATTTGAAATATAAGGTTTTTACGCCCGGGTCTGTTATCACAACCCAGCGTAAAAACAGCTTCTTGTCGGAGTGCCCAGTTGGGCTGAGACCGTTAATTCGGGATCCGCGGAACCTGATCAGGTTAGAACCTGCGAAGGGAACAAGAGTAAATCTTCTCTGTATGTCAGCACGCCTGTGCTGTTTATACAGTTACTCCTTCCGAACTCCGGGCAAGCATCGTTCCCCCTTAACAGGAAGATTGCTATGTCTGACCAAAAAACAACCCGCCGTGAACAGCGTGGCCAGGCGCAGGAATTTATCGATTCCCTGCAAAGCGGCAGTGCATTTCCCCAGTCCCGCCGCATCTGGATTACCGGCAGCCGCGAGGATATTCGCGTTCCCATGCGTGAAATTGTGCTAAGCCCGACCCACATCGGCGGCAGCAAAGAACAGCCTCTCTATGAGCAGAACGAAGCGGTGCCGGTCTATGACACGGCGGGTGCCTATGGCGATCCCGCGGCATCGATCGATGTGCATCGTGGCCTGGAAAAGCTGCGTGCCCCCTGGATTGCTGAACGCAACGACAGCGTACTTCTCGAACAGAACAGCTCAGGCTATACCCAGCAGCGGCTGGCTGACGAGGGGCTGGATCATCTGCGCTTCGATCATCTTCCCGCGCCGCGCCGCGCCCGCGCAGGCCGCCGCGTCACGCAATTGCACTATGCCCGCCAGGGGATCATCACCCCGGAGATGGAATTTATTGCCCTGCGGGAAAACATGGGCCGTGAGCGAATCAGCAGTGAGGTATTGCTGCAACAGCATCCGGGCCACAGTTTTGGCGCACATCTGCCAGCCAGCATCACACCTGAGTTTGTGCGTCAGGAGGTTGCTGCCGGACGCGCCATCATTCCTGCCAATATCAATCACCCGGAATCGGAGCCGATGATCATTGGCCGCAACTTCCTGGTTAAGGTCAACGCCAACATCGGTAACTCGGCGGTGACCTCCTCCATCGAGGAGGAAGTGGAAAAACTGGTCTGGTCGACTCGCTGGGGTGCTGATACGGTGATGGATCTCTCGACCGGTCGTTATATTCATGAAACGCGCGAATGGATTTTGCGCAACAGTCCGGTGCCCATTGGTACCGTGCCGATTTATCAGGCGCTGGAAAAAGTGAATGGCGTGGCTGAGGCGCTGAGCTGGGAAATATTCCGGGACACGCTGCTTGAACAGGCGGAACAGGGCGTCGATTACTTCACTATCCACGCGGGCGTACTACTGCGTTATGTCCCAATGACAGCGAAACGTCTGACCGGAATTGTCTCGCGGGGTGGATCGATTATGGCGAAATGGTGCCTGTCACATCATCAGGAGAGCTTCCTCTATCAGCACTTCCGTGAGATCTGTGAAATCTGCGCCGCTTACGATGTCTCCCTGTCGCTGGGCGATGGCCTGCGTCCCGGTTCGATTCAGGATGCTAACGATGAAGCGCAGTTTGCCGAACTGCGTACCCTAGGTGAACTAACCCGTATTGCCTGGGAATATGATGTTCAGGTGATGATTGAAGGTCCGGGCCACGTGCCGATGCATATGATCCGCCGCAACATGACTGAACAGCTTGACCTGTGCGATGAAGCCCCCTTCTACACCCTTGGACCGCTGACCACCGACATCGCGCCCGGTTATGACCATTTCACCTCAGGTATTGGTGCCGCCATGATTGGCTGGTTTGGTTGCGCCATGCTGTGTTATGTCACACCTAAAGAGCATTTGGGTCTGCCCAACAAAGAGGATGTGAAGCAGGGATTAATCACCTATAAAATCGCGGCGCATGCCGCCGATCTGGCCAAAGGCCATCCCGGTGCGCAGATCCGTGATAACGCCATGTCCAAAGCGCGCTTTGAATTCCGCTGGGAAGATCAGTTTAATCTGGCGCTGGATCCCCACACGGCGCGGGCTATGCATGACGAAACCCTGCCGCAGGAGTCGGGCAAGGTGGCCCATTTCTGCTCAATGTGTGGCCCCAAATTCTGCTCGATGAAAATTTCCCAGGAGGTGCGCGAGTTTGCAGCACGCCAGGATGCCCACGCCGAGCCGGTTGAAGTGAGCATGGCGCAGATGTCAGACCGTTTTCGCAGCCACGGCGGTGAGCTTTATCACCCTGCCGATGCCATTAAGGAGGAGTAACGATGCCCGCATTTCCTGCTACCGCCCCGCGCCTGGGGCTTTATCCGGTGGTTGATAGCCCCGAGTGGATTGAACGCCTGCTGGAGATGGGTGTTCGCACGCTGCAGCTTCGCATTAAGGATCAGCCCGATGAGATCGCCGAGCCTGCCATTGCCCAGGCGATTGCGTTGGGAAAACGCTATGACGCGCGCCTGTTTATCAATGACTACTGGCAGCTGGCGATTAAACATCAGGCCTATGGCGTGCATCTGGGTCAGGAGGATCTGGATGTGGCCGATCTTGCCCGTATTCATCAGGCCGGATTGCGTCTGGGACTTTCCACCCATGACGACGCGGAACTGGATCGCGCTCTGGCAATCCAGCCCTCTTACATCGCACTTGGGCATATTTTTCCGACGCAGACCAAGGAGATGCCTTCTGCGCCGCAGGGCATTGAGCAGCTGAAGCGGCATCTGGCACGCCTGACGAGTATTCCCACCGTGGCGATTGGTGGTATCTCGATTGCGCGTGCACCTGAGGTACTGGCAACCGGCGTTGGGAGTATTGCGGTAGTGAGTGCGATTACTCAGGCAGATGACTGGCGTGAAGCAACCCGGACTCTGCTGGCGCTGGCAGAACCTGGCAATTAAGGATTTGTGGAACCTGTCGCACATAGCGGCTGCAAAACAGGTAATGCCAGCTTTCTTCCGGGAGAGCAGCGCGCAGAAGTGAATGTTGCCGCTGGCGTGCTGTAATCCAAAACCTTAACGTGGCATCCGTCAGGTTAAGGTTATCTGACCAGGGCCGGTTCCCTCCTCTTGCCGGCCCTGCTTCTTCTTTTCGCTATACGAGAAAAGAGGTGGAAGTCTGCGTCTCATGCTCGCACGAGAGCATAGCGCGTTCGACAGCCGCACCCAGCAGCGCCAGCGCCTGTTCAGTCTGCTCGTTGATCGGCAGCCCGTAGTTTAAGCGCAGGCAGTTTCGATATTTACCCGATGCCGAAAACAGTGAGCCTACGGCAATCTGAATTTTTGACTCGCGTAGTTCGCGGTTAAGCCGGACCGCATCAAACGCTTCTGGGAGTTCTATCCACATCAGAAAGCCGCCCTGAGGGCGGGAGACGCAGATGCCGCAGGGAAAGTAGTGGCGTACCCAGCAGCTAAAAGTTTCATAGTTACGATGATAGATTTGCCGCATCCGGCGCAGATGGGGCTGATAATGGCCCTGGCGGATAAACTCGGAGACCGCATGCTGAGGCTGCGTGGCGGTGGAGCCTGTGACGATATATTTCATATGCAGCACGCGGTCACGATAGCGGCCTGGTGCAACCCAGCCGACACGTAAACCCGGAGCCAGCGTTTTAGAAAAAGAGCTGCATAGCAGAACCCGGCCATCGAGATCCAGCGCTTTAATCGTGGACGGGCGCGGGTATTCCCAGGCTAACTCACCATAAACATCATCTTCAATCACGGCCGCATCAAACCGCTGCGCCAGCGCCAGCAATGCCCGCTTACGCTGTTCGGGCATGATGAATCCCAGCGGATTATTGCAGTTCGGCACGACAACGACTGCTTTGATCGGCCATTGATCAAAGGCCAGCTCCAGCGCTTCCAGACTGATGCCGGTGACCGCATCCGTCGGGATCTCAATGGCACGAATGCCAAAGCCGCGCAGGGTTTGCATGATGCCGTGAAACGACGGTGATTCAACAGCAATGATATCGCCCGGCTCGCAGACGGCCCGAACGGCGACCGATAACGCTTCATGGCAGCCGGTAGTAATCACAATGTCATCGGCAGTGAGCTGGCAGCCGCTATCTATTGCCAGTCGTGCAACCTGTTGTCGCAGCGCGAAAACACCATAGAGGTTGTCATAATTCAGCAGCGCCATGTCCTGCTTCTGCGCCTGACGGCTAAACGCTTTCCACAGCGGTTTAAGCGTCGGCTGAGTCAGGTCCGGCATGCCGCTGCCCAGCTGCAACACATCATCTTCCAGACGACTGTTAATCAGCTCCAGCACCGCATCCCACTGCGTCACCTCAACCGGCCGCTGTGCAGGACGGGTCAACGCAGGCATCGGGGGTGTCGCTTTGCGCGAGGCAACAAAATAGCCGGAGCGAGACTGCGGCGTGATCATCTGCTTCTCTTCCAGCAGATGATAAGCCTGCTGTACGGTGCTGATACTGACGCCATGTTCGGCACTCAGACTGCGTACCGAAGGCAGGCGCTCACCACTGCGATATAAACCCTGTTCAATGCGCTGAGCCAGCAGTGTGGCCAGATGTTCATATCGGGTCATTGTATTTCCTATGGCTCAGATGGTGAGCATTAACCAGTACAGTTATGCTTCTTTTTTACCATTCAGATCTCTGTAACCGCAATCTGTATGTTAAAAAAAGGTGATTTTTGCGTCTGTATCATACAGAGCGATCCGCTGAAAATAGTCCTCAGATACTTCACTGAGGACACTATCATGGAATACAACGAGAACCGCGCAACTAAACCGTTTACAGGCACGCCCTACCAGCTGGTTCGTTACTTGTGGCGCAGTTATAAACGCTGGCAGCTGCGGCGTGAGACGCGCATCATCCTGTCGAAACTGAGTGACAGTCAGCTGAAAGACATTGGTCTTGGCCGCAACGACTGGAATGCCTGAATTCGAGACAAAAAAAACCCTGCCGAGGCAGGGTTTTTATCAGGCAAAGAACGATTAATCGTTTTTGTTGCCGCCGAGACCGGCGTTCAACAGTTCAGCCAGACTGGCTGAGGCTTCATCCGCAGTAACCTGCGGTGCAACCTGAACTTCACCTGCCGCTTTGCGGCGCATACGATCCTGATGGTACGCATAACCGGTACCGGCCGGGATCAGACGACCCACGATGACGTTCTCTTTCAGGCCGCGCAGTTCATCGCGCTTACCTGCTACCGCTGCTTCGGTCAGGACACGTGTGGTCTCCTGGAACGATGCTGCAGAGATGAACGATTCGGTAGCCAGTGACGCTTTGGTAATACCCAGCAGGTCACGCATGAAGGTTGCGCCAACTTTTCCGTTCGCTTCCAGATCACGGTTAGAGATCTTGATGCGAGAGAATTCAGCCTGCTCACCTTCCAGGAAGTCTGCACTTCCTGCGCTCACGATGGTTGCTTTACGCAGCATCTGACGAACGATGACTTCGATATGCTTATCGTTAATCTTAACGCCTTGCAGACGGTAAACTTCCTGCACTTCGTTAGTGATGTAACGGGTCACCGCATGCACGCCACGCAAGCGCAGGATGTCATGTGGAGACTCTGGGCCATCGGAAACCACGTCACCACGCTCAACACGTTCACCTTCGAACACGTTCAGCTGACGCCATTTCGGAATCATCTCTTCGTACGGCTCGCTACCATCCAGCGGAGTAATTACCAGACGACGCTTACCTTTGGTCTCTTTACCGAAGGAGATGATGCCGCTGATCTCCGCCAGAATTGCTGGCTCTTTCGGACGACGCGCTTCGAACAGGTCAGCAACGCGTGGCAGACCACCGGTAATATCCTTGGTACCGCCAGATTCCTGCGGAACACGCGCTAACGTGTCACCAGCACTGATCTTAACGCCATCTTCCAGCTGAACAATCGCTTTACCTGGCAGGAAGTACTGAGCCGGCATGTCGGTGCCCGGGATCAGAACGTCGTTACCGTTGGCATCAACAATTTTCAGCGCAGGACGCAGATCTTTACCGCCCGCAGTACGCTCAGCACTGTCCAGAACCACCAGCGAAGAGAGACCGGTTAAGTCGTCTGTCTGACGGGTAATCGTCTGGCCATCAACCATGTCTGTGAAGCGAATGAAACCGCCCACTTCGGTGATGACTGGCATGGTATGCGGATCCCAGTTTGCGACGGTTTCGCCCGCTGCAACCTGCTCACCATCACCTTTCGCCATGGAAGAACCATAAGGAACTTTATAGCTCTCTTTGGTACGACCAAATTCGTCGATCATTTTCAGTTCAACGTTACGCGAGGTGATCACCAGCTTGCCTGCCGAGTTCGTTACAGACTTGGCGTTGGTCAGCTTGATGGTGCCTTTGTTCTTCACCTGAATGCTGGATTCAGCAGCAGCACGTGATGCCGCACCACCGATGTGGAACGTACGCATCGTCAGCTGTGTACCTGGCTCACCGATGGACTGTGCCGCGATAACACCGATCGCTTCACCTTTGTTGATGATGTGACCACGTGCCAGGTCGCGACCATAGCAATGCGCACAAACACCAAAGTCGGTTTCACAACCTACGACTGAGCGGACTTTCAGGCTGTCGACTGAGTTCAGTTCCAGCACGTCACACCAGTGCTCATCAAGCAGCGTGTTGCGTGGGACCAGAATATCAGCAGTACCCGGCTTCAGAACGTCTTCAGCGGTCACACGACCCAGCACACGCTCACGCAGTGGCTCTTTAACGTCGCCACCTTCGATGACAGGCGTCATCATGATGCCTTCGTGTGTACCACAGTCATCTTCGGTAACAACCAGATCCTGTGCAACGTCAACCAGACGACGCGTCAGATAACCGGAGTTCGCCGTTTTCAGTGCGGTATCCGCCAGACCTTTACGAGCACCATGGGTTGAGATGAAGTACTGGAGTACGTTCAACCCTTCACGGAAGTTCGCCGTGATTGGTGTTTCGATGATGGAGCCATCTGGCTTCGCCATCAGACCACGCATACCGGCCAGCTGACGAATCTGTGCTGCAGAACCACGCGCACCGGAGTCAGCCATCATAAAGATGCTGTTAAAGGAAACCTGTCGCTCTTCTACGCCGTCACGGTTAATAACGGTTTCGGTTGAGAGGTTTTCCATCATCGCCTTGGCAACACGTTCGTTGGCCGCTGCCCAGATATCGATGACTTTGTTGTAACGTTCGCCTGCGGTTACCAGACCAGACTGGAACTGCTCCTGAATCTCAGCTACTTCTGCTTCCGCTTCAGTGATGATCTCCACTTTCTTCTCTGGAATAACCATGTCGTCGATGCCGACAGACGCGCCTGAACGGGCTGCGTAAGCGAAACCGGTGTACATGGTCTGGTCAGCAAAGATAACGGTCGGCTTCAGGCCCAGAATGCGGTAACAAGTGTTCAGCATTTTGGAGATAGCTTTTTTGCCCAGCGCCTGGTTAACAATGGAGAAAGGCAGACCTTTTGGCACGATCATCCAAAGGATGGCACGGCCAACAGTGGTGTCGATGATGCTGGTTTTAGCAACCCACTCATCCTGCTCATTTTTCTCGTGTTCAGTGATACGCACCTTAACGCGAGCATGCAGAGAGGCGAGGCCAGCGCGATAAATACGCTCAGCTTCTTTCGGGCCAGTCAGCACCATGCCTTCGCCTTTGGCGTTAACACAGTCACGGGTCATGTAGTACAGACCCAGTACAACGTCCTGAGAAGGAACGATGATTGGCTCGCCGTTCGCAGGTGACAGGATGTTGTTGGTCGACATCATCAGCGCACGTGCTTCCAGCTGGGCTTCCAGCGTCAGCGGTACGTGTACAGCCATCTGGTCACCATCGAAGTCGGCGTTGTATGCCGCACAAACCAGCGGGTGCAGCTGGATCGCTTTACCTTCGATCAGAACCGGTTCAAAGGCCTGAATACCCAGACGGTGCAGTGTAGGCGCACGGTTCAGCAGAACCGGGTGCTCACGGATCACTTCATCGAGGATATCCCAGACAACCGCTTCTTCGCGCTCAACCATTTTCTTCGCGGCTTTGATGGTGGTGGCCAGGCCACGCAGTTCCAGCTTGCCGTAAATGAACGGTTTGAACAGTTCGAGTGCCATTTTCTTAGGCAGGCCGCACTGATGCAGACGCAGGTATGGACCAACGGTGATAACCGAACGACCAGAGTAGTCGACACGTTTACCCAGCAGGTTCTGACGGAAACGACCCTGCTTACCTTTGATCATGTCAGCCAGCGATTTCAGCGGACGCTTGTTAGAACCGGTGATCGCACGACCGCGACGACCGTTATCCAGCAGTGCATCGACCGCTTCCTGCAACATACGCTTTTCGTTGCGTACGATGATATCTGGCGCAGCCAGATCCAGCAGGCGCTTCAGACGGTTGTTACGGTTGATCACGCGACGATAAAGATCGTTCAGATCCGACGTTGCGAAACGGCCGCCATCCAGCGGTACCAGCGGACGCAGATCCGGTGGCAGAACAGGCAACACGGTCAGGATCATCCACTCTGGCTTGTTGCCAGACTGTACGAACGCTTCCAGCAGCTTGATGCGCTTGGTCAGTTTTTTACGTTTGGTTTCGGAGTTAGTTTCGTTCAGCTCTTCACGCAGCTGCTCGCACTCCTGCTCCAGATCCATGTTTTTCAACAGGGCCTGGATCGCTTCGGCGCCCATTTTGGCGTCGAATTCGTCACCGAACTCTTCCAGAGCATCAAGGTACTGCTCTTCAGTCAGGATCTGACGCTTCTCGAGGTTGGTCATGCCACCTTCGATTACCACGTAAGATTCAAAGTAGAGTACGCGCTCGATGTCACGCAGTGGCATATCCAGCAGTAAGCCGATACGCGATGGCAGTGACTTCAGGAACCAGATGTGCGCAGTCGGCGACGCCAGTTCGATGTGGCCCATACGCTCACGGCGTACTTTAGTCTGGGTCACTTCAACACCGCACTTCTCACAAATCACACCACGGTGTTTCAGGCGCTTGTATTTGCCGCACAGGCACTCATAGTCTTTTACCGGCCCAAAGATACGGGCGCAGAACAGACCATCACGCTCTGGCTTAAAAGTACGGTAGTTAATGGTTTCTGGCTTTTTCACTTCACCAAAAGACCAGGAACGGATCATGTCTGGCGAAGCCAGCGCAATTTTGATCGCATCAAACTCTTCGGTCTTAGTTTGCGCTTTCAGAAACTTAAGTAAGTCTTTCACGGATTAGCTCCCGTCGGAGTGAGACTCAGAGGGCGTCCAACCGAAATTGAACGCCCCGTAACCAGTACAATTGCGAGCGCTTTAAACCCAGCGCTTTCAGGCGGCGGCGAACCGCAGCCTGAAAAGGGGTTACTCGTCTTCCAGCTCGATGTTGATACCCAGCGAGCGAATCTCTTTCAACAGTACGTTGAAGGATTCCGGCATGCCCGGTTCCATCTGATGGTTACCGTCAACGATGTTTTTATACATCTTGGTACGGCCGTTGACGTCATCAGACTTAACGGTAAGCATTTCCTGCAGGGTATACGCGGCACCGTATGCTTCCAGTGCCCATACTTCCATCTCACCAAAGCGCTGACCACCGAACTGTGCCTTACCACCCAGCGGCTGCTGAGTAACCAGACTGTAGGAACCAGTTGAACGTGCATGCATCTTGTCATCAACCAGGTGGTTGAGTTTCAGCATGTACATGTAGCCAACGGTTACCTGACGTTCGAACTGCTCACCGGTACGGCCGTCAAACAGGGTAATCTGACCGGAAGAAGGCAATCCGCCGAGCTGCAGCAGCTCTTTGATTTCGCTTTCTTTCGCGCCATCAAACACCGGAGTGGCGATTGGCATACCTTTCTTCAGGTTCTCAGCCAGACGAAGCACTTCGTCATCGGAGAAGGTGTTCAGGTCAACTTTCTGACGCAGATCGCTACCCAGGTCATAGGCGCGCTGGATGAATTCGCGCAGTTTCGCGACGTCTTCCTGCTTCTTCAGCATGGCGTTGATCTTCTCGCCGATGCCTTTCGCTGCCATACCCAGGTGGGTTTCCAGAATCTGACCGATGTTCATACGCGATGGTACGCCCAGCGGGTTCAGAACGATGTCAACCGGCGTGCCGTTTTCATCGTAAGGCATATCTTCGATCGGGTTGATCTTGGAGATAACACCTTTGTTACCGTGACGGCCTGCCATTTTGTCACCCGGCTGAATCTGACGCTTAACTGCCAGATAAACCTTAACGATTTTCAGCACGCCTGGTGCCAGATCATCGCCCTGGGTGATTTTACGACGCTTACCTTCGAGTTTTTTCTCAAACTCGTGCTTCAGTTCGTCGTACTGCTCGGCCAGCTGCTCCAGCTGGTTTTGCTTGGCTTCGTCAGTCAGACCCAGTTCCAGCCAGCGCTCGCGCGGCAGCTTGTCCAGTTTGTCTGCTTCAACGCCACCAGAAATCAGTACGTTCTGGATACGGCTGAACAGGCCCGCTTCCAGAATCTGCAGTTCTTCAGACAGGTCTTTCTTGGCCTGCTTCAGCTGCATCTCTTCGATTTCCAGAGCACGTTTGTCTTTTTCCACGCCATCGCGGGTAAAGACCTGAACGTCGATCACGGTGCCTGACACGCCATTCGGTACGCGCAGTGACGAATCTTTCACGTCAGAGGCTTTTTCACCGAAGATAGCGCGCAGCAATTTCTCTTCTGGCGTCAGCTGAGTCTCACCTTTCGGCGTTACCTTACCAACCAGAATATCGCCACCGGTCACTTCAGCACCGATGTAGACGATGCCTGACTCATCCAGTTTAGAGAGAGCAGCTTCACCCACGTTCGGGATATCAGCAGTGATCTCTTCCGGCCCCAGTTTGGTGTCACGCGACACGCAAGCCAGCTCCTGAATGTGGATAGTCGTAAAGCGATCTTCCTGAACCACACGCTCGGAGACCAGGATGGAGTCTTCGAAGTTGTAGCCGTTCCACGGCATGAACGCTACGCGCATGTTCTGGCCCAGTGCCAGTTCACCCAGATCGGTGGACGGGCCATCTGCCAGCACATCGCCGCGCTCAACCGGTTCACCCAGAGAAACACATGGCATCTGGTTGATGCAGGTGTTCTGGTTAGAACGGGTATATTTGGTCAGGTTGTAGATGTCGATACCGGCTTCGCCAGCATGCATTTCGTCTTCGTTAACTTTGATAACGATACGTGATGCGTCGACGTACTGCACGGTACCACCACGTTTCGCAACGGCGGTAACACCGGAGTCAACGGCAACAGCACGTTCCATACCAGTACCAACCAGCGGCTTATCAGCACGCAGAGTTGGAACGGCCTGACGTTGCATGTTCGCACCCATCAGGGCGCGGTTAGCATCATCGTGTTCCAGGAACGGGATCAGGGACGCACCGACAGAAACGATCTGTTGAGTCGAAACGTCCATGTAGTCAACCTGATCGCGGCTGAACAGACTTGATTCGCCTTTGCTACGGCAGGTGACCAAGTCATCAACAAACGCGCCGTTATCATCAAGAGGGGCGTTCGCCTGAGCGATAACGTAGTTACCCTCTTCGATAGCAGAGAGGTAATGAATCTCGTCAGAAACCAGACCGTCGATAACACGGCGATAAGGCGTCTCAAGGAAACCGTACTCATTTGTCTGTGCATAAACAGACAAGGAGTTGATCAGACCGATGTTCGGACCTTCAGGGGTTTCGATTGGGCAGACACGACCGTAGTGCGTTGGGTGTACGTCACGCACTTCGAAGCCGGCACGCTCACGCGTCAAACCACCCGGGCCGAGAGCAGAGATACGACGTTTGTGCGTAATCTCTGACAGCGGGTTGTTCTGATCCATAAACTGAGAAAGCTGGCTGGAACCAAAGAACTCTTTCACCGCAGCCGAAATCGGCTTCGCGTTGATCATGTCCTGTGGCATCAGGGTATCAAGGTCGCCCAGTGACAGACGCTCTTTAACCGCACGCTCAACACGTACCAGACCGACACGGAACTGGTTCTCAGCCATTTCACCGACTGAACGAATACGACGGTTACCGAGGTGGTCGATATCGTCCACTTCGCCTTTACCGTTACGGATGTCGATCAGCTTCTTCATCACTTCGATGATGTCGTCTTTGCTCAGGATGCCTGAACCTTCGATTTCATCACGCAGCAACGAACGGTTGAACTTCATACGGCCGACAGCCGAAAGATCGTAACGATCTTCAGAGAAGAACAGGTTCTCAAACAGGTTCTCTGCTGCTTCGCGTGTTGGCGGCTCACCAGGACGCATCATGCGGTAGATCTCAACCAGTGCGCTCAGGCGATCGCTGGTTGGGTCAACACGCAGGGTCTCAGACATGTATGGACCGTGGTCCAGATCGTTGGTGAACAGCGTTTCGATGCGCTTGTGACCGGACTGGCTCAGTTTGGCCAGCAAATCCAGTGACAGTTCCATGTTCGCTGCAATAATCAGCTCACCGGTGCTCTCATCGATGTAGTCTTTAGCAACTACCTTGCCCGCGATATATTCAACCGGAACTTCGATGTGCTGAATGCCATCTTTTTCCAGCTGACGGATATGGCGCGCAGTAATACGGCGTGCTTTTTCGACGTAGACGGTACCGTTCGCTTCGATATCGAAGGTTGCGGTTTCACCGCGCAGGCGCTCAGGCACCAGCTCCATCTGCAGCTTGTTGTCACGGATTTCAAACACCACTTTCTCGAAGAAGATATCGAGGATCTGAGGTGTAGTGAACTGTAACGCGCGCAGGATGATAGTGGCCGGCAGCTTACGACGACGGTCAATACGGACAAACAGGTTATCTTTCGGGTCAAACTCAAAGTCAAGCCATGAACCGCGGTAAGGGATGATACGTGCGTTGTACAGCACTTTACCCGATGAGTGAGTTTTACCCTTATCGCTATCAAAGAACACGCCAGGACTACGGTGCAGCTGAGAAACGATAACGCGTTCGGTACCATTGATAACAAAGGTACCGTTGTCGGTCATGAGCGGAATTTCGCCCATGTAGACTTCTTGTTCTTTAATGTCTTTTACGGTGCCTTCTGGCGCTTCGCGCTCATAGACCACCAGACGCAGTTTCACGCGCAGCGGTGCCGAATAGGTCACGCCACGGATCTGACACTCTTTCACGTCAAAGACAGGTTCACCCAGGCGATAGCTTACATACTGCAACTCAGAGTTGCCGCTGTAGCTCGCAATAGGGAATACAGAGCGGAATGCAGCTTCCAGTCCGTACTGACCTTCTGGATCTTGCTCGATAAACTTCTGGAACGAGTCGAGCTGGATGGAAAGGAGATAAGGTATGTCCAGTACTTGCGGACGTTTACCAAAATCCTTGCGAATACGTTTTTTCTCGGTATAGGAGTAAACCATAGGGTTCCTCAGCTAGCTGACAAGTCGACCCACGCTGTCCGTCCTGACAGGACAGTTCATGCAACACGATTTTGTTTGATTCACTGGCTGCGCGGCAGCAGTGCAATACCTCTTTCTATCACGCTTAAATCATTTCATCGCTGTTGCGAGGGCAGGGAACCCGCACAGGTAGAGCGGTATATTAAGTCGTCGATAGAGAAAGATATTGAAGAGTAACAATGGACAAACAGTGTGAAACCCCATTGAAACCCTGTAGCGCAAAAAGGCTGGTGACCAAAAAGTCACCAGCCATCAGTCTGAAACTACTCAGACTGCAACCCGAAGGTTGTCTTACTTAACTTCAACTTCAGCGCCAGCTTCTTTCAGAGCAGCTTCAAGTGCAGCTGCGTCGTCTTTGCTGATTGCTTCTTTGATCACGCCAGTTGCTTCAACCAGATCTTTGGCTTCTTTCAGGCCCAGACCAGTTGCAGTACGTACGGCTTTGATTACTGCAACCTTGTTCGGGCCAACAGCTTTCAGAACTACGTCGAATTCAGTTTTTTCTTCAACAGCTTCAGCCGGGCCAGCAGCAACAGCTACAGCAGCAGCAGCAGAAACGCCGAATTTTTCTTCCATTGCAGAAACCAGCTCAACAACTTCCATTACGGACATCGCTGCAACAGCTTCCAGAATTTGGTCTTTAGTAATAGACATGACAATTGTTCCTAAGAATCAGAAAAAGTTTATACGTAAGCAAGTACGAAGAAAAGAATATGGCCTTAAGCCGCTTCTTTTGCATCGCGTACAGCAGCCAGAGTGCGGACCAGTTTGCCGGCAGCGGCTTCTTTCATGGTCGACATCAGACGTGCCAGTGCTTCTTCGTAGGTCGGCAGAGTTGCCAGACGGTCAATATTGGCCGCCGTGATCAGCTCACCTTCAAAGGCTGCAGCTTTGACCTCAAATTTTGCATTCGCTTTCGCGAAATCTTTGAACAGACGAGCAGCAGCGCCCGGGTGTTCCATAGAATATGCAATCAGGGTCGGACCAACAAACGTGTCTTTCAGGCACTCAAACTGAGTACCTTCAACGACGCGGCGCAGCAGGGTGTTACGAACAACACGCATGTAAACGCCAGCTTCACGGCCTGCTTTACGCAGTTCGGTCATTTTATCAACGGTAACGCCACGAGAATCCGCAACAACCGCTGAAAGCGCACCTTTGGCTACTTCGCTGACTTCAGCAACAATCGCTTGTTTGTCTTGAAGATTTAATGCCATTAGCTTTTGCTCCTGGATTTGACCGGGAAAGGATTTCCCCGGAACTCACTTCACTTACTCACCCCAAGGGGTAATAAGCGCTCGAACACGGTGAGCAGAATCCAGCTAAGAAAAAATTCTTTTGGTTCTGTCACCGTCTACGCAGGGTATTAAGCGGAATATCCGGAGATAAACAGCTCCTGCGGTCTTGGACGGAGGCCAGGATAAGGCCTGGCTCCAACCTAAATTCTGTGTGACGCAGCAGAGTCAGAGGGAAAGGCGGTAAACGCAACAGTCAGTTCTGGCTCTCTGGTGTCCTGTTCTGTTAATAACAGAACAACGGGCGTAAGATTCTAGGTGAATTTTTCGCCCGTTTCAAGCAGCAATTAGTTTGCTGTTGCGTTCAGACCAGCCTGGTCAACGGCAACGCCGGCGCCCATGGTGGTTGAAAGGCTAACTTTCTTGATGTACACGCCTTTCGCCTGAGATGGTTTTGCTTTTTTCAGCGCTACCAGCAGAGATTCCAGGTTTTCTTTCAGTTTGTCAGCGTCAAAGTCCACTTTACCGATGGTCGTGTGGATGATGCCGTTTTTGTCGTTACGATAACGAACCTGACCTGCTTTAGCGTTCTTAACTGCTTCAGCAACGTTAGGAGTTACAGTACCAACTTTCGGGTTTGGCATCAGGCCGCGTGGGCCCAGAATCTGGCCTAACTGGCCAACAACGCGCATTGCATCCGGAGAAGCAATAACAACGTCAAAATTCATTTCGCCTTTCTTGATCTGATCAGCCAGGTCTTCCATGCCTACCAGCTCAGCGCCTGCTGCTTTAGCAGCTTCAGCGTTTGCGCCCTGGGCGAAGACAGCAACACGTACTGAACGACCAGTACCATGTGGCAGAACGGTCGCGCCGCGAACGTTTTGATCAGATTTACGTGCATCAATGCCGAGGTTGACAGCAACGTCAACGCTTTCAACGAACTTGGCAGTAGCCAGTTCTTTCAGCAGAGCAACGGCTTCAGTAATGTCATACTGCTTAGTCACGTCAACTTTGTCGCGAATTACGGTCATGCGCTTGGTCAGCTTAGCCATTTCTTAGTCCTCTACTACCAGGCCCATGGAACGAGCAGTACCTTCGATTGAGCGAGTCATCGCTTCAACGTCAGAACCAGTCATGTCCGCAGCTTTGGTTTCTGCGATTTCACGTACCTGAGCACGAGTCACTTTACCGACTTTATCTTTGTTCGGCTTACCAGAACCAGACTTGATGCCCGCTGCTTTTTTCAGCAGTACGGCAGCCGGAGGCGTTTTGGTAATGAAGGTAAAAGAGCGGTCGCTGTATACGGTGATAACAACTGGAGTCGGCAGACCTTTTTCGAGAGATTCGGTCTTAGCGTTGAACGCCTTACAGAATTCCATGATGTTAACACCCTGCTGACCCAGAGCTGGACCAACCGGTGGACTTGGGTTCGCCATACCAGCTGCAACCTGCAGCTTGACGTAGGCTTGGACTTTCTTAGCCATGATATTTCCTCAATTGGGTTATAGCGCCTGTGAAGGCTCCCCGTGATAACGATTTATCCGCTGTTGCCAGCGCATAAAAACAAAAGGCGCGAAATTGTAGTTAAATTTCGCGCCTGCTGCAACAGCTAATTTGTGAGCGGAAAGAGGTTAACCTTTCTCCACCTGACCGAAGTCCAGCTCAACCGGTGTTGCACGACCAAAGATGGACACGGAAACCGTCAGGCGGCTTTTCTCGTAATCTACATCTTCAACCACACCGTTAAAGTCAGCAAATGGACCGTCATTAACGCGAACCATTTCACCTGGCTCAAACAGCGTTTTCGGACGAGGCTTGTCGCCGACCTGCTGCAGACGGTTCATGATCGCATCAACTTCTTTGTCGCTGATAGGCGCAGGACGGTCAGATGTACCGCCGATGAAACCCATTACGCGCGGGACGCTGCGTACTAAATGCCAGCTGGCGTCATTCATCACCATCTGAACCAGTACGTATCCCGGGAAAAACTTGCGCTCGCTCTTACGACGCTGGCCACCACGAATTTCGACGACTTCTTCAGTCGGAACCATGACTTCGCCAAACAGCTCTTCCATGTTGTGCAATTTGATATGCTCGCGCAGCGATTGGGCTACGCGGCCTTCAAAACCGGAAAACGCCTGTACGACGTACCAGCGTTTCTTTGGAGCTTCAGACATCTCAGAACCTCAGGCCAGTGATAAACGATACCAGACGGACCAGAATACCATCCAGCCCCCACAAAATCAGTGACATCACGGCAGTAACCGCGGCAACGATTAAGGTGGTGTGCAGCGTTTCCTGGCGGGTTGGCCAGATAACCTTACGCATTTCTGTTCTTGCTTCACGAGCAAAAGCCACAGTCGCTTTGCCTTTGGTCGTTAAAAGCGCAATGCCGCCAGCCGCTGCAATCAGTACAACTACGGCTAATGCACGCAGTGGCAATGACACATCACGATAGAGGTAGTTACCTACAATCGCTGCAAGCAGCAGTAACACAACTACTACCCACTTTACCGCTTCCAGGCCACGCCCGCTCCCTTGAGCTTCGGTATTCGCACTCATAAACCAACCTGCCACAATAATTCAGAAACTATTCTGCCCCGCAGTGCGAGGCGTCCAAACCGAATGAGCTTTTGGGGCGTAACTCGGTATCCAACGCCGCATTACAGAGCCTGTCTCAGCAATGATTATGATTCAAAAAATCACTGATGAGCCAGGTTCTATGAAACAGCGTGCAAAAAGGGCATCAAATGATGCCCTTTCCGTGTGCATTGCGTCAAACGTTATCGGTAATTATGCGATAACTTTAGCAACAACACCCGCGCCAACGGTACGGCCACCTTCGCGGATTGCGAAGCGCAGACCTTCGTCCAT
>NZ_JBXUHX010000045.1:8428-25860 GCF_058148845.1 Pantoea sp. RCC30.1 | reverse complement strand
TATCGTAAGAAGCGTTTTCAGTGATGCGATTTAACTTCAATAAACGCCCTGAAAACTTTTCTGTTAAACCGAGGTTTCTGAGAAACAAACACCTGGCCCGGTGCCGGGCGGCACTGGCAAACTTGCGGCCATTTGCGGAGAACTCAGCGTGCTGATTGGCTACATCAGGGTGTCAACAAATGACCAGAACACGGACTTACAGCGGATTGCGCTGCAGAGCGCAGATTGTGAGCTGATATTCGAGGACAGGATAAGCGGGAAAACCAGCGACAGGCCGGGGCTGAAGAAGGCGCTACGCTGCCTGCAGCCCGGCGACACACTGGTTGTGTGGAAGCTGGACCGGCTGGGCAGGAGTATGCGCCATCTGGTCATGCTGACCGAAGAGCTGCGCGAACGCGGCGTGAACTTTCGTAGTCTCACCGACAGCATCGATACCAGCACGCCAATGGGCCGGTTTTTCTTCCACGTTATGGGTGCCCTGGCGGAAATGGAACGCGAGCTGATCATAGAACGTACCCGCGCCGGGCTGGCCGCTGCGCGTGATAAAGGGCGCATCGGGGGAAGGCGGCGAAAGATGACGCCGGAAACGGTGGAACGTGCCCGGCGGATGCTGGCGCAGGGCGCAACGCTGCTGCAGGTGTCACTGGTGCTGGACGTGTCAGTGAAGACGCTTTACCGGTATATCCCCGCCCCGGAACAGAAAACCCTGCGCGAAAACGCCGCACCTGTTGTGTCAGATATGGCACAACAGCCACCACGTGCCCCGTCATAGAGGACCATAGACCATAGCGGAACCCCTTCACAGGAGAACCGCCACATGGCACAGGATTATCACCACGGCGTGCGCGTTGAGGAAATCAACGAGGGCACCCGAACCATCACCACCGTCAGCACCGCGATTGTCGGGCTGGTCTGCACCGGCGACGACGCCGACGCGGCCACCTTCCCGCTTAATCGCCCGGTGCTGTTAACCGACGTACTCACCGCCAGCGGTAAGGCCGGAGAGTCCGGCACACTGGCCCGCTCACTGGACGCCATCGCCGATCAGTCGAAACCCGTCACCGTCGTCGTGCGCGTGCCGCAGGGCGAAACCGAAGCGGAAACCACCGCCAACATCATCGGCGGCGTGACCGACGGCCAGCGCACCGGCATGAAGGCGCTTCTGGCTGCACAGTCCGTGTGCGGCGTAAAGCCCCGCATTCTGGGCGTGCCGGGCCACGACACCAAAGCCGTTGCCACCGAGCTGCTGAGCGTGGCGCAGAGCCTTCGCGGCTTTGCCTACCTGTCCGCGTATGGCTGCAAGAGCGTTGAAGAGGCGATTGCCTACCGCAGTAACTTCAGCCAGCGCGAAGGGATGCTGATCTGGCCTGACTTCATCAGTTTTGACACCGTGCTGAAGGCGGACGCGACGGCTTACGCCACCGCCCGCGCGCTGGGCCTGCGCGCCAAAATCGACCAGCAGACCGGCTGGCATAAATCTCTGTCAAACGTGGGTGTGAACGGCGTCACCGGCATTTCAAAAGACGTCTTCTGGGACCTGCAGGATCCGGCCACTGATGCGGGCCTGCTGAACCAGAGCGATGTCACCACGCTGATCCGTAAAGACGGCTTCCGCTTCTGGGGTTCCCGCTGCCTCAGTGATGACGCGCTGTTTCAGTTTGAGTGTTACACCCGCACGGCGCAGGTGCTCATGGACACGATGGCAGAAGCGCAGATGTGGTCCGTTGACGGCGCGCTGAACCCGTCGCTGGCCCGCGACATCATCGAGAGCATCCGCGCGAAGCTGCGCAGCCTGGTGAATCAGGGCTATCTGATTGGTGCGGACTGCTGGCTGGACGAGAGCGTGAACGACAAGGACACGCTTAAGGCGGGCAAGCTGCTGATCGATTACGACTACACGCCGGTGCCGCCACTGGAAAACCTGCTGCTGCGCCAGCGCATCACTGACCAGTACCTGGTCGATTTCAGCAGCCGCGTCAGCGCATAAGGAGACGGAAAGATGGCATTACCCCGCAAACTCAAGCACCTGAACCTGTTCAATGCAGGCAACAACTGGCAGGGGCTGGTTGAGTCCGTGACGCTGCCGAAATTTACCCGCAAGTTTGAGAAGTATCGCGGCGGCGGCATGGCCGGTGCGGTGGACATCGACATGGGCCTGGACGACGGCGCGCTGGACACGGAATTCACCATTGGCGGCACTGAAGCACTGCTGATTAAGCAGATGGGCACCACCACCGTGGACGGCATTCAGCTGCGCTTTACCGGCTCCATTCAGCGCGACGACACCGGCGAAGTGCAGGCGGTCGAGCTGGTCACGCGCGGACGCTACAAGGAGCTTGATTCCGGCGAATGGAAAACCGGCGAATCCAGCACCACCAAAGTGTCCGGCACCAACAGTTACGCAAAGCTGACCATCAATGGCGAAGTGCTCTATGAGTGCGATCTGGTGAACATGATCGAAATCGTGGGCGGCACCGACCTGATGGAAGCGCACCGCAACGCGCTGGGCCTGTAATCACCCCGGCAGGCGCTGAGCCTGCCGCTTATCTCTCTTTTTAACGGAATCAAATCATGACTGATAAAACCGCTTCAAATGAAAAAGTCGTTGAGCTGGACACCCCGATCCTGCGCGGTAAAACAGAAATCACTTCCATCACCGTGCGCAAGCCGCAGTCCGGTGCGCTACGCGGCACCCGCCTGCAGGCGCTGCTGGACATGGACGTGAATGCACTGATCACCGTGCTGCCGCGTATCACCACCCCGGCGCTGACCACAGCGGAAATTAACGAAATGGACCCCGCCGATCTGGTCAGCCTGTCGGTGGAGGTGGTCACTTTTTTGCTGAAGAAGTCGGTCCTGTCGGATTTAGCGACGGCCTGACGGTAGACGATCTGGTGGCAGACATCGCCACCGTCTTTCACTGGCCGCCCTCCGTTACCGAGTCCATGACGCTGACCGAGGTGCTGGAGTGGCGGCACAAAGCAATCCTGCGACACAGGGCCAGCGATGAGTGATAAAAATCTGCGTTTACAGGTCGTTCTGGGCGCGGTCGATAAGCTGACACGTCCCTTCCGCAGCGCCCGCGACAGCACACGTGAGCTGGCTGGCACGCTGCGCGACACTCGCAATACCCTCAAGGCACTGGACGCGCAGGCCGGGCGCATTGACGGCTTCCGTAAAACCCGCTCGCAGCTTGCCATCACTGCCAATAACCTTAAAGCCGCCCGCGAAGAAGCGGCGCGGCTGGCCGTGCAGTTTACGGAAACAAACAAGCCTACCGCCGCGCAGGCCCGCGTGCTGGAGCAGGCAAAAAACCGCGCCAGCCAGCTGCAGCAGACTTACAACGGGCTGCGCCTGTCAGTGCAGCGGCAGCGTGAGGCGCTGGGCGCTGCCGGTATCGACACGAAGAAACTGAGCCAGGCACAGCGCGAGCTTAAAAGTCAGTCGGACGAGGCGCGCGCCGCCATTGACCGTCAGCAGCTGTCGCTTAAAAAGCTGGGAGAGCGGCAGGCAAAGCTGAGCGCGGTACGTGAGCGATATTCCCGCTCGCTGGAGGTGCGCGATCGCGTGGCCGGTGCCGGGGCGGCAACGTCCGCCGCCGGGCTGGCGATGGTTGCGCCTGTTGCTGCTACCGTACATGCATCAGCAGCAATGGAAGACGCCATGAAGGGTGTGGCAAAGCAGGTTAATGGACTGCGTGACGACAAAGGCAACCGCACGAAGCAGTTCTATGACATGCAGGCCGCCATCAAGGCCGCCAGTGAGCAGCTGCCGATGGAAAACGGCGCGATTGACTACGCCGCGCTGGTTGAGGGCGGCGCGCGCATGGGGGTAACAAACCAGAACGATTCCTATGAGGACCAGAAACGCGACCTGATGGCCTTTGCCACCACGGCGGCGAAGGCGTCAACGGCGTTTGAGCTACCCGCCGGTGAGCTGGCCGAAGGGCTGGGCAAGATTGCGCAGCTGTACAAAATTCCCACGCGCAACATCGAGCAGCTGGGCGATGCGCTGAACTACCTGGACGATAACGCCATGTCCAAAGGTTCAGACATCATCGATGTGCTGCAGCGCATGGGTGGCGTGGCCGACAGGATGAACTTCCGACAGGTGGCGGCACTGGGTTCAACATTCCTGACGCTGGGTGCCACCTCTGAGATTGCGGCCAGTTCCGCTAATGCAATGGTGCGCGAACTGTCTATAGCCACGATGCAGAGTAACCGGTTTATGGACGGCATGGACCTGCTGAAACTGGACCCGGCAAAGATTGAAAAGCAGATGACCACGGATGCGATGGGCACCATCATGCGCGTTCTGGAAAAGGTTAAAAAACTGCCGGATAGCAAGAGAGTGCCCGCGCTGACGATGCTCTTTGGCAAGGAGTTCGGCCCTGCAGCGGCAAAGCTTGTCAATAACATGCCGGAGCTGCGCAGGCAGCTGGCGCTGACACAGGGGGATGCTGCAAAGGGTTCGATGCAGAAAGAATCTGACATTAACAAGGATTCACTTTCCGCACAGTGGATGCTGACTAAAACCGGCGTGTCAAACACCATGAGCGGCCTGGGCGATTCACTGCGCACGCCGCTGATGGACATCATGAATATGGTGAAGAAAGTCACCGGCGTGACCCGCCGCTGGGTGGAAAACAACAAGGAGCTGGCGGGCACGCTGGTAAAAGCAGCGGCGGTCATATCCGTGATTGTGCTGGCGCTGGGTACGCTCATGATCGGCCTGGCGGCGGTGCTTGGGCCGATGGCGCTGCTTCGGCTCAGCTTTAATGTGCTGGGAATAAAAGCATTCAGCGCGTTTGGATTAATAAAAAGCGCTATCGGCATCGTGGGGAACGGCGTGCTGTGGCTGGGGCGGCTGATGATGGTAAACCCGATTCTGGCCGTTATCGGGCTGATTGCCGCCGGAGCGCTTCTTATCTGGCAGAACTGGGACACGCTGGGGCCAAAGCTTGCCGCCATCTGGGACGCTATCAGCACAAAGGTCAGCAGCGTCTGGAGTGCAATCCGCACCTACATCAGCACTAAGTGGGGTGAGATTGTCGCCGACGCGAAGGCCCTGCCCGCGCGGTTTCAGGAGGCCGGTTCACAGATGATTGACGGACTGATGGCGGGTATCAGCCAGAAGTGGGACGCCATTAAAAACAAGCTGTCGTCACTGACCGACTACCTGCCGGACTTTCTTAAGCCGGGCGGTGATAAGACCGGCGGGCCGCAGTTGCCGCGCCCGGCAACTGCAAAAACGGGTGGCGGTGTATCCCTGCCGCCGGGCGGATTCCCCGGGTTTGCGGGCATGTACGACAGCGGCGGTTTCATCCCGTCCGGGCAGTTCGGCGTGGCCGGTGAGAACGGGCCGGAGCTGGTCAGCGGTCCTGCAAACGTGACCAGCCGCCGGAGCACCGCACGGCTGGCAGCACTGGCGGCGCTGACGCTGGGCGATGCCGGAGAGACAGCGGAGGCGAAGCCGCTGCACCCGCTCAGCCTGCCGGTTCAGGCGTACCGGCAGGAAGCACCGCGCATGAGTGGCAGTGCTGTACAGGGGGCTGCGCCGCAGATTCACGCCTCCTTCACCATTGTGCAGCAGCCGGGACAGAGCCAGCAGGATCTGGTTGATGAGGTGATGCGCAGGATAGAGGCAAAAGAGCGGCAGGCGCAGGCCCGTGCCCGCAGCAGTTACCGGGACAGGGGAGGATTTGAGGAATGATGATGACGCTGGGCTTATTTGTTTTCATGCTGAGGACGGTGCCCTATCAGGAACTGCAGTATCAGCGCAGCTGGCGTTTCCCGTCGAACAGCCGCGTAGGCGTGAGGCCGTCGCTGCAGTTCTTAGGACCGGACAATGACACGCTGACACTTTCCGGCGTGCTACTGCCGGAGATTACCGGCGGCAGGCTGTCGCTGTTTGCGCTGGAGCAGATTGCAGAGCTGGGCCGCGCGTGGCCGCTTATTGAGGGCAGCGGGACGATTTATGGCATGTTCGTGATTGAAAGCCTGAGTCAGACCAAAGCGGAGTTCTTCAGCAGCGGCGTGTGCCGCCGCATTGAATTCACGCTGACGCTGAAGCGCACCGATGAATTACTGGGGGAAATGTTCGGCAGCCTCAGCGATCAGCTGTCTGCCATGCAGGGCGCAACAGTTACCGCAGCCGGTAAGGTCAGTGCAGCAGCGGGAGGGTTATTCTCATGATGACAACCCCGTGGATTAACGGCCAGCAGAACTCACCGGCGTTCCGGCTGACGATGGACGGCGCAGACATCACGCAGAAGCTGGAAAAGCGCCTGCTGAGCCTGACGCTTACTGACAACCGGGGCTTTGAAGCGGACCAACTGGACATCGAGCTGGACGACGCGGACGGCCAGCTGCAGCTGCCGCGCCGTGGTGTGGTGCTTTCCCTGTCGCTGGGCTGGCAGGATGCGCCGCTTTTCCCGAAAGGCAACTATACCGTTGACGAAATCGAACACAGCGGCACGCCGGACAGCCTGACGCTGCGGGCGCGCAGCGCGGACTTCAGGCAGACGCTGAACACGAAGCGTGAAAAGTCCTGGCACAAAACCAGCGTGGGCGAAATTGTCCGTGAGGTGGCCGGGCGGCATAAGCTGAAAATGGCGATGGGTGAGGATATGGCAAAGATGGATATTGACCACCTCGATCAGACCAACGAATCAGACGCCAGCTTTATGATGCGCCTGGCTAAACAGTGCGGAGCGGTTGCCTGCATCAAGGACGGTAATCTGCTATTTATCCGGCAGGGCCAGGGAAAGACGGCAAGCGGCAGAGCGCTGCCGGTTATCACCCTTCAGCGCAGGGACGGAGACGGCCACCGCTTCACCCTGGCGGACCGGGACGCCTACACCGGCGTTATTGCCAGCTGGCTGCACACCCGCGAACCGACAAAGAAGCCGGTGGCGAAGGTGAAGCGCAGGCGACGTAAAACCACGGCGAAGAAGAAAAAGGAGCCGGAGGCAAAACAGGGCGATTACCTGATCGGCACGGACGAGAACGTGCTGGTACTTAGCCGCACTTACGCGAACCGGGGCAACGCTGAACGGGCGGCCAAAATGCAGTGGGAACGCCTGCAGCGTGGTGTGGCAACGTTCTCAATCCAGCTGGCAAAGGGGCGCGCTGAGCTTTATACAGAAATGCCGGTTAAGGTCAGTGGCTTTAAACAACAGATAGATGCCGCGGAATGGATCATTACAACGCTGACGCACAGCCTGAGCGCGGACAGCGGGTATACAACCAATATCGAACTTGAGGTTAAAATCGAGGACCCAAGCTTACAATAGTAATATTTATTATCCTTTTGGATAATCAGTAGGTATGATCAAGTTAAATAATCAACAGGGCGAATCCTAAATGATGAATTGTCCAAAGTGCTCTCACGCTGCACACACTCGCAGCAGTGTTGTGCTCTCTGAGAACACAAAAGAACGATACAATCAATGCCAGAACATAAACTGTGGGTGTACCTTCAAATCCTTAGAAACTGTAACCGATATAATCATGTGCCCAGGCAGAGTAAATCCCGTACCGCCCCACCCTGCCCGTGGAGGCACCAAAACGTCCCAAGGCCAACTCTGGCTCTAACCCGCTTCGGCGGGTTTTTTAATGCCTACAACTGACCACAAAAAAAATCTGCGTAGCCAATCCGTGGACAAAGGCATAAAAAAAGGGGCTGGCATCACGCCAACCCCTTGTTTGCTATTAACTTTTAGATGTCGCGTTAGCGATACCTTAGTTAAGACGCTCTTTAATACGAGCAGACTTACCAGTACGCTCACGCAGGTAGTACAGTTTGGCTTTACGCACAGCGCCACGACGTTTAACAGCGATGCTGTCAATTACAGGTGAATGAGTCTGGAATACACGCTCAACGCCTTCGCCGTTAGAAATTTTGCGAACAGTGAATGCAGAGTGCAGACCGCGGTTACGGATAGCGATAACCACGCCCTCGAATGCCTGCAGACGTTTTTTAGAACCTTCAACGACCCATACTTTCACTTCCACGGAATCACCCGGGCGGAAGGAAGGTACGTCCTGTTTCATCTGCTCTTGTTCAATTTGCTTGATAATGTTGCTCATAATTAAATCTCATATCCTGGGTAAACTGATAGTCGGGGAAGAGCTTACTCTTCCACATCATCGTTTTGTTGCTGCTGAGATTCCCGCTGGAACTCATTCAGCAACCTTGCTTGCTCTTCAGTCAGAGCCAGGTTTTCCAGAAGTTCAGGTCTTCTCAGCCAGGTACGGCCTAGCGACTGCTTCAGACGCCAGCGGCGAATATCAGCATGGTTACCTGACAGTAATACTGCCGGGACTTCCACGCCGTCTAACACTTCAGGTCGGGTATAGTGCGGACAATCCAGCAAACCCTCAGAGAACGAATCCTCATCGGCTGACGCTTGCTTGCCGAGTACGCCGGGGATAAACCGGGCGACTGCGTCAATCATCGTCATTGCTGGCAGTTCCCCGCCACTGAGAACGTAATCACCGATTGACCATTCTTCATCAATTTCGGTCTGTATTACGCGCTCATCAACCCCTTCATAACGGCCACAGACCAGAATTAACTTGTCCCGTGCCGCCAGTTCGCAAACGCCCTGTTGGTCCAGTTTGCGACCCTGAGGTGAAAGATAGATCACCCTGGCCCCATCACCTGCCGCTGCTTTCGCTGCGGAGATGGCATCCCGTAAGGGTTGTACCATCATCAGCATTCCCGGTCCGCCGCCGTAAGGACGATCATCCACGGTACGGTGCCGGTCGTGAGCGAAGTCACGAGGACTCCAGCTCTGAATGCTGAGCAGACCGTTTTTTACAGCCCGGCCAGTTACCCCGTAATCGGTAATAGCGCGAAACATTTCTGGAAACAGGCTAATAACACCAATCCACATTGTATTCGCCGTTACGTTACCGTTCGATTCGGAGATCAAAAACCAGGATCCCAATCTACCTCAATGACGCCAGTAGAGAGATCGACTTTCCTGATAACCTGTTCATCAAGAAACGGAATTAACCGCTCCTGAGCACCGAACGCATCCTTCAGGTTTGCCTTAACGACGAGAACGTCGTTCGAGCCGGTTTCCATCATATCAATGACTTTACCCATCTCGTAGCCTTCGAGGTTAACCACCTGGCAGCCCATAAGGTCTTTCCAGTAGTAGTCGCCCTCTTCCAGCGATGGCAACTGCGTCGAGTCAACCTGAATCTCGCAATTGGTTAACTGAGCCGCCGCATCCCGATCTTCAATGCCTTTGACTTTGATGATCAGGTCCTGATTGTGGTGCTTCCAACCTTCAAGTTCGACCTGCTGCCATTTACCGGCGCGCTGGATGAACCAGGGTTGGTAGTTGAAGATGCTTTCAGCGTCTTCAGTGGAGGAAAACACTTTGAGCCAGCCGCGAATACCGTAGGCGGCTCCCATCTTACCCAATACAATCGGGTTAACAGGAGGCTGTGCGGCAAGTTGTCTGCTCATGCTCACCACCGTGACAGATTAAGCTGCTTTCTTAGCTTCTTTGACCAGCGCGTTAACGCGATCAGAAAGCGTTGCGCCCTGGCCAACCCAGTGCTCGATACGATCCAGATCAAGACGCAGACCTTCAGCCTGACCAGATGCGATCGGGTTGAAGAAACCAACGCGCTCGATGAAACGACCGTTGCGTGCATTGCGGCTGTCAGTGACGACGACCTGATAGAACGGACGCTTTTTAGCGCCGTGACGTGCCAAACGAATTGTTACCATAACATCCTCTTCAGTTAATAAAACACCCGGCCCCCATCGAGGAACGGGGTCCGGGTGCTGTATAAAAAGCCCGAAAATTTTAATCATTTTGGCGAAAAAAGCAACCTAAACCGTGCCTTTTCGGGCTTTTTTGTGGAACGCTTTAGCGGCCAGGGAAACCTGGCGGCATCATACCCTTCATGCCGCGCATCATTTTCGCCATACCGCCCTTCTTCATTTTCTTCATCATACGCTGCATGTCGTCGAACTGCTTCAATAAGCGGTTAACATCCTGCACCTGCATACCGGAGCCGGTAGCAATGCGGCGCTTGCGCGAGCCTTTGATGATTTCTGGTTTCTCACGCTCTTTGCGCGTCATCGAGTTGATGATGGCTTCCATACGCACCAGGACTTTGTCATCCATCTGCGACTTAACATTGTCAGGCAACTGTCCCATACCCGGCAGTTTACCCATCAGGCTGGCCATGCCGCCCATGTTGCGCATCTGCTTCAGCTGCTCAAGGAAGTCATTGAGATCAAAACCATCGCCGGTTTTCAGCTTCTTAGCCAGCTTCTCCGCCTGATCGCGGTCAACCTTGCTTTCGATATCTTCGATCAGGGAGAGTACGTCACCCATGCCGAGGATACGCGAAGCGATACGCTCCGGATAGAACGGCTCAAGGGCTTCGGTCTTTTCGCCGACACCCATGAATTTAATCGGTTTGCCGGTGATATGGCGAATGGACAACGCCGCACCACCGCGTGCATCACCGTCAACTTTGGTCAAAATAACACCGGTCAGCGGCAGCGCTTCATTAAAGGCTTTAGCCGTGTTTGCCGCATCCTGACCGGTCATGGCATCGACCACAAACAGCGTTTCTACCGGCTTAATCGCGGCATGAACCTGTTTAATTTCGTCCATCATCGCTTCGTCAACGTGCAGACGACCCGCGGTATCCACCAGCAGCACATCGTAGAACTTCAGGCGAGCTTCACGCAGCGCATTGTTGACGATATCGACTGGCTTCTGGCTGAGATCGGATGGGCAGAAATCCACGCCAACCTGCTGTGCCAGCGTTTCCAGCTGTTTGATTGCTGCCGGACGATATACGTCGGCAGAAACCACTAAGACTTTCTTTTTGTGCTTCTCACGCAGGAACTTACCCAGCTTAGCAACGCTGGTAGTTTTACCGGCACCCTGCAGGCCCGCCATCAGTACTACGGCTGGCGGCTGAGCGGCCAGGTCGAGTGCATTGTTCTCAGCACCCATCGCCGCAACCAGTTCATTACGAACGATTTTGATAAACTCCTGACCCGGTGTCAGGCTTTTATTCACATCATGACCGACCGCGCTCTCTTTCACACGGTTGATGAAGTCACGCACCACTGGCAGCGCAACGTCAGCTTCAAGCAGTGCCATGCGCACTTCACGCAGGGTCTCTTTGATGTTCTCTTCAGTCAGCCTTCCGCGGCCGCTGATATTTCGCAGGGTTTGCGACAAACGATCGGTTAAATTATCAAACATGGTCTCTCACTAAAAAAAAGATCGCGAGGCGCCTGATCGGCAGAATGCGGCGGATTATAACACGAAGCCTTGCCGATCTCTGCAATTGCCCCTCAGATCGTTTGGAGCCTGCTTCGGCTGGCGCTATACTGCCTTTTTCCTTATCTGACTGAACCTGAAAGGATCTATGTTCGTTTTCGCGATAGTGGCGCTATTCGCCTACTCCTTAAGTCTTGCCCTGATCATTCCCAGCCTGTTGAAACGTAACGGCGGCTGGCGGCGAATGGCGATGCTCTCTGCCTGTGTGGCGCTGGTGACACACGCGGTGGCCCTGCAGCAACGCATATTTGCGGTTGATAGCGGACAGAATTTAAGCCTGCTCAACATAGGCTCGCTGGTCAGCCTGTTGATCTGCGCCATCATGACCATTGTGGCGGCACGCAACCGTGGCTGGCTGCTGCTGCCGATTGTTTACAGCTTCGCGCTGATCAATCTGGCCTTCGCCACCTTTGTCCCGAATGCGTTCATCACCCATCTGGAAACCACGCCAGGCATGATGATTCATATCGGCCTGTCGCTGTTCGCCTACGCAACCCTGATCATTGCCGCGCTCTATGCGCTGCAGCTTGCGTGGATCGATTACCAGTTGAAAAACAAGCGGCTGGCGTTCACCCAGGATATGCCGCCGCTGCTGACTATCGAACGTAAGATGTTTCATATCACCCAGGTCGGCGTTGTGCTGTTAACGCTGGTGCTTTGCACCGGTCTGTTTTATATGCAGGATCTCTTCAGCGCAGAAAACGTTGACAAAGCGGTGCTCTCAATCATCGCGTGGTTTGTTTATATCGTTTTGCTGTGGGGGCACTATCATGAAGGCTGGCGTGGTCGCCGCGTCGTCTGGTTTAACTGCAGCGGTGCGGTGCTGTTAACCATGGCTTACTTCGGCAGTCGCATCCTGCAGCATCTGCTTGTCCCTACCTCTCGTTAAAAAGGAAGTTCTGCGTTGGAGAATGTTTCAACCACCACGCTGATTATTATTCTCTGCGTTATGGTACTGGTTTCCGCCTGGTTTGCCGGGTCGGAAACCGGAATGATGACGCTTAACCGCTATAAACTGCGCCATCAGGCCAAAAACGGCAGTCGCCCCGCACGCCGGGTAGAGAAGCTATTGCGCCGTCCTGACCGTTTGCTCAGCCTGGTCTTAATCGGCAATAACCTGGTTAATATTCTGGCCTCCGCACTCGCCACCATCGTGGGCATGCGTATTCACGGTGATGAAGGGGTCGCGATCGCAACCGGTATCCTGACCTTTGTGGTGCTGGTATTTGCTGAAGTGCTGCCGAAAACCGTGGCGGCGCTCTATCCTGAACGCGTTGCCTTCCCCAGCAGTCTGCTGCTGGTCCCGCTGCAATACATCATGCTGCCGCTGGTCTGGTTGCTGAACACCATTACCCGGCTGCTGATGAGGATGGCAGGTATCCGCGCTGACGGCGCGATTAACTCCGCGTTGAGCAAAGAGGAGTTACGCACCATCGTCTATGAGTCGCGTAGCCTGATGTCACGCCGTAACCAGGACATGCTGCTCTCTGTGCTCGACCTGGAGAAAGTCAGCGTTGACGACATCATGGTGCCGCGCAATGAGATTGTCGGTATCAACATCAACGATGACTGGAAGTCGGTAGTCCGTCAGCTGAGCCACTCTCCCCACGGCCGCATTGTGCTGTACCGGGACTCGCTGGATGACTGCGTCGGCATGCTGCGGGTGCGCGAAGCCTGGCGCATGATGACGGAGAAAAAAGAGTTCACCAAAGAGACACTCTTGCGCGCCGCCGATGAGATCTACTACATCCCCGAAGGTACGCCGCTGAACACCCAACTGGTGAAGTTTCAACGCAACAAAGAGAAAGCGGGAGTGGTGGTGGATGAGTATGGCGACATCAAAGGTCTGGTGACGATAGAGGACATTCTGGAGGAGATTGTCGGTGACTTCACTACCTCCATGTCACCGTCGCTGGCAGAAGAAGTGATGCCGCAGAATGATGGCTCCGTGCTGATTGAAGGCAGTGCCAGCGTGCGTGAAATCAATAAGGCGTTTAACTGGCATCTGCCCGAGCAGGAAGCCCGCACCATCAACGGCATGCTGCTGGAGGCGCTGGAAGAGATCCCTGCCATCTCCACCCGTGTTCAGATCGGCCACTACAACGTCGATATATTGGATGTGCAGGACAACATGATTAAACAAGTGCGCATTACGCCGAAAACGCCGCTGAAAAAATCAGTGGGTTCCTGAAGCCATAAAAAAACGCCGCAATCGACATGATGCGGCGTTTTTTTAGCAGAGAAGCCCTGACTAGATGTGCAGTTCTTTCAGCTTTTCAGCAGGCAGTTTCAGATCTTCGTTGCGGTTAACGCCGATCTCATGCGCCAGCACATTGCGGGCGATCTGCTGCGCTTCATCCAGAGAGTGCAGCTTGTAGCTGCCACACTGGTATTCATTCAGTTCAGGGATCTGGTTCTGATCTTTCACTTTCAGAACATCTTCCATCGCTCCTTTCCACGCTTTTGCAACGCGCTGCTCGTCTGGCGTACCAATCAGGCTCATGTAGAAGCCGGTGCGGCAGCCCATTGGCGAGATATCGACGATTTCCACACCGTCACCATTCAGGTGATCACGCATGAATCCGGCAAAGAGATGCTCCAGCGTATGAATGCCACGCTCAGTGAGGATATCAATGTTCGGGCGGCAAAAACGCAGGTCAAAAACGGTAATCGTATCGCCATGCGGAGTCTTCATGGTTTTCGCAACGCGTACTGCCGGTGCGCCCATGATGGTGTGATCAACGGTAAAACTGTCCAGTAGTGGCATACGTCACCTCCTGTTCTGAGAATTTTTTTTAAACGATGAAACTTTTCTGTTCGCCCAACGTCTGAATATATGAAAGACGCGCATTTGTTATCATCATCATCCCTGACAACAGAGATGTTAATTTGGCCACATTGATGTGGCCTTTTTCTTTTCTACCCTTCCCGGCTCGCCAGATACGCTTCAAAATCCAGCTTATCATTCGCTTCCAGCTGCTGCTGTGCAGCTACAGATTCCTGCGCCTGACGAATGAAATCTTCTTCTGTCAGCACTTCCAGCGGCTCTTCGCAGAGCAGATGGCGGTACTGTTCAGCCAGCGCCACGCCGGTTCCGGTTACACCATTCTCCTTCATTGCCTGAAGAATGCGCGCCGAGTAGGTTAGCTCAGGATCGTCGAACGATGCTACCAGTTGATCGCAAACCTGCTGATATTCCGTGCTGTCCTGATTGTGACTGTCTAAGACTTCAGCAACCCGACGCAGATCGGCAAACAGAGTTTTGCCCACTTCAACCAGCGAATGTTCCGCTTCTCCGCAGCCCACAGCAATTTTCTGATCCGGTTTACGCCCTTCCAGCACCACCCGATTCCAGTTTTTGCGGGTGCATTGCAACTCATCTGCACTCATTTCCGGCGCATCGGCCAGGGTACACCAGATCAGGAACAGGTCGAGGAAGCGAACCTGATTCTCATCGACGCCGATGGCAGAGAACGGGTTGATATCCAGCGAACGCACTTCAATGTATTCGATACCACCACGTAGCAGCGCATCAGAAGGCGCTTCACCCGAGCGTGTCACACGCTTAGGCCGGATAGGGGCATAGAGCTCGTTCTCAATCTGCAGCACGTTGGTGTTGAGCTGCAGCCAGTTACCGTCAGCATCTTTGGTGCCCATCGCTGCATACTCTTCTGACGGCGTCTTGATCGCTTTTTTGAGCGCAGTGACATAGCCTTCCAGCGAGTTAAACGTGATGCCCAGAGAGCTCTGCGATTTATTGGTGTAGCCTAAATCGCTCAGCCGCAGCGAGGTGGCGTACGGCAGCCACATCGTGTCTTTGTCATTGGTTTCGAACGGCAGCGCGCTCTCTCGACCCTGCATGAAGCTGGAGCTGATAGCTGGCGATGCACCAAACAGATACGGAATCACCCAGCCGAAGCGATAGTAGTTGCGGATCAGCCGCAGGTAGCCCGCTGAGATGGTCTCTTTTCCGCTTTCCTGATCTTTTACGTCAGCCCACTCCTGCCAGAATGAGAGGGGCAGCGAGAAGTTATAGTGAATGCCGGAGATGGTCTGCATCAACGCGCCGTAGCGGTTTTTCAGGCCTTCGCGGTAGAGTGTCTTCATCTTACCGATATTGGATGTGCCATATTGCGCAAGCTCAATATTGTCCGCGTCGTCAATCACGCACGGCATACTGAATGGCCACATGCGTTCATCACCCAGTTCACGGGCAACGTGACGGTGGATATCGCGCAGGAATGCCAGCATATGATCGATGCTGTGATCCACTGGCGTGATGAATTCCAGTAACGTTTCGGCAAAATCAGTGGTGATCCAGTCATGCTTCAGCGCCGAGCCCAGAGACTCCGGGTGGCCACTTTTTGCCAGATCGCCATTTTCCTGTACACGCAGCGTTTCACGTTCGATGCCACGGCCAATCCCTTTAAGGGCATTGGGATGCGCTTCCAGCCAGGAAAGCGCTTTAGATACGTCCGGGATCACATTACCCCCCCGCTGTGATAATAATTTATTTTTGTTCAGCATAATGTTAACCGTAGCCTCGAATCTGTGCGAATCAATGCCACCATTGCATACCCTGTAATGTGGCAGTCGCGATAACGATATAACGCAGTGTTTTGCCGATAGCGAGAAACAGCATCGCGGGTAGCCAGGCGAAACGTAACCAGCCTGCGAGAACGCAGAGCAGATCACCTATCACCGGCAGCCAGCTGAATAACAGTGCTGCTGGTCCCAGTCGGTGCAACCACGTCATTGCTGTGTCATGCCATCGCCCCTGACGTTTTAGCGGCAGCAAGCGACCAATAAAAATGTTGGTTAAACCGCCCAAGGTGTTTCCCAGTGATGCGGCTAAAAGCAACCCGTAAACTGATGTCTTTTTTGCTATTAATAGTGCTATCAGCAATGCTTCAGAACTTCCCGGCAGGAGCGTCGCACTCAGAAAACTGCTGCCGAACATTGAGGCATAGGTAAGAACGTCACTCACAGTAAGCGGACATCCACCACAGCCATGCCTGCCGCCTTCGCGGCCTGAATACCAAAGTCTGCATCCTCGAACACCACACAACGTGCCGGAGCGATACCCATCAGCTCAGCACAGCGTAAGAAGGTTTCAGGCTCAGGTTTATGACGCTGTACGTCGTCAGCGCCGACGACTGCCGCAAAGAGCTCACGCACGCCCAACTGCGTCAGTAATGCCTCTGCCATGCTATGTTCGCTTCCTGTACCTACCGCCATCGGACGACGCCCGTGGTACGCTTTCACCACGTCCATTAAAGGCAGCGGCTTAACGTTTTCCAGCAGCATCGCTTTTACAGCAGCGGTTTTTTCTGCGGCAAGAAGATGAGGGTCGTGTGACGACTGATTGGATTCAATGATGAACTGCGCAAGCCGCCAGGCGGGTGCGCCATTGAACTCGATAATACGTTCTTCATCCAGCGTTAATCCGTAACGCGCCAGTACCTGACGCCACGCTTTTCGATGTGTCGGCTCAGTATCAAGAATCGTGCCGTCCATATCGAAAATCAGGGCGTCATATTGATCGTACATTGTCACTCCGGACCTTCACCAAATGAGCCATTACTTTAGCCTAATGTGGACAGGTTGTCGCCAGGGGGGATGAACAGCAAATGCTTTGAAAGCATTAGCAATTTTTGTTTTCAGATAAAGGTGATTGTGCGCGACCAGTAATAACCGTACGAATTTTCAGCGATTTTTTAACATTCTTTTGGCAGACAAGCGGCGGCGGACGGGCGTGGGCAGCAAAATGGAGAGTGCTAACGTGTGAAAAGGGCGCTGTGAGTCGCTTAAGTCAGAATGATGAATAGTAAGGCGGGTTAATCAGGAAAACAGTACGGGTAAAGCCTGAGGGTAAATGCAGGGGGTACTTGAAACTTGCTTACTTTAGGTCACGGGCGATTAGTTATGCAAAAGTGTGGTGTCTGGTAAGGTCTTAGCGATGATCACGCCATGATTCGTTGAGGGATTTTCAGGAGCAGAGAAGATTTTTGAGACTTAAGATATGGTGCATCCAGGAGGATTCGAACCTCCGACCGCTCGGTTCGTAGCCGAGTACTCTATCCAGCTGAGCTATGGATGT
>NZ_JBXUHX010000045.1:0-8332 GCF_058148845.1 Pantoea sp. RCC30.1 | reverse complement strand
ATGGTGCATCCAGGAGGATTCGAACCTCCGACCGCTCGGTTCGTAGCCGAGTACTCTATCCAGCTGAGCTATGGATGCATCGAAAATGGCGGTGAGGGAGGGATTCGAACCCTCGATACAGCTTTTGACCGTATACTCCCTTAGCAGGGGAGCGCCTTCAGCCTCTCGGCCACCTCACCTTACGCTTTCTTTCGAACTGTGCGTCTGAACGTTGTTTCTGCTCATCGGCACTGCGTGGCGCACATATTACTTTCCCGGACTTTTAAGTCAAACAATTTTTCCGAAACTTTGTTTGATTGAGCAAATCACACACAATTGGGACAAAATGGCGACAAAAAGAGTGAATTATCAACAATGAAAGATGATGACGTTAACAAAACAGGAAGGAGACGGGAGAATAGAAAGAGAAGATTTTTAGACAAAGCGGTAGCGCCTCGCACAGGTGCGAGACGCTGAATCCGTTAAACGCTGGTTTGTTGCGTTTTTTCAGCCTGGATGCGTTGATAGATCTCTTCGCGATGCACAGACACTTCTTTCGGCGCGTTAACCCCAATACGAACCTGGTTACCCTTAACACCCAGCACCGTTACAGTTACCTCATCACCGATCATGAGGGTTTCACCAACTCGACGAGTTAGAATAAGCATTCTTTGCTCCTTGAAAGATTAAAAGAGTCGGGCTAGTACAGGCTCCCGGCATTATCCATCATTTAACGCTGCACATTGACTATGAGAAATACACCAATGCACATCGATGCGCCAATACATTCTGCTGATAGTTAGTTTAGCCGAAATACACTACATCAACCTGACTTTGTCATTTGCTGCTTTAGCATCGTATTAAAAAGCGCCGGAACCGGGGTTCTGACGCTTTTTACAATGCCTTGTTCTATGTGTTACAGGCGGCTGTTAACCCAGCTCTCAACCCCTGCCAGAGCGCCTTTCAGCGCTTCGGTATCAGTACCACCAGCTTGTGCCATATCAGGACGGCCACCGCCCTTCCCGCCAACCTGCTGTGCCAGACCGGCAATCAACTCACCCGCTTTAACGCGGTCAGTCAGATCTTTGGTCACACCCGCAATCAGCGACACCTTACCTTCAGCAACCGTCGCCAGCACAATAATCGCCGACCCCAGTTGATTCTTTAGATCATCAACCATGGTACGCAGCATTTTAGGTTCGACATTGTTGAGCTCACTGACCAGCAGTTTCACTCCCTTAACGTCGATGGCATTGCTGCTCAGTGAAGCGCTCTCCTGCGCGGCTTGCTGATCGCGCAGTTGCTGCAACTCTTTCTCCAGAGCCCGCACATGATCAACCAGACCGCGTACTTTCTCGTTCAGGTTGCTGCTGTTCGCTTTGACCAGCTGCGCCAGATCCTGCAACTGGCTGCTCTGCGCATTGACCTGCGCCAGCGCGCCTTCACCGGTAATCGCTTCGATACGACGGATACCCGCTGCAGTCCCTGACTCAGCCTGAATACGGAACAGGCCGATATCACCGGTGCGCGCAGCATGGGTACCACCGCACAGCTCAACCGAAAAATCACCCATGGTCAGAACGCGCACGCGCTGATCATATTTCTCGCCAAACAGTGCCATTGCACCTTTAGACTTCGCCGCATCCAGATCCATCACTTCGGTTTCTACCGGCAGGTTGCGGCGAATCTGCGCATTGACGATATCTTCGACCTGACGAATCTCCTGAGGTTTCATCGCTTCGAAATGCGAGAAATCAAAACGCAGATACTTGTCGTTAACCAGTGAGCCTTTCTGCGCCACATGCTCACCTAAAACCTGACGCAATGCGGCATGCAATAAGTGGGTTGCAGAGTGGTTAAGACGGATGCGTGCACGACGTGCCGCATCAACCTGCGCCTCAAGGCGATCACCGATACGCAACTGCCCTGCGGTCAGCTTACCGACATGACCGATTGCCTGACCATATTTTTGTGTATCCTGGACGTTAAATTCAGCATTCTTCCCTTTCAGCAGACCGGTATCGCCTACCTGACCACCCGATTCGCCATAAAATGGCGTTTCATCCAGTACGACCACGGCATCCTGACCTGCCGTCACTTCATCAACCGCCTCGCCCGCAACGTAGAGCGCTTTAACTGTGGCGGCTAAATCGAGCTGGTCGTAGCCTTTAAAGGATGAAGCAGCATCGATGCGAATAACATTGCTGTAGTCAGCACCGAAACCGCTGGCTTCACGTGCGCGCTGACGCTGCTGCTCCATCGCCTGCTCAAAGCCCGCTTCGTCGATTTTCAGATTGCGTTCGCGGCAGACGTCAGCCGTTAAATCAGCCGGGAAGCCAAAGGTATCGTAAAGACGGAAGACGATTTCGCCATCCAGCGTGTCGCCCTGCAGTTTTTCCAGCTCTTCGTCCAGCAGCGCCAGTCCGCGCTCCAGTGTTCTGGCAAACTGGTCTTCTTCGCTTTTCAGCACCTGCTCAACCTGAGCCTGCTGACGCTGTAACTCTTCGCCTGCAGAACCCATGACCTCAACCAGTGGTGCAACGAGCTTATAGAAGAAGGCTTCTTTGGCGCCCAGCATGTTGCCATGACGCACGGCACGACGAATGATACGACGCAGCACATAGCCACGGTTCTCATTCGACGGAATCACGCCATCGGCAATCAGGAAAGCACAGGAACGGATGTGGTCGGCAATAACGCGCAACGATTTGTTACTGAGGTCAGTCGCACCGGTGACCTGTGCAACAGCCTGAATCAGTTTCTGGAACAGGTCGATTTCATAGTTGGAATTGACGTGTTGCAGAACGGCAGAAATGCGCTCAAGGCCCATTCCGGTATCAACCGACGGTTTTGGCAGCGGCAGCATGGTGCCATCAGCCTGACGGTTGAACTGCATAAAGACGATGTTCCAGATCTCAATGTAACGGTCACCATCTTCTTCCGGGCTACCCGGCGGGCCACCCCAGATGTGATCGCCGTGATCGTAGAAGATCTCGCTGCATGGACCACAAGGGCCGGTATCGCCCATCTGCCAGAAGTTATCTGACGCATACGCGCTGCCCTTGTTGTCGCCGATGCGAATAATGCGCTCGCGTGGCACACCGATTTCATTCGCCCAGATATCAAAGGCTTCATCATCGGTTTCATACACTGTCACCCACAGACGCTCTTTTGGCAGGCTGAACCACTGCTCGCTCGTCAGCAGTTCCCAGGCAAAGCCAATCGCCTCTCTCTTGAAGTAGTCACCAAAGCTGAAGTTACCCAGCATTTCAAAGAAGGTGTGGTGACGTGCGGTGTAACCGACGTTTTCAAGATCGTTGTGTTTACCGCCTGCGCGTACGCAGCGCTGTGATGTGGTCGCACGTGTGTAATCACGTTTGTCCTGACCGAGGAACACATCTTTAAACTGGTTCATCCCGGCGTTAGTAAACAACAAGGTTGGATCGTTATTCGGTACGAGGGAGCTGCTGGTTACAACCTCATGTCCCTTGCTATGAAAAAAGTCGAGAAACGCTTGACGGATCTCAGCAGTGCTCTTGCTCATATATGTCCTGGAATCACGCTAACGAACGTTCCCTCTGATCGGCGCGGCCACATTCTCGTGGTGCCTGATTAGCGGAACAAAAAGTGGGAATAAGATAAATTTTCTTCGGTGGGAAGTAAAATTACATCGGCTTTTAGTCATCAAAATTTCTGAAAATGGACTGGATATCGTCGGTCTGAAAGCCCTTTGACTGCAGATAGCGTAGTACTTTCGCTTTCTCCTTCCACTCTGTGGGCAGCGGATGTCCGAATTTTCTTTCAGCCAGCTGAGCCGCGCAGGCCGCCCAGTCGACTTCCGTCTCTTCCATTGCAATATCAATGTCTTCACGGCCGATACCTTTCTGGGCCAGTTCAAGGCGCACGCGCTGCGACCCAAAGCCTTTACGGCTTCGGCTCTGAATAAACCGTTCGGTGAAGCGTTCGTCGTTTAACCAGCCGCTGTCCTGGCACCAGTCCAGCACCTGCTCCAGCAGCGTTTCGGTGATAATTTCGGGCTCTTTTTTCTGTGCCCATGCGGCACGCTGAGCTGACTGTTGCAGCTTGCGGGCTAATTCTGCACGGCTGTGATCGCGCTGACCCAGGATACGCATCGCACGGTCAAGCAGACGAGAATAAGAGACGACATTAGGTTGGGGCTGAGAGGGTTCAGTCATACTGCGCACCTTGTACAAACAGAGGGAGATTATGGCGACAGAACAGGACAGAGGGAAGGCAAGAAAGGTAATAGAGGGGGGTAAAAACTACGGGAGAGGCTTTTGCCCCTCCCGCATCAGAGATTAGAAGTCTTCGTTCGCTTCACTTGCTGCGTCTTCTTTCTCAGCAGCCTTGTCGGCTGCTGCGAGTTTTTCATCAGCGCCGTTGAGCAACATCTCACGCAACTTCAGATCAATTTCGTTTGCCACAGCAGCATTCTCTTTCAGGAAGTTGCCGGCATTTGATTTACCCTGACCAATCTTGTCGCCATTGTAGCTGTACCATGCACCCGCTTTTTCAATCAGCTTGTGCTTCACGCCCAGGTCGACCAGCTCGCCAAAGGTATTGATACCTTCGCCGTACATAATCTGGAACTCAGCCTGTTTGAATGGCGCGGCGATTTTGTTTTTCACCACTTTAACGCGGGTCTCACTGCCGACCACGTTATCGCCCTCTTTGATTGCACCGATACGACGGATATCAAGACGGACAGAGGCGTAGAACTTCAGCGCGTTACCACCAGTGGTGGTTTCCGGGTTACCAAACATCACACCAATTTTCATACGGATCTGGTTGATGAAAATCAGCAGGGTATTGGACTGCTTCAGGTTACCGGCCAGTTTACGCATCGCCTGGCTCATCATACGTGCCGCGAGGCCCATGTGTGAGTCACCGATTTCACCTTCAATTTCCGCTTTAGGCGTCAGAGCCGCAACGGAGTCGACGATGATCACATCAACGGCACCAGAGCGCGCCAGCGCATCACAGATTTCCAGCGCCTGCTCACCGGTATCGGGCTGAGAGCAGAGCAGGTTATCAATATCTACGCCCAGTTTCTTGGCGTAAACCGGATCCAGCGCATGCTCAGCATCGATAAAGGCACAGGTTTTGCCTTTACGCTGTGCAGACGCGATAACCTGCAGGGTCAGCGTAGTTTTACCGGAAGACTCTGGTCCGTAGATCTCAACGATACGGCCCATTGGCAGACCGCCAGCGCCTAATGCGATATCCAGCGACAGCGAGCCGGTAGAGATGGTTTCCACATCCATTGAGCGATCTTCACCCAAGCGCATGATGGAGCCTTTACCAAATTGTTTCTCAATCTGGCCAAGCGCGGCAGCTAAAGCCTTCTGTTTGTTTTCATCAATCGCCATTTCAACTCCTAATCAAGCCGGGTAAACACGCACTCAGAGTGCCTGTACTCTTTCTGTTGCCGACAATTATACTGTATAGTCATACAGTATCAAGTTTAATTTGTCAGAAATTCGCCATACAGTTTCTGTAAGGCCCATGCCACCGACTGGCGGCGAACGGCATCACGATCGCCGTTAAAATGCTGCTTAAAAGTCAATACGTTATCTAGTGGCCCGGCAAAGCCAAACCATACCGTGCCCACCGGTTTTTCTTCACTGCCACCATCCGGACCGGCAATGCCGCTGACAGAGATCGCATAGTCAGCATGAGCCGCCTTGCGGGCACCCAGCGCCATCTCACGTACCACCGCTTCACTGACCGCGCCATACTGCGCCAGCGAGTCAGCCTGAACATCCACCAGCTGCTGTTTAGCCTCATTACTGTAGGTCACAAAACCGCGTTCGAACCAGGCAGAGCTGCCGCTGATATCGGTAAAGACTTTGGCAATCCACCCCCCCGTGCAGGATTCCGCACAGGTTACGGTGGCATTGCGCTGCTTCAGCGTCTCACCTATCTGCGCACTAAGCGCCTGCAACTGCTGATCATCCATTACGTCTTCTCCCTGGGCTGTGGGTTGAAGGTGGTGCAGAAAAACCGCTTTTTCAAGGGCACTCACCTCTGTTGCATTGTTTTTGCGACCGCCTTTCCACCGCGTTTACCCTTTTTTCATCGCAACCATGAAAAGACGCGGGAAGGCGAGCAGAACCTGACCATCGGCCTGAGCCGGATAGGCGGTAAGCAGAAGCTGATGATAATCAGACAGAAAAGCCATCTGTTCAGACGCATCCAGCATCGCCAGGAAAGGCCGTAAGCCGGTCGCCTGCAGCCAGCTGATAATGGCCTGCGCATCGGCCATCACGTGATAATAGGTGGTACGCCAGATATCCACCTCACAACCGGACTGCACCAACAGATTGTAGTACTCGCCCGTGGAAAGCAGCTGTGTACGTTCAGCGGCAGCAGCATTGATGCGTGAACGCCAGCGCTCTGTTGCCGCCACCTCGCGCATCAGTTGATGCGACGGTTCGTTGAGGTTATCAGGCATCTGGATCGCCAGCACGCCTCCGGTTGCCAGCTGGCTGACAAGATGAGGAAACAGCGAGGCGTGATTATCGAGCCATTGCAGCGACGCATTGGCGTAAACCACCTGCTGCGGCGCATCTGCCTGCCAGCTGCGGATATCCGCCTGGACAAAACGGCAGTTCGGCAGGCGTTCACTGGCCTGAGATAACATCGCCGCTGAACTGTCGAGTCCGGTGACCTGCGCCAGCGGCCAGGCATCGGCGAGCAGCTCGGTACTGTTGCCGGGCCCGCATCCCAGATCGGTTACCTGCTCAACCTGTTCCAGGCTGATGCGCGCCAGCAATTCGCGGGCTGGACGGGTACGTTCCGCTTCAAATTTGCGATACAGCACAGGATCCCACTCTTTCATCATGACCTCTCGCTCAGTTATCAGATGCATCCGCTTACTGAGACGGACGAAAGACGAAAAAGTGCGACTCGTTACTCACTTTTGAATCATGCGCTGGCAGAGACTGGCTGGAATAATTAAGTTAAAACACTGTTTCATTTTTTTAATGTCCGATTCAGGAGTCAGCTATGAGTGAAAAATCGGCCTTTACCGGTGTCTGGTGCCCTACCGTCACCCCGTTCAATGCGCAGAGTGCCGTCGATATCGACGCGCTCGGGCGACACTTTTCCCGCCTCAATGACTCCGGTATCGATACCCTGCTGGTGATGGGCAGCATTGGCGAGTTCGCCTCACTGACGCAGCAGGAACGCTTACACCTGATTCAGGAAGCCAGACCTTTGTCACCGCTGAAGATGGTAGCGAACATCTCGGCGACCTGCGTGCCTGATATGCTTGAGCTGGCTGAAGCCGCCTGGAAAAATGACTTTGATGCGGTGATGGTACTGCCGCCCTACTATTACGGTCAGACGCAACAGCAGCTGATGCACTACTTCGAAGCGCTTGATTCGCAGCTGGGGGGTAAATGGTTTGCCTATAACTTCCCGGCACGCACCGGCTGCGATCTGACGCCAGCGCTGATTGCCGCTCTGGCAGCAAAGCTACCCAACTTTATCGGCATCAAAGATACGGTGGATTGCCTGTCGCATAACCGGGCGATGATTGAAGAGACCCGCAAGGTACGCAGTGATTTTGCCGTGCTGTCGGGGTATGACGAATACCTGCTTCCCAATCTGCTAGCGGGGGGTGCCGGGGTAATTTCAGGCCTGAATAATATTGTGCCGGAGTACTTTGCAGAGATGATGGCCGCATGGCGGACGGGCAATCTGCCTGAGCTGACGCGTCTGCAGCAGCAGATCGGCCGGCTAATGGCGATTTACACTATTGGCGATGATTTTGTGACGACAATTAAAACGGCCGTGGCGCGACGTTATGACTCGATGAGCAGTAACTCACGTAACTATGGAGGCACGCTGAATGCGGAACAGTGCGACGCAATCGATCGGCTGTTCAGCTAAAAAGAGAGGCGGGCGCATCCCTGCGCCCGGGATTTCAGTTCTTTTTCACAAACTCAGATTTTAATTTCATCGGACCAAAACCATCGATTTTACAATCGATGTTGTGGTCCCCTTCAACCAGGCGAATGCTTTTCACTTTGGTGCCGATCTTCAGCGATGAGGAGCTGCCCTTCACCTTGAGATCTTTGATCACCGTGACGCTGTCGCCATCTGCCAGCAGATTGCCGTTGGCATCACGCACTTCCAGCGATCCGTTGCTGCTGTCATCCTCTCCTTCGGTCCAGATATGACCGCAGGAGGGGCAGTTGAGATTATCACCATCTTGCCAGGTGTAATCGGCGTGACAAGCTGGGCAGGCAGGTAAAGACATAACGACTCCAGAGATATCAGTGGCTGTGTGGCCTGAAAAAGGGCGTCATCATATAACCTTACAGTT
>NZ_JBXUHX010000044.1:0-25956 GCF_058148845.1 Pantoea sp. RCC30.1 | reverse complement strand
TATTCAGATGCTGGCGGGCGATACGCTGAAAACCTACCCGTGGATGCTGGCGCTGGTGCTGTTCTTCGCCTCAATGCTGCTCTACTCGCAGGCCGCTACCACTAAGGCACTGATGCCCGCCGCGCTGCTGCTGGGCGTTACCCCGCTTACTGCCATCGCTTCTTTCGCGGCAGTTTCGGCGCTGTTTGTGCTGCCGACCTACCCGACCCTTCTGGCCGCCGTTGAGATGGATGACACCGGCTCAACCCGTATTGGCAAGTTTGTCTTTAACCACGCCTTTATTATTCCCGGGGTGATCGCCATTGCGCTGTCGGTGCTCTCTGGCTTCGTCTTTGGCGGATTGCTGTTATAGCACCGTCATCGTGTTACTGATGGAGCGTGCTATCATCGGCGCTCTTTAAAACAGGAGTTACAGGATGAATGCAGTCGTTATCGTTTGCACTGCACCCGATCAGACCACGGCGGAGCACCTTGCTGGCTTAGCGCTGGAAGCCAGACTGGCGGCCTGCGTAACAATGCTGCCGGGCGCCACCTCCTGGTATCTCTGGCAGGGCAAAATGGAGCAGAGCAGCGAAGTTCAGATGCTGCTGAAGTGCGACAGCGATCATCAGCAGGCGCTGTGTGATCTGCTCAAAGAAGCACACCCTTACGACGTACCCGAACTGCTGGCGCTGCCGGTTCAATATGGAGACAGTGAATACTTGTCATGGCTGCACGCATCTCTCGCTTAATTACGCTTCTGCTGACGCTGTTTATCTGCCTGCAGGCGCACGCATCACTCTTTTCAAACCCGGCGACCAGCCGCTTTGTGCCGGTCGATCAGGCGTTTACGTTTGACTTCGACCAGCAGGGCGCGCAGCTCAACCTGCACTGGAAAGTGAAATCGGGTTATTACCTCTACCGCCAGCAGATCCACATCACACCGCAGAATGCGACAATCGCGCCGCTTACACTGCCCGCCGGTCAGCCGCATGAGGATGAATTCTTTGGTAAAAGTGAGATCTATCCGCAGGACCTGACGCTGCCGGTAACGCTGCAACAGGCGGCCAGTGGTGCCACGCTCAGCGTCACTTATCAGGGCTGTGCCGCCGCCGGATTCTGTTATCCGCCGGAGACGCGCAGCGTGCCGGTGAGCGCGGTAGCAGCCAGCAGCGCGCCAGCGCCAGTCAGTGCTCAGCCCGCGCCCGCCAGCTCGCTGCCCTTTTCTCCGCTTTGGGCACTGCTGATCGGCATCGGCGTGGCATTTACGCCCTGCGTGCTGCCGATGTATCCGCTGATCTCCGGCATTATCCTTGGCGGACAGCGGCACTATTCGCTGGGCCGACTGTTTGCGCTGGCGATGGTCTATGTCCAGGGAATGGCGCTGACCTACACGCTATTGGGGATGGTGGTTGCGGCAGCGGGATTACGCTTCCAGGCCGCGTTGCAGCATCCCTATGTGCTGTTCACGCTCTCCCTGCTGTTTATCATGCTGGCCCTGTCGATGTTTGGCCTGTTTACGCTACAACTGCCCTCCAGCCTGCAAACTCGTCTGACTCTTTGGAGCAATCGCCAGCAAGGGGGATCGCTGCCAGGCGTCTTCCTGATGGGCGCGCTGGCAGGTTTGATCTGCTCGCCCTGTACTACAGCCCCGCTCAGCGCCATTCTGCTCTACATCGCGCAGAGCGGGAATCTGTGGGCCGGTGCCGGTACGCTGTGGCTTTATGCGGTCGGCATGGGATTACCGCTGATTGCCGTGACGCTGTTTGGTAACCGTCTGCTGCCGAAAAGCGGCCCGTGGATGCAAACCGTTAAAGAGGGCTTTGGCTTTGTCATCCTGGCGCTGCCGGTCTTCCTGCTGGAGCGGGTGCTGGGCGACGCGTGGGGATTGCGGCTCTGGAGTCTGCTCGGCGTGGCATTCTTCGGCTGGTCGTTCAGCGTCAGCCTGCGCGCCAGCAGCGGCAGGTGGCGCGTGGTGCAGATTATCATGCTGGCCGCAGCGTTGATCAGCGCGCGTCCATTGCAGGACTGGGCATTTGGCGACACGGCGGCACAGCATGCTGTGGCTCCTCTGCCGTTCCAGAGTCTCCAGACGCCGCAGCAGCTCGATAGCGCGCTGCTGCAGGCACAGGGCCGCATCACTATGGTCGATCTTTACGCTGACTGGTGCGTCGCCTGCAAAGAGTTTGAAAAATATACCTTTAGAGATAGCGCCGTGCGCGATAGCCTGAGCAAGGTACAGCTGCTACAGGCTAACGTCACCGCCAGCAGCGCCAGCGACAACGCGCTGTTGCAGCATCTTCAGGTGCTGGGCTTACCGACGATTTTGTTCTTTGATGCGCAGGGACATGAAATTCCCGGATCGCGCATCACCGGGTTTCTCAATGCCGCCGACTTCCGGGCGTATTTGCAGAAACTTACCCCGTAAACAACACTGGAGTCAGGTCATTGCCCGGTGAATGACCGGGCATGCATACCAGAGGAGAGTCACTTGCAGCGTGAACAGATACTCGAGCATGCATTGAATGTGCTTGAACAGAACGGCCTCGCCGCCACCCTCTCATTGGAAACCCTGGCGGGTTCCGACTTAAGTCAGGAGCAGCTTCAGCTGTTCTGGCCCGACCGTGACGCCCTGCTCTACGATGCGCTGCGCTACCACGGGCAGCAGATTGAAACCTGGCGACGCCAGATCTTGCTGGATGAGTCGCTGTCGCCGGATCAGAAGCTGATGGCACGCTACGAAGTCCTGAGTGAGCAGGTCAGCAAAGGACGTTTTCCGGGCTGCCTGTTTATCGCCGCCTGCAGCTTCTACCCGCAGCCCGACCAGCCTATCCATCAACTGGCCGAGCAGCAGAAGCGTGGCTCCTGGCAGTTCACCCATGAGATTTTGCTAGAGCAGGGGCTGGATAACCCCACCATGGTGGCCGATCAGATGGAGCTGATCCTTGAAGGTTGCCTGAGCAAGCTGCTGGTGAAGCGCAATGTGCAGGATGTCGCCACCGCCCAGCGGCTGGCGGAAGATGTGTACAGCATCGCGCTGTGCCGCAAAAATGGCGCGCTGGCCTGAAGTTTTACCTGCTTTGACTGAAATTCAGGCAATCAGTCACGTTTCCAGGGGTTTTTTAATGAAAGCCGTTGACGGCCTGCGGCCTTTACGGTTTAATGCGCCCCGTTGCCCGAATAGCTCAGTCGGTAGAGCAGGGGATTGAAAATCCCCGTGTCCCTGGTTCGATTCCGGGTTCGGGCACCATATTTAAAGAACCCGCCTCTGGCGGGTTTTTGCGTTCTGGAGCAACCCCGTAATCGAAGGTTCGATTCACTCGCCGCATTCCTGTTTCCCGCCCTACCTGGTTTATCTGCGCCATTCTACCGTTGTCCGCCAGCCCCGAATGTCAGGCATGACGAAGAAAACGTCTGAACTGACCCTCAATTATCCTCTGCACGCTTTAATGAACTTATCTGCTATATCAATGGCCATCCCGGCAGAGACAAGGCGATCATGCCAGCTGTCACAAACAGGGATTCTGCTAATCTCTATCTGCCGGGGCTAGCCCCTTTTATCCAAAGTCCAGAATGGCTTTTTAAAAAATCATTGCAAACGATATTTCCTGATCTTTATCAAGGTATATTCTGTGGTCAGGAGAGATAACATCATTCTTTTTTATTACGATAGAAATACAAATAAAAATAATTCCCATATGATGATGGAATTATTACTCACCCTCTGGACAAGGCTAACTTCATAACTCTCAATATTTTTATTAAAAAATAAATAAATTATTAACATAAATGTTCAATATAGAATGGTTATTTATCGATACTCCATCTATATATTAAAAAACTACAGGTTATTTTTTCTTAAATAAATTACAATAACCCTATCTTACTATTAAGAGGAGGGAATCACCCCGCACATATCGAAACAGCACAAACAAAAAATAAATAAAAAAAGAAACCCTATATTAAAAACCAAACTTCTATATTTTCGTATATTTACAGTAAAATAATTTTTATATTTATTGTCAGTCATTATTTACAAAACACAACATAGCAAACTCAAAAATAAAGGTGATTACATGAAATTAAAATTTAATAAAAAAGCCCTTCTGGTATTAGGTGTTTCAGCTCTGTTCCCGATGGGTTCCGCTCTGGCGGCAACAACCAGCGGTGGGTCTGTCAACTTTAACGGAAGCGTCGTGACATCAGCCTGCGCCATCAGTGCCAACAGCGCAAACATTGATGTTGATATGGGTGAAGTACGTACTGCTACTCTGGCCGCTGCAGGCAGTGAAGCAAGCGTGGCTAAAACGTTTTCTATCGCTCTTGAAGATTGCGCAATTGCTGATACCTCAGCCTCTACAGATGAGAATCCTATTGCAGCCACTACAGTCGCAGTGACCTTCTCCGGTACGCCAGATGGTAATGATGTCAACAGCCTGGCAGCGGGTGTAAACGGTGGTGCAGCATCCGCGCAGAATGTGGCCATTCGTCTTTATGACGAGCAAGGCAACGTCGTGAAACTGGGCGAGGCGGCTACAGCAACGCCACTGCGTAAAGGCTCTAATACGCTGAACTTCAGCGCTAAATATTACTCACCAACTGGCGGTGCGACGGCGGGCGATGCCAGTGCAGTTGCCACCTACACAGTAACCTACTCGTAATCGTCATGCCCGGTTTAATGACCGGGCATGAATAGACGTTCAGGAGAAACAAATGCGTTCTTTAACCTGGGTTTGTCTGGCCGCCACATTGTGTTCATCCGCGGTACACGCCGGTGGCGTGGGGTTAGGTGCAACACGTATGGTCTACTCCGCTGATTCAAAACAGTCCACCCTTCAGGTCAGAAATACCCATGCGACAGCCTCATTTTTAATTCAGTCCTGGATGGAGACTGCCAGCGGGGAGCGCACGCAGGATTTCGTTATTACTCCGCCGCTATATGTTTTAAAACCGGCAACCGAAAGCGTGGTGAAAATTATTTTCAATGGTAAATCTCTGCCGCAGGATCGTGAATCTCTGTACTGGCTGACGGTAAAAGCAATTCCCCAGCAAACGAAAAATAGTACAGGTAACTCTCTGCAGTTCGCCTCTGCGAATCGTATTAAGGTATTTTATCGTCCCGTTTCACTTCCCGATAATGCTAACGAAGCATGGAAAAAAATTAGCGGTGAATATAGTGCGGGCAAAGTCGTACTGAGCAACCCTACACCCTGGTTCATTACCACAATCAATCTCAAAGTTGATGGTAAGACGGTTAAGCCTGTGATGTTGCCACCAAAATCAACTATCACACTGGCGGAGAAATTCAGCCAGGCCACATCGCTGACTTTTCAGACTATCAATGATTACGGTGCATGGACACCAGTGACACGCGCCCCGTTGAACCGTAAATAAATTCGTTGAGGGATGCTCGAGTGAAAATGAAAATCGTTTGTGCGGTGATGGCTTTCCATGCCATGGGTTATACCGCGGCCGCGGAGAGCGATTTGCACTTTAACCCCGCCTTCCTCAATGGCGAAAACGCTTCGGTTGCTGACTTATCCTGGGTGAATACAGGCAGTGCCTTGCCGCCAGGCGAATATAATATCAACGTCTATATCAATAAGAACTATGCCTTCACTGGCGACGTTATTTTTGCTGTGGATAAATCAAGTGGGCAGGACATAACCGCAGCATGTCTCACGGCCAGTCAGCTTGATGCGCTCGGTGTTGACATGGCACAGGCAAAGGGTGCCAGCCTGCCGCTGGCAAAGCAGTGCTATTTTCTCAACACGCTGTTTCCGGGCAGCAGCACAGACTATGAGCCGCAAACCCTCACGCTCAACATCACTTTACCGCAGAGCATGATGCGCAATCTGCCACGCGGCTACGTCAGTCCGGAAAGCTGGGAACGTGGCATCCATGCCGGGTGGCTGAACTATGTCATTAACGGCTCAAATAACACCTACAGAGGGAATACTAAAACCCGTGATCAGCAGTTGTTTGCCAGCCTGAACAGCGGCATAAACATTGGCGCATGGCGGCTGCGCGACTATACCACCTGGACCAAAGACACGAATGAGCTGAATCATGTGCAGACCTGGCTGCAACGTGATGTTCCGGCGCTGGGCGCACAGCTTTACGCCGGGGAAACTTACACCTCATCTCAGGTGTTTGACTCAGTAGGTGTACGCGGGCTGGCGCTTAAAACTGATGACAACATGCTGCCTGCAAGCCTGATCGGTTACGCGCCCGAAGTTCGGGGGATTGCGCGCAGCAATGCTATCGTCACCGTTCGACAGAACGGCAATGTTATTTATCAAACCAGCGTGTCGCCCGGGCCATTTGTGCTCAGCGATCTCTATCCCACCTCTTCGGGTGGGGATCTCTCTGTCACTATCAGGGAGAGCGATGGCGACGAAACCCAGTTCAGCGTACCTTTCGCCAGCGTGCCTAATCTGGTGCGAAGCGGCCAGGCTAAATATGCCCTCAGTGCGGGAAAATTCCAGCCGGTCAATAATCAGGATGCGCCGACATTTGCCCAGGGTGAACTCTTTTATGGCTGGCAATATGGACTGACCTTTTATGGTGGCGCTCAACTTTCCGAGCGTTATCGAGGGGTTGCAGCGGGCATCGGTCAGAACCTGGGCCGCTTTGGTGCCTATTCGCTGGATGTTACCCATGCCCAGAGCCAGCTTGCAGATGATAAGCGCTACACGGGCGACTCCTTACGCCTGCGCTACAGCAAACTGCTCAACGACATCGGGACACGCGTAAATTTCTATTCGCTGCGTTACTCCACACAAGGGTTCTATAACCTCAGCGACACGGCTTATAAAAGGATGAGTGGCGGTAAGCCGGAACAAATAGTAGAAGCGGATGGCACAGTGACTACCCGCTATGAAAATATCTATAACCTCCGGATGTCACGCAAAGCCAGAAACCAGCTGCAGCTATCGCAGCCGATGGACGAATATGGCTCTCTGTCACTCTCCTGGGATCAGCAAACCTACTGGCATACCTCGAAAACGACACAGGGGATCCAGTTTGCGTGGAATACGACCTTCCGATCGGCCTCGCTGGGGGTTAGCTTCCAGCGCAGCACCAGTCTGTATGATGACAGTAAAGATAACATTCTGGCGTTATCGCTCTCGATCCCCTTTGGCGATCCGAGAAATTCGACACGGGCACGTTTCTCCACCACTCAGGGGAAATCAGCAGGAACGATCTACAGCGGTGGCGTCAGTGGTTATGTGCCTGGACAGGATGAGCTTTATTACAGCGTCAATCAGCGCTACAACGCCCGACAACAATATGGCGGCGATACCGCACTGCAATATAAAAATCAGCGGGGCCAGTACAACCTGGGTTACAGCTACGGGCGTGATGCCCGCAATCTCAGCTACGGCATAAGCGGTGGTGCTGTTTTACACGAAGATGGTTTGACGCTAAGCCAGCCGCTGGGCAACACCAATATTCTGATCAAAGCACCGGGAGCCAGCGAGGTTGCAGTTCTTAATCACCGAAGTATTAAAACCGACAGCCGGGGTTATGCGGTGATCCCTTACGCTACGCCTTATCGCGTTAACCGGGTAGGACTCGACACCACGACCACGGGCAATGATGTTGAACTCGATAACGCCATCATTAGCAAAACGCCAACCGACGGCGCACTGGTGCGAGCCACCATTGCCACTCAGCAGGGTGCAAAAGCGATGTTTGTCTTACGCCAGAACGGCAAGGAATTGCCTTTTGGTACCGTCGTCGCACTGGAGGACAGCGAGGTTAGCAGCATTGTGGGTGATGGCGGCAGCGTCTATTTATCGGGTCTGCCATTGAAAGGCACGCTTAACGCGGTCTGGGGCAAAGATAACACAGCGCGCTGTTCTGTTCGCTTTCAGCTCAATAAGCAGGATTTCAATGCCCGCACGGGCCTCTATTCTCTGGAGGGAGCATGTCAGTAACAACCCGCGGGGTATGCATCGTACTTCTGTTCGCCTGCACGTGGCCGGTACGCGGCTACGATGTGCTGGTTTCGGTAAAGGGTAATCTGATTGCCAATACGTGCGTCGTCGCCGCCGACTCGCTGGAGAAAAATGTACCGCTTGGTGATATCGGCACCAGACAATTAAGTAAAGCGGGTGCGGTAAGCAACATTAAAACCCCTTTCACGCTGACGCTGGAAGCGTGCGGCCCCACCTTTTCAGGCGTGAAGATCCGCTTTAGCGGCACGCCGGATGATAGCGATCCGCGACTGATTAAAGTGGCTGAAGGCGGCGCGACAGGCGTGGCAGTGCAAATCCTCGATAAAGAGGGCGCGCTTGTCCCACTCGATACCCAGACAACCGCCTATGGCGTAGCGGGTAACGACAGCGTACAGATAAATTTTTATGCCCGATTAACCGCCACAGGCCCTGAAGTGACCGCTGGCGACGTTTCAGCCATTGCCACCTGGACTACGGAGTATCAATGATGCGTATTTTACTGTTGCTTGCCTGCTTTCTCACCTCTGCCAGCGCACTGGCCCTGGATTGGAGATCAGACATTACGCTCTCACCCCAGTCAATGGAATATTCCGGGCCAGCAGACTCCGTGATGCCGGGTGACATTATTGGTTCAACCTGGAGCGCGACAGCCGATGTCCAGGAAGTGTTCTGGTGCGGATTCATATGGACTTGCGAAAAGGGCACGCTTGAACCCTCCCCCTCGGCAATATCCAGCGGCATGACAGTGACGGTCGATGGCATAAACTACACCATTTTTGAAACCGGTATCCCGGGTATTGGTTACATTATTGGTCTCAAAGATTTTAATGGATCGGAATATACTCCCTTGCAAAAGGGCATTACGCAGAGCTTTCCGGCCGCAGGCACGAGTAGCCGTCCCAATAATCTGGGCTGGTCAGCAAAAGTAACATTTGTTAAAACGGGAACAGCACTGAAGTCGGGCATCTATACAACGCCAACGAACAATGCTGCCATTCTGACAGCCTACAATAATGAAATTAAAACCGCGCAGGTCATCATTAACCCCACCACTATCACAGTGGCGGCCAGCGGTTGTACGGTCAACACTAAAAGTGCGAACGTCGATCTGGGCACGCTGGATATCCGCACACTTTCAACCGTGGGCAGTACCTCACCTTCGGGGGCGTTCAACGTCACGCTCACCTGTGATCAAAACATCGCGGTGAATGCAGTCATGACAGACCAGACGATCCCGTCTAACAGTTCATCGGTTGTGACACTGACCGGCGACTCTACCGCGTCGGGCGTGGGCGTACAGTTTTTCTACAACGGTATGGGCCCCCTGAGCATGGGCCCGGACAGTTCGGCTGATGGCACGCTTAACCAGTTTTTTATCCAGACAACTTCATCAGCAAACCAGGTCTTGTCGCTGCCTTTCCAGGCGCAATATATCCGTACGGGCGATCTGGTTCCCGGAACGGCTAATGCACTGGCGAGTATAACTTTCTCCTATCAGTAATAGCCTGGGCGTCATACCGCCTTCTGAGCAGATTCACCCGACTATTGCTGGCTCACGATATCCGAGCCAGCTGGCTGATATTGTAGTGACCGGGGATAACGTCTTTCTCGCTTTAACCCCCCCTCACACCTGCTTAAAACTTACGTCAGCTCGTCACCCACACCGCCCCGGCATCCGCTGATTTCACGCACTGCGCCACCCAGCGCACGCCCATTAATCCGGCATGCACATCGGGATACCAGAAATCCTTCAGGAAGGCGGTGTCGCGGCGATCGGTGGCATCCATCGCCAGCGCGAAGCGGCGATAGAGATTCGACCAGGCTTCAAATAGACCTTCCGTGTGTCCCCCGCCGATGCGGTCCTCTTCCAGCGCGCGCGGGCTGAGATAGCCCATGCCTCGCTCCAGAATCCGCACTGGTTCGCCCTGCACTTCGTATCGCAGCTGGTTTGGCTGCTCATCCCACCACTCCAGACTGGCTTTAGACCCGACTACCCGAATCTTCTGCCCATGCATCGATCCGGCATTCACCGCCGACGCCCAGAGCGTGCCGACCGCGCCGTTGTCATACTCCATCATCACAAAGGCGTTATCCTCCAGTGGCGCACGCGACGTGACAAAGCTCTGGCGGGAACAGAGCAGACGCGTCACTTTCAGCTGCGGCAACATCGTTTCGGCGATAAACAGCGGATGCGTCGCCAGATCGCCTAACACATAGCTCGGGCCGACAAAGCGCGGATCAACCCGCCAGCGGGTACTTTCACTCTGCAGCTCCACCGCCTCATTATGGAAACCATGAGCAAACTGCATGTTAACGATGCGGATCTCACCCAGCGCCCCTTCAGCGATCATCTCTCTGGCCTGATGAATCAGCTGATGCCCGGCGTAACCGTAGGTGACGCCAACAATCTTCTGTTTCTCCCGGCTCAGCTGCTCCAGTTCATCGGCTTCTTCGACCGTAAAACAGAGCGGCTTCTCGCACACCACATGCAGCCCGGCATTCAGCGCCGCGCGGCAAATGGCGAAATGGGTATTGTTAGGTGTGGCGATCGAAACCGCTTCAATGCCATCTTCGCGCCCGGCTTCCCCGGCGAACAGGCTGGCGTAATCGGTGTAACAGCGCTCAGGAGCCACACCCAGCGCCTGACCAAACTCGCGCCCGCGTGCAGCATCAAGATCAAACGCGCCCGCCAGCAGCACAAAGTTTCCGTCGCGCTGTGCCGCCGAGCGATGGATATATCCAATCTGGCTGGTGCCGCCGCCGCCGATCATGCCCCAGCGTAGTGAGCGATTAGCCGCTTTTTTACCGTTAATCATGCTGTTGTCCTCAGAATCCTGTTGATCGGAGATAGTCCAGGCTGGCTTTAACATCCCGCAGGCTGGTATCGGCATGGCGCGGATCACGCTCCTGTTCGATGGTGATCCAGCCCTGATAATTACGCTCAGTCAGCAGCGTGCGCACCGCCGGATAGTCGATTGCGCCCTGCCCGAGCGGACACATCACGCCCTGCGCGCAGGCGGTGAAAAAGTCGAGTCCACGAAAGAGTGCGTCACGCCAGACCGGCTCGTTAACGTCTTTGAAATGGAGGTAATCGATGCGCGACCAGTACTGTTCCAGCGACGCAACTGGATCCATGCCGGCATAATAGAGATGGCCTGTATCCAGGCATAAACCCGCGACTTCGTGCGGAATGTCAGAGACCAGTTGCGCCAGCTCATCAGCAAACTCAATGCAGCCGCCGGCATGCGGATGGATCACCGGCCGCACGCCATACTCCTGCCACGCAATCTCACTCAGAATAGTGATGTGCTGCATCATGCGCTGCCAGTCGTCAGCGGAAAGGCGTGGCGCTTTTTCTGACTGACCGGCATATTTCGCCCGCTCCGGATTGCCGAAGTCGATGATCACCAGATAAGGCGCGCTGGCTCCGGGCGTTCTGGTGGCGGTTGGCACGCTGGCCAGCGTGCGACACAGGTTGTGAGTCAGCGCCACCAGCGCAGGGAAATGCGCCTCACTGACTAAATCATCAAAAATCGTCCCCGCCACCAGCGAAAGCTGATGGGCATTAAGCTGCAGTGTCAGTTCGGCGGCATCCGTTGGCAGATAGCCCCAGGGGCCGAGCTCGATGCTGGGATAGCCAGCCTGCGCGGCCTCGGTCAGGACTTTGTGAAACGGCGGCAGCCAGGGATTAGCGGGATCATCCACGCCCCAGCTACAGGGCGCATTAGCAATATGAAAGGTCATGGTATCTGCCTGTGCAGTGTGAACTGCTGGCAGTATCAAATAAAAATTTCATCTCAGACAACAGTGAAAGTTTCATTTTTTGATAGAGATCGCGTTTAAAAATTGCGGAAAATGATAGATTTTTATCAAATAGACGCTAACCTGCTCTTTTTACAGGTTTTCACGCGTCACGATTTCAAACGGCACCGTTACCTGGGCAAAATGGTCACGCTGCTCCGATCGGCTGTTGAGACAGGTATTGATGACCGCCTCAGCCATGGCATCAAGGCGATGGCGCAGCATCAGCGTGATGGTGCCGTCAATCAGTGCCAGCTCATCACCCGGCAGCGGACCGTGGCACAGCAGATCGATCTGCCTGCGTCCGCTCTCACGCAGCGCCTGCACAACGCCCTCTATGCCGCCGCAGGGCGCATAAATCATTATCAGATCATCATGGGCTTCCAGTAGCTGCCGGGTCGCCTGATAGCCCCCTTCGCCCGACTCATAAGTCTTTAACGGTTCCAGTACCCGCTGACTGATGCCCGACTCGCGCAGGTAGGAGCGGAAGCTGATCTCGCTGCTCTCCTGGCAGGTAAAACGGTGGTCGCCCAGCAGCACCCCGACGCACCCCGGCTCACGCAACAGGTGCTGTGCCATCCAGGCGGCAGTGCGCCCCGCTTTCTGATTATCGATGCCGATAAACCCCGCATGCTCACAGGGCGAGAAATCGGAGAACAGCGCGTAGACCCGCACGCCCAGTCGTGACACATCCTGAATGGCATGGCGGATCAGCGGATGATCCAGCGCCACCAGCGCAATCACATCGCTGCGCTGTGCCAGCTGACGCAGCGAGTGCGCTACCGCCTCAACCTCATGAATATCATGCCAGCAGAATTCCGGTTCGCTGCCCTCTGGCTGCTGCATCTTAAGCTGCTGTTTCAGCGCCTCGCCCAGCTGCTGATAAAAAGAATAGCGGGCAGGCAGCAGGATAAAGCTCACGCGAAGCGTTGCCGCAGCGAGATGTGGGATGGCCTGGCTGTGCGCCTGGGTCATGCGATAGCCCAGCTCGCGGGCCGCTGCCAGCACCTTCTGCTCGGTCACATTGCGAACCGGCGCACGGCGGTTCAGCACCCTATCCACCGTCGCCACACCCACGCCCGCCGCCTGCGCGATGGCGGTCATCGTCACTTTTGACATCATCCTTCTCCCTGCTCTCTGCAGCGTTAGCTGACGGCTACGCCTTTATGTTCTGTTGTATCTGATATCCACACTCTATCGCGGCGGGACCATTTCCTCTCATTTATTTGATAGAAAATCAGCGTTAACCTTGATCACCTTCGCAAAATGAAACATTTATTTCTTTCTGCATTTTCTTTAAAACATCCATTTGCTAAAACGGGTAAAAATCCCGCACCGATCCGGTTGATGGGATCACATCATTAAAAGGTTAGAGCGGCGACGGCGGGCTTTCTATAGTGGAGTCCTGAGCAGCAACTGCCTGCACGTACAACACGTACAAAAGGAAAAGATATGTTCCCTTCAACGCTTCCGGCTCCACGCATAACCGATGCCAGCCAGGTTCCGCGACTGCGCTGGGGCATTATCGGGCCGGGCTGGATCGCCGACCATTTTGCCCATGCGCTCCGCCAGCACACCCGGCAGCAGATCACCGCGGTGGCTGCCCGTGACCCGGCAAAAGCGCAGGCCTTCGCTGACAAATGGTCAATCGGCCACGCCACAGGCCGTCTCGATGAGTTGCTGGCGAGGGATGATGTTGATGCGGTCTATATCGCCACGCCCCATAACCACCATTTTCCCGATGGTCTGCGCGCGATTGCCGCCGGAAAGCATCTGCTGATTGAAAAGCCGCTGGCGCTGAATGCACAGCAGGCAACTCAGCTTAAACAGGCCGCTGCTGTCGCGAACCTGCTCTGTATGGAGGGGATGTGGTGCAACTTTGCGCCGAAGTATGACGTCATCCGCCAGCTGCTGGAGGATGGCGTACCCGGTGACGTCCACACCCTGATTGCCGATCATGGTGAGTTCTTCACCCCGGATCATCGCATCTTCAATGCCGACCTGGCGGGCGGTCCGATGCTTGACCTCGGCAGTTATCTGGTGGCGCTGAGTGTGTTTGTTGGTGGCGGTGCGCCTGACACGATCGTCGCCCATGGCCAGCCCGTCCCGGATGGCCGCGTTAACGGTCAGACGTCGATGCTGTTTACCCATCAGCACGGCATGCAGTCGGTACTGAACACCACCCTGTTCAGCAACACACCGGGCGGCGCAGTGATCGCCGGGCGCGACGCCACCCTGGAGCTGGCGGGTCAGTTCTATGCCCCCGGTGACTTCACCCTGACCTCCAGCGACCGGCGTCACCGCCTGCAATGGCAGGAACCCACTAACCGCTATGAACAGCTCAGTCATGAAATAAATCACTTCGCCTGGTGTATCGGCCAGAGTCTGATCGATTCGCCTGTCCATTCGCTTGACCAGGCGATTATCACCCTGGCCGCGATGGACAACGTCAGGCAGCAGATTGGCGTGACCTTCAATGAAGAACAGCAACCTTAATGTGCCCGGAGCAGAAAGATGAAAATCGCTTTTGATGTGGATGTGATTAAAGATTTAGGCATCACCCGTATGGTTCATCAGGTGGCCGACTGGGGATACAAATATATCGAGCAGTCGCCGCATCCGCAGATCAACCCGTTTTATAAACATCCTAAAGCCAGCCGTGAAATCATCACCGAATACAAGAATGCGTTAAGCGCCACCGGGCTGGAAATCTCCTCGTTTATCGTGGTTTATCGCTGGTCCGGCCCGGATGAACTGCGCCGTCAGGCGGCAGTGAAGAACTGGAAGCGGATGATTGAGATTGCGGTTGAGATGGGTGTGCAGGTCATTAACACCGAGCTCTCGGGCACCCCTAACGAACCAGAAATCTGTGAAGAGATGTTCTATCGCTCGATGGAAGAGCTGCTGCCGATCATCGAACGTGAAGGTATCCGCGTCGAAATCCAGGCGCATCCGTGGGATTTCTGCGAAGAGAACAACGAAACCGTGGATATCGTGAAGTCGTTCCGCAGCGATAACGTGAAATATATCTATAGCGCGCCACACACCTTCTTCTATGACAAAGGCAAAGGCGATGTGAAGCCGATGCTGGAGTATGCCGGTGACGATCTGTCGCACATGCTGATCGCCGATACCATGAACCATACTAAGCACTGCCGCTACATCGTTAACCCGCCAGGCGTGGATGCCACCATTCACCAGCATGTCGGCGTGGGCGAAGGTGAAGTGGACTTCGACACCCTGTTCAAAACGCTGCGCGACACCGGTTTTGCTACCCGCACCCATAAAGTCGGCGGTGATCCGATTATTGCTGCGTCTCTGTTTGGCTATCCGGAAAAAATGAAGGTTCAGGCAATTGAAACCCGCGAACTGATTGAGCGCGAACTGCTGTAAACCTGCCTGCCGTGCAGTCGTTGCTGACTGCACGGTAATGCCAGCTCAGGACAACGAACGCTCCGCCTGACACACTTTTATTCACTTTTCTCCGACACCGCTGCCCGCCTGACTTCGACCCGTTTTAGCACGCCCTCGCGCAGCCAGCAGAGTTAAACCGCCTTTGCAGCACCTGCTACACTCCAGACCAATACCACACCATAAGGCGAACTTTCATTATGTCGGAAAATGCATATCAGCCCGCAAAAGTCTGGACCTGGGACCCTGAAGCCAAAGGTAACGGCGCTAAAACTAATCGTCCGTTCGCTGGTCCCACCCATGAAAAAGTGTTGCCGGTCGGCAAGCACCCTTTACAGCTTTATTCACTCGGCACGCCTAACGGCCAGAAAGTCACCATCCTGCTGGAAGAGCTGCTGGCGCTTAACGTCAACGATGCTGAATATGATGCCTGGCTGATACGTATCGGCGAAGGCGATCAGTTCTCCAGCGGTTTTGTCGATGTGAACCCGAACTCAAAAATTCCGGCGCTGAGCGATCACTCAGCAACGCCGCCGATTCGGGTATTTGAATCGGGCAATATCCTGCTCTATCTGGCGGAAAAATATGGCTATTTCCTCCCGAAAGATATCGCTGGCCGCACTGAAACCCTGAACTGGCTATTCTGGCTGCAGGGCTCTGCGCCTTACCTCGGCGGCGGCTTTGGTCATTTCTATCACTACGCGCCAGAAAAAATTGAGTACGCCATCAACCGCTTCACGCTGGAAGCAAAGCGTCAGCTCGACGTGCTGGATCGTCGGCTGGCCGATAACCGCTATCTGGCCGGTGATGACTACACCATCGCTGACATCGCCACCTGGCCGTGGTACGGCAACATGGTGCTGAATGATCAGTATGGCGGTGCCGAATTCCTGGATGTGCAGTCCTATAAAAATGTGGTGCGTTGGGCGAAAGAGATCGCACAGCGTCCTGCCGTTATTCGTGGCCGCAAGGTCAACCGCGTCATGGGCGACCCGGCCGATCAGCTGCATGAGCGTCATGATGCTGCTGACTTCGATACCGAAACCCAGGATAAAAAAGCTTAAGGAGAGACCTGTGAGTGCATACGTTGTATTTATTCGTGATAACACCCTGAACCAGGACGAAATGGCGATCTACGCCGAGAAAGCGGGCCAGGCACGCGGCGATCATCAGATCAATCCTCTCGCCTTTTATGGTGAACTGGAAACGCTGGAAGGTCAGGACGCGGAAGGTGTGGTGATTCTGGAATTCGCGAGCCGCGAAGCCGCACACGCCTGGTATGACAGCCCGGAATATCAGGCTGCCAAAGCGCACCGTCTGAAAGGCGCGAACTATCGCGTGGTGCTGGTAGAGGGCGTTGCTAAGTAAGCATTCAGGCGGCAGTGATGCCGCCTTTTTTTATTGCAGCGTGATACGCGCCACGCCATCCAGAAGCTGATGGCTGTGGTCGTCATTGAAGCCCTGCTTCAGAGCAACGTACAGTGTCTGCCCGTCAGGTGCGACCAGCAGGCTCTCTGGATGCCCCTCAAACGACCAGCTGTTTTTCACTTCATAAGTGGTGCCATCCAGCTGCAGCACTTTCTTCGATTCGCGCTGGCTGATATAAATCTCATTGCGCTTGCCGTTAAACTTAATCCCCATCGAATCAGCCGGATCCAGACGCTGAATGACCTTGCCGCTGCGCTCATCAAACACCAGGGTATTTTTCGTTTTGGCGTTATCTGTGACAAACAGGCGCCCCGTCGCCGGATCTTCAGCCATGTTCAGGAACTGAGCGTCCTGACCGTCATCTGCAGTCAGGCGCTGCTCAATTTTGTGATTGCGCGGATTAATCACCAGGATTTCACCGCTGCCGTTCGCTGCATAAATCCGGTCGCTGACCGGCGAGAAGATAATGCCTGTAACACCCTTCCCGGCATTTTTAATCCGGGCTTTAAGCGTCAGGGTTTTCGCATCAACCACCCAGATCACACCCGGATTGCCCACGCCACCGACATACAGCATCCCGTCATGCAGAAAGATCTCACGCGTGCTCACCGGCAAACCGTTCTCGTTTTTATCGTCGAACATCAGACGCTTCAGCACTTTACCGTTCTCGGGATCGATCTTTGCGATGCTGCCATCCTGCGAGTTGGTGGTGTAAAGCGCGCTGCCGTCCGGGTCGCTGATCAGACCGACGTTTTTCAGGTCGTAATGCCCTACCCCGGTGCTCTGCAGCGTGGTGCCATCAAGACGGTAGATCATCCCGCCGCTAATATCATTGCCTTCCGGCGCACTGGCAACATAGAGCGCGTTTTTGGCGGGCAGATACGCCATCTCATACAACCCGTCACCCAGCTCGCGCTGAATCAGATTATCGGGGCTGGAGGGCTGCATCACCATCGGCGCATTGCCATCCACTTTATTCGCCATCATCTGGCACGCCGTCAGGCTGAAGGTGGTGACCATCGCCAGTGTGAGAGCCGCTTTACGCGGGCTGAACAACGCTTTCATACTTAACTCCCCTATCGACCTGCTCTCCCGGCTGGCCGCAACGCAGAGGGCTGGCAGGGAAGAAAATGAATGAGAATCATACGCAGCAGCTAAAACGCTGTAAACGGAGTGGCGCGCTGAAGCAATCGAATCAGCTTAATACGGTATATTTATTGCCCGCTTGCATCTGACCGCACCATTCACTACCTTTAAAAGCATTACTAATCAACCACTTGAAGATTATCCTGCAGAAAGGTCACAAACGCGGTAATACGCGCCGGAAGCTGGCGCTGTGCCTGCCAGACCGCAAAAATATCACCATCAGGTGCCTGCCAGTCGGGTAACACCGGCAGCAGTTCGCCCGTCGCCAGACTGTGCTGCGCGTCCCACCAGGAGCGTAGCAGAATGCCATGTCCATCCATTGCCAGCCGCATCGCCACTTCACCATCGTTGGTGATCAGGCTGCCGCGCACTTTCTGGCTGATGCTCTGTTCGCCGCTGGTCAGCCGCCACAGCGTAAAATCGCTGTCGTGCTGGCGCAGTAAAATGCAGTTGTGTTGTGCCAGATCGCGCACCGTGGCGGGCAGACCGTGCCGGGCGGCATAGGCGGGAGAGCAGCAGAGAATGCGCGGATTGGTACGCAGTTTGCGCGCCACCAGCCGCGAGTCAGGTGGTTCCCCGACGCGGATATCAATATCCATGTGCGCATCAAGAAAATTAAGCGGCTGGCTGCTGAGCTGCAGCGAGAGTGAGAGTTCCGGATGCAGCGCGGCAAAGGCCGAGACGCAGGGCGCAATATGCCGACGGCCAAAACCAAATGAGGCGTTAATGTTAAGCGTGCCGCGTAACTGCGCAGTTTCACCACTGACCGCCTCTTCCAGCGCCGCCAGTTGATCCAGCAACGGACGCGCGCCCGCCAGATAACGGCGGCCTTCCGGCGTCAGCTCCAGCCGTCGCGTGGTGCGGCGCAGCAGTTGCACACCAAGGCGCTGCTCCAGCTGGCTCAGACGTTTGCTGACCGCCGCCAGTGACAGTCCCAGTTCGCGCGCTGCCGCGGTCAGACTGTCCAGCGCGGCCAGGCGAACAAAGAAGGCTAAATCATCGGTGGAAGTGCGGGATTCTCTACTTTGATTCAACAATGGATTGCCTTTCAGCCTCATTATTTCCCCGGAATCGACAGTTATACTGCGTACACAATTCGAACATCAACCGGAAAGGTGCCCTGTGACTGATAAAACCCACCGTATTGCCGTCATCCCTGGCGACGGCATTGGCAAAGAAGTGATGCCGGAAGGCGTCCGCGTGATGAATGCGGCCGCAGAGAAATTTAACATTCCTTTGCGCTGGGAGTGGTTCGAATACGCCAGTGCTGACTACTGGCAGCAGCATGGCAAAATGTTGCCTGATGACTGGTTCCCGCAGCTGAAAGCCTTCGATGCGATCTACTTTGGCGCGGTCGGCTGGCCCGATGTGGTGCCCGACCACGTTTCGCTGTGGGGCTCGCTGCTGCAGTTCCGCCGGGAGTTCGACCAGTACGTTAATCTGCGTCCGGTGCGACTGATGCCAGGCGTCAAAGCGCCGCTGGCGAATCGTCAGCCCGGCGATATCGACTTCTATGTGGTTCGCGAAAACACCGAGGGTGAATACTCCAGCGTCGGCGGCACCATGTTCCCCGGCACCGAACGTGAAGTGGTGATTCAGGAAACGGTGATGACGCGCACCGGCGTCGATCGCATCCTGAAGTTTGCCTATCAGCTGGCACAGAGCCGGCCGAAGAAACACCTGACCTCCGCCACCAAATCGAACGGTATTGCCATCACCATGCCCTACTGGGATAGCCGGGTTGAGGCGATGGCCGGTCAGTACCCCGATGTTCGCGTCGATAAGTATCACATCGATATTCTCACCGCCAACTTCGTGCTGCATCCGGACTGGTTTGATGTGGTGGTCGCCAGCAACCTGTTTGGCGATATCCTCTCCGATCTCGGCCCGGCCTGTACCGGCACCATCGGCATCGCCCCGTCGGCCAATATCAATCCGGAAGGCCTGTTCCCCAGCCTGTTTGAGCCGGTTCACGGTTCTGCGCCCGATATCGCTGGTAAAGGCGTCGCCAATCCCATCGGACAGATCTGGTGTGGCGCGATGATGCTGGAGCACCTCGGCTACAAAGCGGCAGGTGATGCGGTGTTAGACGCGATTGAACGCACGCTGGCAGCGGGCAAGCACCTGACGCGCGATCTCGGCGGCAGCGCCAGTACCGAACAGCTCGGTGCGGCCATCGCCGCCGCGCTGTGATTTAGTCCGGCAACTGCACCACGCATTCCAAATGCCAGCCTGGCGGTAACGGCTCCGGCCTGTTGATCACCAGGCTGTGCAGTTGCAGGTTCTCTACGCCGCGCGCAAACAGGCCCGGCAGCCCGCCGGGATAGCGCTCTACCCCAAAGGCTTCGCCGGTTTTTGGGTCAAGCCTGTAGGCGTTATCCAGCCCCATGCCGGTCGGTGAGTCCGGGTTACAGGGCGGCCGCACGTCGTAGTGTCCCTGTGTCATCGGCGACACGGTCTGCCGCATCTGAAGCTGGCTGATGACCACATCGCGTATCCAGCCCGGTTCTGCCGCATGAAGGTTAATCGCCCCTTCCGCCACGCCCGTCATGTTGCTGAACTGCACCTGCTCCACGATGCCGGGCGTGATGGCGGGATCGCGACGGCGCACCGAAATATGCAGCGGATCGGCTTTTCCCCAGTGACAGGGCGGCGCGTGGTGACAGGCAAAGGTCAGGTTACTGAACAGCAGACGCCGCATCGCGCCGCCGTCACGCGACAGAATGCCAATGCCCCGGTTGGAATCAAAAATGGTGCAGCCGGTCACCGTGACATCTTCCACATCATCCCAGGTTTCGGTGCCGATTTTAAAGGCGCAGCTGTAACTACGCAGCAGACAGTTGGTGATCATAATCTGCCGCGCCGGACGCCGCAGCGCGGCCGGTTTGTAGGTGGTTTTAATGCAGATAGCGTCATCGGCGGCGCTGAGGTAGCTGTTGCTGACAAACACCGCTTCGCAGCCGTCGATATCCAGCGCATCGGTGTTCGGCATGGTCATGGCGTTGTCGATGGTGAGATGGTCGATATGCACATGGCGACAGCTCACCAGATGCACCGTCCACATCGGCGCCTGTACGATGGTAAAGGCGGTCAGCGTCACCTGCTCGCAATCTTCAAACACAATGATCCGCGGCCGGTCCACGCGCGGCAGGCGATAACCCTGCTCATCCCGCTCAGCGGCAAACCAGGCTTCGCCCTCGCCATCAATGCGGCCGGTACCGCTGAGGGTGATATTGCGCTGGCCCAGCGCATAGAGCAGCACATTGTGGGACTTCTCAGCACAGCTGAGTGCCTGAACGGCCTGGTAGTCAGCCAGTCGCGGACTGGCAATCAGCACCGCCCCCGCTTCAAGGTGCAGTTCAAAATCAGAGGGCAGATTCAGGCAGCCGCTGCGATAACGCCCGGCGGGCAGGGTCAGTCGCCCCCCACCCGCCGCCGCAATCTGATTCATCGCGCGTTGCAGCACGGCCGTGTCCAGGGTTTCGCCATCGGCGACAGGGTGAAAATCAGCAAGGGAAAGGTGCATCATGCGTCTCCCGCAGGATTGAGGAGGAGGAATTGCAGCACGACACGGCGCGGCAAACCTTTGTCTGGTCGCCAGTACGCCGTTTCGTGCGGGATATCACAAATTACTTCACGGCCCCTTCGGTGACGCCGCTGATAAACTTGCGCTGGAAAATCAGGAACACCACGATCAGCGGCATAATCACAATCATCGCGCCCGCCATCAGCACCGGAATGTCGATGGTGTTTTTATTCTGGAAAAACATCATGCCGATCGGCAGCGTGCGCAGCTCATCCTTGTTGACAAGAATCAGCGGGATCAGGAACTCGTTCCAGGTCCAGATAAAGAGCAGCAGCCCCAGCGTCGACAGGGTCGGCCAGATAGCGGGCACCAGAATGCCCCACAGAATTTTGACCCGTGACGCCCCATCCATCACCGCCGCTTCCACCAGCTCTTTCGGCACCTGCTGAAACGCGCTGGCGATCATCAGCGTGGTAAAGGGCAGCGACAGAGCGATTTGCGGCAGGATCAGCGCCAGGTAGGTGTTGGTCAGCCCCATCCAGCGCAGCTCGTGATAGAGCGGAATGATAAAGGCTTCACTCGGCAGCACCATCCCCAGCGCCAGCATCGCTCCGATAACTTTTTTACCGGGGATCTTCAGCCAGGCGAAACCGAATCCGGCCAGAATGCCGAGCAGCACGCTGAACAGCACGACCGGGATTACCACCAGCACCGAGTTGAGGAAGTAGACGTTGAAGTGCCCCTGCTGCCAGGCGGTCACGTAGTTTTTAAAATTCAGCGAGGCGGGCAGCGTGAAGATGCCCTGAAACAGCTCCATCTGGGTTTTAAACGAGGTCATCAGCGCCATCAGAAACGGCAGAATCGTCATCAGCGCCACGATCCAGATCAGCGCGCGTGAAATCACCGGCGTGCTTCGCATCAGTAACGCTCCTTTAAGGCCAGATGGATCAGATAGTTAATCCCTAAAACAATGATCATGCTGAACACCGCTACCGAGGATGCGTAGCCAAAGTAGTGCAGGTCAAAGCCCTGCTTATACATAAAGATGTTGGTGACCATGGTGGAGGTGCCCGGCCCGCCCTGCGTCATCACATAGACCAGGTCAAAGGCTTTCAGGCTGGCGATCACCGTCAGCAGCAGGGCAATCCGCAGCTCGGGCCGCAGGCCAGGCAGCGTAATGCGCATAAACTTCTGGCGACGCGATGAGCCATCCAGATCGGCAGCTTCCAGCAGTGAAGGATCCATGCGCTGCAGGCCCGCCATAAACAGCACCAGACAGAAGCCGAAGAAGTACCAGGTGGCGACCAGACCGACAGCGGGCAGCGCCCAGGTGAAATCACCCAGCCACGAGAGCGCCAGCTGGGGCAATCCGATCGCGCGTAATATCTGGTCGATGGGGCCAAACGCCGGGTTATAGAGCCAGCGCCACACTACACCCAGCACCGCCATTGGCATGATGTAGGGCAGGAAGAAGAGAATGCGCAGCACGCTGCGTTCGTTATTGTTGCGCGTGTCATACAGAAAGCTGCAGAGCAGCAGGCCGACGCCAATCGGCAACAGGGTATAGAACAGCATCAGGATGGCGTTATTGCCCAGCGCAATCCAGAACACCGGATCGCTGAACATGCGCATGTAGTTGCTGATGCCACTAAACACCGGCAGCGAGGTGCCGTCCCATTCGGTAAAACTGATGCCCAGCGAGGCCAGCAGCGGAAACAGCAGAAACACCGCATAGACCAGCACCGCAGGCAGAACATAGAGAAAATTACGCCAGCTGCTTAAATTCAACATAACCCTACTCGTGGTTCAGAACGATGCTCAGGCCCGGCTGTTCGCCGGGCCTCCGGCTTAATGCTTCAGAGTTTTCAGGTAACGCTGATAGTTGTTATCAAAATTCACCACCATCTGATCGGCGGTCTGACGCCCCGCCAGCAGCAGCTGGACGTTCTGATTCAGTTCGGCATTCATGGTCGGTGTTGCCCAGTCCACATAGTGACCTAAACCGTCATAGTCATTAAGCGTCAGCCAGACCTGATAGGCCTCCGCCAGCAGCGGATTGTCCGCGGGCATTTTGGCTGCTTTATTGGTGCTGGCCGGCAGGAAGCCTACCTTCAGCCAGCGGTTCGCCATGGCATCAGAGACCATATAATTGATGAACTTCGCAGCCCCCTCCTGCTGATCTTTGCCTTTGGCCGTGCTGGTAATCGAGAACGCCAGATCGGTACCGCCCACCATCAGCGGCTGTTTCACACCTTCACCGGCAGGCATCGCGGCGAAGTGAATATCTTTGTTATCTTTAAACTGGCCGAGATACCAGGTGCCGCTGACCAGGAACGCGGCCTGGCCGTTCTGGAACAGCGTCGCCGCATCGTCGTGACCAATGCCCTGGAAGCCAGGGAAGAAGTACCCTTTGTCAGTCCAGCTCTTCATCATGGTGGCGGCATTGACCAGCCTGCTGTCTTTAAAGGTGCCGCCCACATCGTAAATCAGATTATCCAGCGTCTTGCGGTCGTGGCTCTCAATCTGCGCCTGCCACAGGGTGCTGAGCAGCTGCTGGCCCATGTTGCCATCCAGCAGGCCAAGCATCATCGGCGCGGTGCCCTGCTGTTTCAGCTTCGCCATGGCGCTCTCCAGCTCGGCCAGGGTTTTCGGCACCGCAATGCCCGCTTTATCCAGCACCGCTTTGTTGTAATAAAGCCCCACCATTTCGCCCAGGCTGGCGATGCCGTAAAGCTTGCCGCTGCCGAACTCGCCGCTGTCTGACCAGCGGTTACGTTTCAGAATCGAGTCCGGGAAGCGGGTAGTCCAGCCGTAGCTGGCGGCGTAGCTGTCGAGCGGCAGCAGCAGCTTATCTTTGACCAGCGAGCCCATATCACCGCCGCCCTGGTTGACCTGCGCGATCTGCGGGCCATCTCCGGCGGTCAGCGCCAGCTTCAGCGGAATGCGGGTATCTTCAAAGGAGTGAACCGAGCGGTTAATCACGATGCCGGGATTCTGCTGTGAGAACTCTTTAATCCCTTCATCCACCGCAGCAGTCTGCTCCGGGTAGTTGTAGATATCCCACTCATTCAGAGTGACGGCGGCGTGGGCGGCATGAGAGACGCTGCCCGCCAGCAGGCCCGCTGCCAGCAGCCGACCCACATTGCGAATTCGGAACGAACGAACGGAGGAAACAGACATTATGCTCACCTTCTTCAGACCAGGATCGGCATCCTTTCATCTCACCGCCTGACATCCTGCAGGCTGCAGCCGCACACAAACGCACTCACTCATACTTACTTTAATAGAAAAATAAAGTCAAACAGCCTGCAGATCGAATTGCAACGCTGTGAGCACGCGCAAATAAACAGCGACATGGCATGAAATTCAGCACGCCGCGCTGGCTTTCAGGCCATTAACCGTGGCGGCGCGTCGCCAGTCGTTTTTTCTGCAGCAGGAGATACCAGTCTGATAATCGCAAAATAACATCCTGATAAAACATATGAAAATCCTATCACACTCACACTTTTATCTTTTGATCGGTCGTGAATCTGCCGCCAGCCGCCATGTTCGGGGCGTGTTGGCGATCACAGTTGTGCATTCCGATGCCGGTAAACGTTGCTGAACTGCCTGCGTTAGTGCGATAAGGTAATTATTCTATCTTGAAAACTAAGTCCACTTTCATTAACGTAACTTTCATCTGCGGATCTGTTCAATCCCTGACCGGTTCCCTCACTCACGAGAACTCACCATGGCGAATCAAGGTGTCATTCGTCCGGCCACCCCGGCGGACTACCCGGCGCTCTACCGCATCTGCCTGGAAACAGCCGATGCGGGCGGCGATGCCCGCGCGCTCTACTCCGATCCTGACTATCCTGGCCAGCGTTTTGCCGTGCCCTATGCGCGCTTCGCGCCTGACTTTGCTTTTGTACTGGAGCGCGACGGTGAGGTGCAGGGTTATGTGGTTGCGGCGCCCGATACCCGCGCGTTTGAAGCGCAGCTTCAGGCCGAATGGTGGCCGCCGCTGCAGGAGAAGTATCGGGATCGCAGCGCCAGCGCCCCGCTCGACAGCAAAGTGCTCGACGCGATCCGCCACCCCGGCCACGCCGCTGACACCCTGGTGACGCAGTGGCCCGCTCATCTGCATATCAACCTGCTGCCGGCGGCCCAGAAAGGCGGCTGGGGTCGCCGGATGATTGAGCATGAACTGGCGGCTTTAAGGGCGGCGGGCGTCAGCGGTGTCCATCTTGGCGTGAGCCTGCAGAACGAGCAGGTCTGTGCCTTCTATGAGCGCATGGGGTTTACTCCAATCGTGCGCAGTAATGCCATCTACATGGGCCAGTTACTCTGAGTGAGGTAGCCGATGACCAGCCTGCGCTTGCAGAATGTAAAGAAATCGTATGAACACGTTAATGTCATTCATGGTATCGATCTGACGATCAACAGCGGCGAATTTGTGGTGTTTGTCGGGCCATCCGGCTGCGGTAAATCGACGCTGCTGCGGATGATCGCCGGGCTGGAGGAGATCAGCAGCGGGCAGTTGCTGATTGAGGAGCAGGACATGACCCAGCAGCCCGCCACCGAGCGCGGCATTGCTATGGTATTTCAGTCTTATGCGCTCTATCCCAACATGACGGTGCGCGGCAACCTGGCCTATCCGCTGGAGGTGATGAAAAAGTCCAAAGCGGAGATCAACGAGGCGATTGCCCAGACGGCTGCTCG
>NZ_JBXUHX010000043.1:0-28302 GCF_058148845.1 Pantoea sp. RCC30.1 | reverse complement strand
ATGGACGAAGGTCTGCGCTTCGCAATCCGCGAAGGTGGCCGTACCGTTGGCGCGGGTGTTGTTGCTAAAGTTATCGCTTAATTGTGATATCTGCTGTGGCCGTGTAAATGACCACTGCAACACAGTAAAAAGAGCACTTCGGTGCTCTTTTTTTTTGCTCTGAAAACGGCATAACCCTGCAAAGGGTGGGTTTGAAATAAAAACGATTCGCATTTACACTGTGTACAGAAAATGTACCCGAGTGATGAATCAATGTACGTCTGCCTGTGTAATGCCATCAGTGATAAAACCCTTCGTGAAGTCGTGCGTCGTTATCAGCCCAAATCTATCCAGCAATTGCGCCAGCTTGTGCCGATCGGCAAACAATGCGGTAAATGCATTCGTGCTGCACGTGAAATTATGGATGAAGAGATGCAGCATGCACCTCTCTACAAAGAGATAGCCTGACCGACGATCGGTGCGTGAATACCCACAATATCTGTCGCGTTTTTTTGACTTCTTTTTAACCGCATCTACGCTCTAATAAACCAGACGCGGAGGGTTAACAATGAAGGGCGATATCAAAGTTATCAGTCATCTCAACAAACTGCTTGGAAATGAACTGGTTGCTATCAATCAGTACTTTCTGCATGCGCGCATGTTCAAAAACTGGGGTCTGACGCGCCTCAATGACGTTGAATACCATGAATCAATCGATGAGATGAAACATGCCGATAAATATATCGAGCGTATTCTTTTCCTTGAAGGGATCCCAAACCTTCAGGATCTGGGACGACTCCGTATCGGTGAAGATGTTGAGGAGATGCTAAGTTCAGACCTGAATCTGGAGCTGGAGGGCGCGAAAGACCTTCGTGAAGCCATCTCCTATGCTGACAAAGTGCATGACTATGTCAGCCGTGACATGATGATTGAGATCCTGGCTGATGAGGAACATCACATCGACTGGATTGAGACGGAACTTGAGTTAATCCAGAAGATGGGCATTCAGAACTATCTGCAGGCTCAAATCAAACAAGAGTGAATCGGGTCTGCAGCACTATCGTTACCCAGCCCGCAATGGCCAGGAAAGGGCCAAACGGCAGCGGGCTGTCCCCCTGAATTAACCCTCGCAGTTGCAGCATCATGATAGTCGCCAGTGCCAGAACAGTGGCACCCAGCGCAATCCAGGGTAATGCCTGCCAGCCACAGCAGGCACCTAACGCAGCGAATAGCTTCATATCGCCATAACCTAATCCTTCGTACCCCCGAACCTGCCGATAGCTCCAGGCAAGTAGCCACAACGCACAGTAGCCCGACAGGGCGCCCCCTATCGCCGCTGTTTCGTTTCCGGTCATGCTGGCGTGGAGTAATCCCAGCCAGAGCAGCAGATAGCTAAGTGGGTCAGGTATACAGAAGTGGCGACAGTCGATGAAAGCTACAAGGAGTAACAGACTGGAGGCAGTGATGATGAAGATAGCGTCTGCAGGATCGGTGAAGCTTAGCAGCACCAGCAGGCAGAGCATTGCGACCAGCCATTCAGTGACGAAGCTATCTGCGGTGAATGGATGATGACAAAAGCGACACCGTCCTTTTAAACCCGCCCAGCTGACCAGAGGCAGAACGTCACGCCACAGCAAGCGCTGCTGACAATGCTCACACCGTGAACCGGGAATGCAAAGCGAGGCAAACCACTGAACGGGTGAGAGAGCGGGGGAGAAGCGCGCACAGGCCAGCGAAAGAAAGCTTCCCAATGCACCTCCGCAAGCCAGCACAGCAATCTGAGTGATAAGGGTCAGAGACATGATTTTGCTCCCGATAAAAGGTTACCAGCACTCTCTTTGTCTTCCCGTTCTCTGTCATCTATAAATGAATAACTGCGGAAATGCGCTCACAACGTAATGAGGGATTTATCAGCCATACGGCATTCCAGTGCGACGCGCGTCTCACGAATCGGCCACTATTTCATGGGTAAAAGGTCAACGCGGGTTGCTTCCTGAACAGATTTACGTATAATGCGCGGGCCTGCAGATATTGCAGGCGCGATTCGAGCAGAATCGCAGACGGCTGAAATATGGGCCGCCTGACAATACTCCCAATTGGGGAGTTATATGCTGAACGATTACACTCTCCCATCAATCGTAATGGGCTCGAGTAGTAATTTTTTTCGTCTATAAAAAGTTTGGAGCTCTGGTCTCATGCAGAACCAAAGAATCCGTATCCGTCTTAAAGCGTTTGATCATCGTCTGATCGATCAATCAACCGCGGAAATCGTTGAGACCGCCAAGCGCACTGGTGCGCAGGTTCGTGGTCCAATCCCGCTGCCAACCCGCAAAGAGCGTTTTACTGTTCTGATCTCTCCGCACGTTAACAAAGATGCGCGTGATCAGTACGAAATCCGCACTCACAAGCGTCTGGTAGACATCGTTGAGCCAACTGAAAAAACCGTTGATGCTCTGATGCGTCTGGATCTGGCTGCCGGTGTTGACGTGCAGATCAGCCTGGGTTAATCAGGTCATCGAGCGATTGAGAGGTTGAAACAATGATTGGTTTAGTCGGTAAAAAAGTGGGCATGACCCGCATCTTCACTGAAGATGGCGTTTCTATCCCCGTCACCGTAATCGAAGTTGAAGCGAACCGCGTTACTCAGGTCAAAGGCCTGGAAAACGATGGTTACCAGGCAATTCAGGTTACCACCGGTGCTAAAAAAGCAAACCGTGTGACCAAACCTGAAGCTGGTCATTTTGCTAAAGCTGGCGTTGAAGCTGGCCGTGGCCTGTGGGAATTCCGCACCGCTGAAGGTGAAGAATACTCTGTAGGTCAGAGCATCAGCGTTGAGATTTTCGCTGAAGTTAAGAAAGTTGACGTAACCGGTACCTCTAAAGGTAAAGGTTTCGCCGGTACCGTTAAGCGCTGGAACTTCCGTACCCAGGACGCTACTCACGGTAACTCCTTGTCTCACCGCGTTCCGGGTTCTATCGGTCAGAACCAGACTCCGGGCAAAGTGTTCAAAGGCAAGAAAATGGCAGGTCAGCTGGGTAATGAGCGCGTAACCGTTCAGAGTCTGGACGTAGTACGTGTTGACGCTGAGCGCAACCTGCTGCTGGTTAAAGGTGCAGTTCCCGGTGCTACCGGTAGCGACCTGATCGTTAAACCAGCTGTGAAGGCGTAAGGGGATAGCAATGGAATTAGTATTGAAAGACGCGCAGAGCGCGCTGACTGTTTCCGAAACTACCTTCGGTCGTGATTTCAACGAAGCGCTGGTTCACCAGGTTGTTGTTGCTTACGCATCTGGCGCCCGCCAGGGTACTCGTGCGCAGAAAACTCGCGCCGAAGTAACTGGTTCAGGCAAAAAGCCATGGCGTCAAAAAGGCACCGGCCGTGCGCGTGCAGGTTCTGTAAAGAGCCCAATCTGGCGTTCAGGTGGTGTGACCTTTGCTGCGAAGCCGCAGGACCACAGTCAAAAAGTTAACAAAAAGATGTACCGCGGCGCGCTGAAAAGCATTCTGTCCGAACTGGTACGTCAAGATCGTCTGATCGTTGTCGAATCATTTGCTGTAGAAGCACCGAAAACCAAGCTGCTGGTACAGAAACTGAAAGACATGGCTCTGGAAGACGTGCTGATCATCACTGGTGAACTGGATGAGAATCTGTTCCTGGCTGCGCGTAACCTGTACAAGGTTGACGTGCGTGATGCATCCGGTATCGACCCAGTTAGCCTGATCGCCTTCGACAAAGTCGTTATGACTGCTGATGCAGTTAAGCAAGTTGAGGAGATGCTGGCATGATCCGTGAAGAACGTCTGCTGAAAGTACTGCGCGCGCCGCACGTATCTGAAAAAGCATCTAGCGCGATGGAAAAAACCAATACCATCGTTCTCAAAGTTGCTAATGACGCGACCAAAGCAGAGATCGTTGCTGCTGTTGAGAAACTGTTCGAAGTAGAAGTTAAAGACGTAAACACCCTGGTAGTTAAGGGCAAAGTTAAGCGTCAAGGACAGCGTATCGGTCGTCGTAGCGACTGGAAAAAAGCTTACGTCACCCTGAAAGAAGGCCAGAATCTGGACTTCGCTGGCGGCGCTGAGTAAGTCGGAGGAGAAAGACAATGGCAGTTGTTAAATGTAAACCGACATCTCCGGGTCGTCGCCATGTAGTTAAAGTGGTAAACGCGGAGCTGCACAAGGGCAAACCATTCGCCCCGCTGGTAGAAAAAAACAGCAAATCCGGTGGCCGTAACAACAATGGCCGTATCACTACCCGTCATATCGGTGGTGGTCACAAGCAGGCATATCGTATTGTTGACTTCAAACGCAACAAAGATGGTATCCCGGCAATTGTTGAACGTCTTGAGTACGATCCGAACCGCTCTGCGAACATCGCACTGGTTCTGTACAAAGACGGCGAGCGCCGTTACATCCTGGCCCCTAAAGGCCTGAAAGCCGGCGACCAGATCCAATCTGGCGTTGATGCTGCGATCAAAGCAGGTAACACTCTGCCGATGCGTAACATCCCGGTGGGTTCAACCGTGCATAACGTAGAAATGAAACCAGGCAAAGGCGGTCAGATTGCTCGCTCAGCTGGTGCTTACGTGCAGATCGTTGCTCGTGAAGGTTCTTACGTTACCCTGCGTCTGCGTTCTGGTGAAATGCGTAAAGTCGAGTCTGACTGCCGCGCAACACTGGGCGAAGTCGGCAACGCTGAGCATATGCTTCGCGTTCTGGGTAAAGCTGGTGCAGCCCGTTGGCGTGGTGTTCGTCCGACCGTTCGTGGTACCGCGATGAACCCAGTTGATCACCCGCACGGTGGTGGTGAAGGTCGTAACTTTGGTAAGCACCCGGTAACTCCGTGGGGCGTTCAGACCAAAGGTAAGAAGACCCGTAGCAACAAGCGTACCGATAAGTTTATCGTACGTCGCCGTAGCAAATAATATTAGAGGATAAGCCATGCCACGTTCTCTCAAGAAAGGTCCTTTTATTGACCTGCACTTGCTGAAGAAGGTAGAGAAAGCGGTGGAAAGCGGTGACAAGAAGCCTTTGCGCACTTGGTCCCGTCGTTCAACGATCTTTCCTAACATGATCGGTTTGACCATCGCTGTCCATAATGGTCGTCAGCACGTTCCTGTCTTTGTTTCCGACGAAATGGTTGGTCACAAACTGGGTGAATTCGCGCCGACACGTACTTATCGCGGTCACGCGGCTGATAAAAAAGCCAAGAAGAAATAAGTAGGAGGAAGAGATGGAAACTTTAGCTCAACATCGCCACGCTCGTTCTTCTGCTCAGAAGGTTCGCCTTGTTGCAGACCTGATTCGCGGTAAGAAAGTGTCGCAGGCACTGGACATTTTGACCTACACCAATAAGAAAGCGGCTGTACTGGTCAAAAAAGTTCTGGAATCTGCCATTGCTAACGCCGAACACAACGATGGCGCTGATATCGACGATCTGAAAATCACGAAAATTTTCGTTGATGAAGGTCCGACCATGAAACGCATTATGCCGCGTGCCAAAGGTCGTGCAGATCGCATCCTGAAGCGCACCAGCCACATTACTGTGGTTGTGTCCGATCGCTGAGACTCTGGAGACTAGCAATGGGTCAGAAAGTACATCCTAATGGTATTCGCCTGGGTATTGTAAAACCATGGAACTCTACCTGGTTTGCGAACACCAATGAATTCGCTGACAACCTGGACAGCGATTTTAAAGTACGTCAGTTCCTGACTAAGGAACTGGCTAAAGCATCTGTCTCTCGTATCGTTATCGAGCGTCCAGCGAAGAGCATCCGTGTGACTATTCACACCGCTCGTCCGGGCATCGTCATCGGTAAGAAAGGCGAAGATGTAGAAAAACTGCGCACGGTCGTCGCGAAAATCGCTGGCGTTCCTGCACAGATTAATATCGCCGAAGTCCGCAAGCCGGAACTGGACGCGAAACTGGTAGCTGACAGCATCACTTCACAGCTGGAGCGTCGTGTGATGTTCCGTCGTGCTATGAAGCGTGCAGTTCAGAACGCCATGCGTCTTGGCGCGAAGGGTATTAAAGTCGAAGTTAGCGGCCGTCTGGGTGGCGCCGAGATCGCACGTACCGAATGGTATCGTGAAGGTCGCGTGCCATTGCACACACTGCGTGCTGACATTGACTACAACACCTCTGAAGCGCACACCACTTATGGTGTAATCGGCGTTAAGGTATGGATCTTCAAAGGTGAGATCCTGGGTGGTATGGCTGCTGTTGAACAACCGGAACCGGCTGCTCAACCTAAAAAGCAGCAGCGTAAAGGCCGTAAGTAAGGAGAGTCGCTGATGTTACAACCAAAGCGTACGAAATTCCGTAAAGTGCACAAAGGCCGTAACCGCGGTCTGGCTGCGGGTACGGATGTCAGCTTCGGTACTTTCGGTCTGAAAGCTGTTGGCCGTGGTCGTCTGACCGCTCGTCAGATCGAAGCAGCACGTCGTGCTATGACCCGTGCAGTTAAGCGTCAAGGTAAGATCTGGATCCGAGTATTCCCGGACAAACCGATCACCGAGAAGCCGCTGGAAGTGCGTATGGGTAAAGGTAAGGGTAACGTAGAGTATTGGGTTGCCCTGATCCAGCCTGGTAAAGTCCTGTATGAAATGGACGGCGTATCAGAAGAGCTGGCCCGTGAAGCATTCAAGCTGGCAGCAGCAAAACTGCCTATCAAAACCACCTTTGTAACTAAGACGGTGATGTAATGAAAGCAACTGAGCTGCGTGAAAAAAGCGTTGAAGAGCTGAACACTGAGCTGCTTAATCTGCTGCGTGAGCAATTTAACCTGCGCATGCAGGCAGCATCTGGCCAACTGCAGCAGACTCATCTGCTGAAACAGGTTCGCCGTGATGTTGCACGCGTTAAGACTTTACTGACTGAGAAGGCGGGTTCGTAATGACCGATAAAATCCGTACTCTGCAGGGTCGTGTAGTAAGTGACAAAATGCAGAAATCTGCAGTTGTTGCTATCGAACGTTTTGTGAAACACCCGATCTACGGCAAATTCATCAAACGTACGACCAAGCTGCACATCCATGACGAGAACAATGAATGTGGAATTGGTGACGTGGTAGAAATCCGCGAATGCCGTCCACTGTCCAAGACTAAATCCTGGACCCTGGTTCGCGTAATCGAGAAAGCGGTTCTGTAATAAGAATTGTTTTTTCTGAGGAAACCCTCTGCTCCGGCAGAGGGTTTTTTTTTGCCTGTAATACAAGGTTGATCCATTTGTGCCTGTGACAGTCCAGTTTTGATGGCGCTCGAAAATTTAGCAGATTGTCAGATCTAAGCTGAGACTCTTCAGGCAATGAGGCCTGAAAGCTGCGGGTCCTACAGGCCGGAGTTATAATAACTGTACAAGGAAATGTGCCGTGAAAATGGAGAGTCCTGACCGCTTACGCCAGTGACTGATAAAGCTGCCACTGTTAGCTGCGTTACCTGCGATTAGATCTGCCAACAGCTTGCCGCTATTATCGGGTAGCATACAATCACCACCCACAGGCAATAGCATGGAACGAACTCTGTTACTGAAGAATGCCGAATGTGTGGTCTGCATGGATGCCGACCGTCGGGAAATACGTAACGGCAGCATTCTGATTAAAGGAAATCAGATCGTTGCCGTAGGAGATGCAGGATCGTTACCCGATAGCGCGGATGAGATTATCGATCTGCGGGGACATATTGTCATTCCTGGCCTGATCAATACGCATCACCATATGTACCAGAGCCTGACCCGCGCCATCCCCGCAGTACAAAACGGCGAGCTTTTCAATTGGCTGACCCATCTCTACCCACTGTGGCAGAATCTGACGCCTGAGATGATTCGTATCTCATCACAAATCTCAATGGCCGAGTTAATGCTCTCTGGCTGTACTACTACCAGTGACCATCTCTATGTTTACCCTAATGGCTGTAAACTTGACGACAGCATTGAGGCTGCAGCCTTAATGGGCATGCGTTTTCATGCAAGCCGGGGCAGCATGAGCGTCGGTAAATCCCTGGGTGGCCTGCCGCCCGATTCACTGGTCGAGAATGAAGCCGCGATCCTTAAGGATACGCAGCGCGTGATTGAGCGCTACCACGATCACAGCCATGGTTCGATGCTACGTATCGTGGTGGCGCCATGCTCGCCGTTCTCAGTCAGCCGTGAGCTGATGAAGCAATCCGCTGCGCTGGCACGCAACTTCAACGTTTCTATGCACACTCATCTGGCGGAGAACGAAAGCGATATCCGTTATAGCCGCGAAAAGTTTAATATGACGCCAGCGCAGTATGTTGAAGACCTCGGCTGGGTAGGACCGGATGTCTGGCATGCGCACTGCGTCAAACTGGATCAACACGGTATAGAGCTCTTTGCGCGGACTGGTACCGGCATCGCCCACTGTCCCTGCTCGAACATGCGTCTCGGCTCAGGCATTGCTCCGATACGGCACATGTGCGATGCCGGCGTACATGTTGGTATGGGTGTGGATGGTTCAGCTTCCAATGACAGCTCAGATATGATGGCAGAGGTACGTCAGGCGATGCTGCTTCAGCGCGTCGGTTTCGGCCCGGATGCGATGACGGCCCGTCAGGCATTAGAGCTGGCGACCCTGGGTGGAGCAAAAGTGCTGAATCGCAATGACGTGGGTGCCATTGCCCCAGGCATGATGGCCGATTTAGCCATATTTGACCTGAATCGCATTGGCCTGGCCGGGGCAGGGTACGATCCTGTCGCCGCCCTGGTGTTCTGTAATCCGGGACAAGTCGCTTACAGCATTATCAATGGAAAAGTGAGGGTGCGTGACGGACAACTGGCCGGAATTGAACTGCCAGTCGTGCTGCATCAGCATAACCAACTGGCCAGAAAACTGGTTGGTTGAGCCATAAGGGCACTTTATTTGGAAGGCGACGAAAAATAAGGCAGATTACATTTGCTACTGTTCGCACTATTCCCTAGAATACGCGCTCCCTGTCATCAGGGAAAATCAGCGGCTCGATTGAGAGCCGTTTATTTTTTCTACCCATCTGTGAGAACCGGTGTTACAATGCCGCGCCCTCAATTATGGGGCTTTCTAACGACCTGAGGTTTAGGTCCCGAAGTAGTAGTTGACATTAGCGGAGCACTAAAATGATCCAAGAACAGACTATGCTGAACGTCGCCGACAACTCCGGTGCACGTCGCGTAATGTGTATCAAGGTTCTGGGTGGCTCGCACCGTCGCTACGCAGGCGTCGGTGACATCATCAAAGTTACCATCAAGGAAGCAATTCCTCGTGGTAAAGTCAAAAAAGGTGATGTCCTGAAGGCGGTAGTGGTGCGCACCAGGAAGGGTGTTCGTCGCCCGGACGGTTCTGTCATTCGCTTCGATGGTAATGCATGCGTTATTCTGAACAATAACAGTGAGCAGCCTATCGGTACGCGTATTTTTGGGCCGGTAACTCGTGAACTTCGTACTGAAAAGTTCATGAAAATTATCTCTCTGGCACCAGAAGTACTCTAAGGAGCGAACAATGGCAGCTAAAATCCGTCGTAACGACGAAGTTATCGTGTTAACCGGTAAAGATAAAGGTAAGCGCGGTAAAGTTAAGAATGTCCTGTCTTCTGGTAAGGTCATCGTTGAAGGTATCAACCTGGTTAAGAAACATCAGAAGCCGGTTCCGGCCCTGAACCAACCAGGTGGCATCGTTGAAAAAGAAGCTGCTATTCAGGTTTCTAACGTTGCACTGTTCAACGCGGCAACTGGTAAGGCTGACCGTGTAGGCTTTAGATTCGAAGACGGCAAAAAAGTCCGTTTCTTCAAGTCTAACAGCGAAACTATCAAGTAATTTGGAGTAGTACGATGGCGAAACTGCATGATTACTACAAAGACGAAGTAGTCCAGAAACTCATGACAGAGTTTGGCTACAATTCTGTCATGCAAGTCCCTCGGGTCGAGAAGATCACCCTGAACATGGGTGTTGGTGAAGCGATCGCTGACAAGAAACTGCTGGATAACGCAGCAGCTGACCTGGCAGCAATCTCCGGTCAAAAACCGCTGGTCACCAAAGCACGCAAATCAGTTGCAGGCTTCAAAATCCGTCAGGGCTATCCGATCGGCTGTAAAGTAACTCTGCGTGGCGAGCGCATGTGGGAGTTCTTTGAGCGTCTGGTCACCATTGCTGTTCCACGTATCCGTGACTTCCGTGGCTTGTCCGCTAAGTCATTCGATGGTCGTGGCAACTACAGCATGGGTGTACGTGAGCAGATCATCTTCCCAGAAATCGACTACGACAAAGTCGATCGCGTTCGTGGTTTGGATATCACCATTACCACTACTGCGAAATCTGATGATGAAGGCCGTGCTCTGCTGGCTGCCTTTGACTTCCCGTTCCGTAAGTAAGGTAGGGTTACTTAATGGCTAAGCAATCTATGAAAGCACGCGAAGTTAAGCGTGCGAAATTAGCAGACAAATTCTTCGCTAAACGCGCTGAACTGAAAGCGATCATCTCTGATGTGAACGCTTCCGACGAAGATCGTTGGGATGCTGTTCTGAAGCTGCAGAGTCTGCCGCGTGATTCCAGCCCTTCACGTCAGCGTAACCGCTGCCGTCAAACAGGTCGTCCGCACGGTTTCCTGCGGAAGTTTGGGTTGAGCCGTATCAAGGTCCGCGAAGCCGCCATGCGCGGTGAAATCCCGGGCCTGAAAAAGGCTAGCTGGTAATTGTCACCAATTGAATCACGGGAGTAACACAGATGAGCATGCAAGATCCGATCGCGGATATGCTGACCCGTATCCGTAACGGTCAGGCCGCAAACAAAGTTGCGGTCACCATGCCTTCCTCCAAGCTGAAATTGGCAATTGCCAACGTTCTGAAGGAAGAAGGATATATTGAAGATTTCAAAATCGAAGGCGACATCAAGCTGGAACTGGAACTTACTCTCAAGTATTTCCAGGGCAAAGCTGTTGTAGAAAGCATTCAGCGAGTAAGCCGTCCTGGCCTGCGCATCTATAAGAAAAAAGATGAGCTGCCAAAGGTAATGGCTGGTATGGGCATCGCTGTAGTTTCTACATCTAAAGGTGTCATGACTGATCGTGCAGCGCGCCAGGCAGGTCTTGGTGGCGAAATTATCTGCTACGTAGCGTAATCGGAGGATACATATGTCTCGTGTTGCTAAAGCACCTGTCGTTGTTCCTGCCGGCGTAGAGGTAAAACTCAACGGTCAGGTAATTTCGATTAAAGGTAAAAACGGCGAGCTGACTCGTACTATCAATGATGCTGTTGAAGTTAAGCATGCTGACAACGCTCTGACTTTCGCTCCGCGCGAAGGTTTCGTTGACGGCTGGGCGCAGGCGGGTACTTCTCGCGCGCTGCTGAACGCAATGGTTATCGGTGTTACCGAAGGCTTCACTAAGAAGCTGCAGCTGGTTGGTGTAGGTTATCGTGCAGCCGTTAAAGGCGACGTGGTTAACCTGTCTCTGGGCTTTTCTCATCCAGTCGATCACCAGCTGCCCGCGGGTATCACTGCAGAATGTCCAACTCAGACTGAGATCGTGCTGAAAGGCGCTGATAAACAGCTGATTGGTCAGGTTGCTGCGGACCTGCGCGCCTACCGTCGTCCTGAGCCTTATAAAGGCAAGGGTGTCCGTTACGCCGACGAAGTCGTGCGTACCAAAGAGGCTAAGAAGAAGTAAGGTAACACTATGGATAAGAAATCTGCTCGTATCCGTCGTGCGACCCGTGCACGTCGCAAGCTCAAAGAGCTGGGTGCTACTCGCCTGGTGGTACATCGTACCCCGCGTCATATTTACGCACAGGTGATCGCCCCGAACGGTTCCGAAGTTCTGGTCGCTGCTTCTACTGTAGAAAAAGCTATCACTGAACAACTGAAGTATACCGGTAATAAAGAAGCCGCAGCTGCAGTAGGTAAAGCTATCGCAGAACGCGCAATCGAAAAAGGCATCACTGGTGTTTCTTTCGACCGTTCCGGTTTCCAATATCATGGTCGCGTCCAGGCACTGGCAGATGCTGCCCGTGAAGCTGGCCTTCAGTTCTAAGGTAGAGGTCTAAGATGGCACACATCGAGAAACAAGCTGGCGAACTGCAGGAAAAACTGATCGCGGTAAACCGTGTTTCTAAAACTGTTAAAGGTGGTCGTATCTTCTCCTTCACAGCTCTGACTGTGGTAGGCGATGGTAATGGTCGCGTAGGTTTTGGTTACGGTAAAGCGCGTGAAGTTCCAGCAGCGATCCAGAAAGCGATGGAGAAAGCCCGTCGCAACATGGTTAACGTCGCGCTGAACAACGGCACCCTGCAGCACCCAGTTAAAGGTGCACACACGGGTTCCCGCGTGTTCATGCAGCCGGCTTCAGAAGGTACCGGTATTATTGCCGGTGGTGCAATGCGCGCCGTTCTGGAAGTCGCTGGAGTTCATAACGTACTGGCAAAAACCTATGGTTCCACAAACCCGATTAACGTGGTTCGTGCAACTATCGACGGCCTGGGCAATATGAAATCTCCGGAAATGGTCGCTGCTAAGCGTGGTAAATCCGTTGAAGAAATTCTGGGGTAATCACGATGGCTAAGACTATTAAAATCACTCAAACCCGTAGTTCAATCGGCCGCTTGCCTAAGCATAAAGCCACTCTGGTTGGCCTGGGTCTGCGTCGTATTGGCCACACCGTTGAGCGTGAAGACACGCCTGCAGTTCGCGGTATGGTTAACGCGGTTTCCTATATGGTTAAAGTGGAGGAGTAAGAGATGCGTTTAAATACTCTGTCTCCGGCCGAAGGGTCTAAGCACGCTTCCAAGCGTCTGGGTCGTGGTATTGGTTCTGGCCTCGGAAAAACCGGTGGTCGTGGTCACAAAGGTCAGAACTCACGTTCTGGCGGTGGCGTACGTCGCGGTTTCGAAGGTGGTCAGATGCCTCTGTACCGTCGTCTGCCGAAGTTCGGTTTCACCTCTCGCAAATCAATGATCACCACAGAGATTCGTCTGTCTGATCTGGCGAAAGTTGAAGGCGGTATCGTCGACCTGAACGCGCTGAAAGCAGCCAACATTGTCGGTGTTCAGATTGAATTCGTTAAAGTAATTCTGTCTGGTGAAGTATCTACACCGGTAACGGTTCGCGGTCTGCGTGTCACCAAAGGTGCACGTGCTGCAATCGAAGCTGCTGGCGGTAAAATCGAGGAATAAGTAGCAGATGGCTAAACAACCGGGATTAGATTTTCAAAGTGCCAAAGGCGGCTTTGGTGAGCTGAAACGCAGACTGCTGTTTGTAATCGGCGCACTCATTGTCTTCCGTATTGGCTCTTTCATTCCAATCCCTGGTATTGATGCCACTGTACTTGCCAAACTGCTTGAGCAACAGCGTGGCACCATCATTGAAATGTTTAACATGTTCTCTGGTGGTGCTCTCAGCCGTGCTTCTATTTTCGCACTGGGCATCATGCCGTATATTTCGGCATCGATTATCATCCAGTTATTAACGGTGGTTCATCCAGCGTTAGCGGAAATCAAGAAAGAAGGGGAGGCTGGCCGTCGTAAGATTAGCCAGTACACCCGATACGGTACGTTGGTATTGGCCATATTTCAGTCAATCGGTATTGCTACCGGTCTGCCGAATATGCCAGGGATGCAAGGCCTGGTTATGAATCCAGGCTTTGCCTTCTACTTTACCGCTGTTGTGAGTCTGGTCTCGGGAACAATGTTCCTGATGTGGCTGGGCGAACAGATTACTGAGCGTGGTATCGGTAACGGTATTTCGATCATTATCTTCGCAGGTATCGTTGCGGGTCTCCCGCCGGCCATTGGCCATACCATCGAGCAAGCGCGGCAAGGCGACCTGCACTTCCTTCTGTTGCTGTTGGTTGCAGTACTCGTATTCGCAGTGACCTTCTTTGTTATTTTCGTTGAACGTGGACAGCGCCGCATTGTGGTGAACTACGCAAAACGTCAGCAAGGTCGTCGCGTTTACGCTGCACAGAGCACACATTTACCGTTGAAAGTGAACATGGCGGGCGTAATCCCAGCCATCTTTGCTTCCAGCATTATTCTGTTCCCGGCAACGATTGCATCGTGGTTTGGGGGCGGTACCGGTTGGAACTGGCTGACAACAATTTCGCTGTATTTGCAGCCAGGACAGCCGCTTTATGTGCTACTCTATGCGACTGCAATCATCTTCTTCTGTTTCTTCTATACGGCGTTGGTTTTCAACCCGCGTGAAACAGCAGATAACCTGAAGAAGTCTGGTGCATTCGTACCGGGAATTCGTCCGGGAGAGCAAACGGCGAGGTATATTGATAAAGTAATGACGCGTTTGACCTTAATCGGCGCTTTGTACATTACTTTTATCTGCCTTATCCCGGAGTTCATGCGTGATGCGATGAAGGTTCCCTTCTACTTTGGTGGTACTTCACTGCTTATTGTAGTTGTCGTCATCATGGACTTTATGGCTCAGGTGCAAACTCTGATGATGTCAAGTCAGTACGAGTCGGCACTGAAAAAAGCTAACCTGAAAGGCTACGGCCGTTAATTCAGTTGGTTGAGAAGTTACGGAGAGTAAAAATGAAAGTTCGTGCTTCCGTCAAGAGATTATGTCGTAACTGCAAAATCGTTCGTCGCGACGGTGTCGTCCGTGTGATTTGCAGCTCCGAGCCAAAGCATAAACAGCGCCAAGGCTGATTTGTCACATATTTTTCTTGCAAAGTTGGGTTGAGCTGGCTAGATTAGCCAGCCAATCTTTTGTATGTCAGTGCGTTTCCATTTGAGTATCCTGAAAACGGGCTTTTCAGCATGGGACGTGCTTGTTTAATTATAGGAGTGCATAGTGGCCCGTATAGCAGGCATTAACATTCCTGATCAAAAACATACCGTTATCGCATTAACTTCGATCTTCGGTATCGGCAAAACCCGTTCAAAAGCCATCTGCGCTTCAACGGGTATTGCTGAAAATGTTAAGATCAGTGAGCTGTCTGAAGAACAAATTGATCTGCTGCGTGATGCAGTGGCGAAATTCGTTGTAGAAGGTGATCTGCGCCGTGAAATCACCCTGAGCATCAAGCGTCTTATGGACCTTGGTTGCTACCGTGGTTTGCGCCATCGTCGTGGTCTTCCGGTTCGCGGTCAGCGTACCAAGACCAACGCACGTACCCGTAAGGGTCCGCGTAAACCGATCAAGAAATAATCGGGGTGAGTAAATAATGGCAAAGGCACCAGTTCGTGCACGTAAGCGTGTAAGAAAACAAGTCTCAGATGGCGTGGCTCATGTCCATGCTTCTTTTAACAACACCATCGTTACCATTACTGATCGTCAGGGTAACGCACTGGGTTGGGCAACCGCCGGTGGTTCCGGTTTCCGCGGTTCACGTAAATCCACTCCGTTTGCTGCTCAGGTCGCTGCAGAGCGCTGTGCAGAAGCGGTAAAAGATTACGGAATTAAGAACCTGGAAGTTATGGTAAAGGGTCCGGGTCCAGGACGCGAATCTACGATTCGTGCTTTGAACGCCGCTGGTTTCCGCATCACTAATATTACTGATGTGACTCCTATCCCTCATAACGGTTGTCGTCCGCCGAAAAAACGTCGCGTATAACGCCCGTTTTTTAGGATAGTTGGAGAAAGAAAATGGCAAGATATTTGGGTCCTAAGCTCAAGCTGAGCCGTCGTGAGGGCACTGACTTATTCCTTAAGTCTGGCGTTCGCGCGATTGATTCCAAGTGTAAGATTGAACAAGCCCCTGGCCAGCATGGTGCGCGCAAACCGCGTCTGTCTGACTACGGCGGTCAGTTACGTGAAAAGCAAAAAGTTCGTCGTATCTACGGCGTGCTGGAGCGTCAGTTCCGTAACTACTATAAAGAAGCAGCTCGTCTGAAAGGCAACACCGGTGAAAACCTGTTGGCTCTGCTGGAAGGTCGTCTGGACAACGTAGTTTATCGTATGGGCTTTGGTGCCACTCGTGCAGAAGCACGTCAGTTGGTGAGCCATAAGTCTGTTCTGGTAAATGGCCGCGTTGTTAACATCGCTTCTTATCAGGTATCTCCGAATGATGTCGTTAGCATCCGTGAGAAAGCCAAAAAGCAATCTCGCGTGAAGGCCGCTCTGGAGCTGGCTGAGCAGCGTGAAAAGCCAACCTGGCTGGAAGTTGATGCGACTAAGATGGAAGGTGTGTTCAAGCGTATTCCTGAACGTACTGATCTGTCTGCGGACATTAACGAACACCTGATCGTCGAGCTTTACTCCAAGTAAGGCTTAGTACCAAAGAGAGGACACAATGCAGGGTTCTGTGACAGAGTTTCTAAAACCGCGCCTGGTAGATATCGAGCAAGTGAGTTCGACGCACGCCAAGGTGACCCTTGAGCCTTTAGAGCGTGGCTTTGGCCATACTCTTGGTAACGCACTGCGCCGTATTCTGCTTTCATCCATGCCGGGTTGCGCGGTGACCGAGGTTGAAATTGATGGTGTACTTCATGAGTACAGCACCAAAGAGGGAGTACAGGAAGATATCCTGGAAATCCTGCTCAACCTGAAAGGGCTGGCGGTAAGAGTTCAGGGGAAAGATGAAGTCATTTTGACCCTGAATAAATCTGGCATTGGCCCTGTGACTGCAGCCGACATTACCCATGATGGTGATGTCGAAATCGTCAAGCCTCAGCATGTCATTTGCCATCTGACCGATGAGAACGCTGCTATCAGCATGCGTATCAAAGTTCAGCGTGGACGTGGCTATGTGCCGGCTTCTGCCCGAATTCATTCGGAAGAAGATGAGCGCCCAATCGGCCGCCTGTTAGTTGACGCTTGCTACAGCCCTGTAGACCGTATCGCCTACAATGTTGAAGCAGCGCGTGTAGAGCAGCGCACCGACCTGGACAAGCTGGTCATCGAAATGGAAACCAACGGCACAATCGATCCTGAAGAGGCGATTCGTCGTGCGGCAACCATTCTGGCTGAACAACTTGAAGCTTTCGTTGACTTACGTGATGTACGTCAGCCGGAAGTTAAAGAAGAGAAACCAGAATTCGATCCGATCCTGCTGCGCCCTGTTGACGATCTGGAATTGACTGTCCGCTCTGCTAACTGCCTTAAGGCAGAAGCTATCCACTACATCGGTGATCTGGTACAGCGTACTGAGGTTGAGCTGCTTAAAACGCCTAACCTTGGTAAAAAATCTCTTACCGAGATTAAAGATGTGCTGGCTTCGCGTGGTCTTTCTCTGGGCATGCGCCTTGAGAACTGGCCGCCAGCAAGCATTGCTGATGAATAATCAGATCACAGGTTAAGGTTTCACTGAGAAGGATAAGGTCATGCGCCATCGTAAGAGTGGTCGTCAACTGAACCGCAACAGCAGCCATCGTCAGGCTATGTTCCGCAACATGGCCGGTTCTCTGGTTCGTCATGAGATCATCAAAACGACTCTGCCGAAAGCCAAAGAACTGCGTCGCGTAGTTGAGCCGCTGATTACTCTTGCCAAGACCGACAGCGTAGCTAATCGTCGTCTGGCATTCGCCCGTACTCGTGATAACGAGATCGTGGCAAAACTGTTTAATGAGCTTGGCCCGCGTTTCGCGAGCCGTGCAGGTGGTTACACTCGTATTCTGAAGTGTGGCTTCCGTGCTGGTGACAACGCTCCGATGGCTTACATCGAGTTGGTTGATCGTCCAGAAGCTCAAGCAGAAGCAGCCGCAGAGTAATCTGTAGCAACGTAAAAAACCCGCTCCGGCGGGTTTTTTATTGCCTGAAATTTACTACCTTAGAACGTAGTCTTTCATGTTCAGGGAGCTAACTATGTGGCTGGTTGATGAACTTGCTGAGCAGCACATCAAAGCAGCGTTGGAGAAAGGCGAGCTAAGTAATCTGCCTGGCGCTGGCAAGCCGCTGCAGTTGGATGATGATAGCCATGTTCCGCCTGAGTTAAGAGCGGGCTACCGGTTACTTAAGAATTCGGGCTATCTGCCGCCGGAGCTTGAGTTGCGGCGGGAAGCCATGGAAGTTAACGATCTCATTCGGCAACTCGATCCTGAGGATCATCGCTATCAGGATCATTGCCATCGACTTCAGGTGCTGGAGCTAAGATTACGTCAGGCAGGTATGAGTACCGATTTTCTTCATAGTAGTTATTCCAAAGCCATTCAGCATCGTTTCCGTGAGGAGGAGTAAATGTTTCGCATTGGCCAGTTAGCTAAGCTTGCAGAGGTGACGCCAGATACGATCCGTTTTTATGAAAAACAGCAGATGATGGATCATGATGGTCGGACAGAAGGCGGTTTTCGACTTTATAGCGAGGGTGATCTTCAGCGTCTGAAATTTATTCGCTACGGGCGCAAACTTGGCTTTAGCCTGGAAGCCATCAGAGAGCTGCTCTCGATCCGGGTCGATCCTGCGCATCATACCTGTCAGGAATCAAAAGCGATCGTTGAAAAACGGCTGAATGAAGTTGCTCAGATGATCGCAGAATTAGAAACGATGCAGCGTTCTCTGCGACACCTCTCGGATGCCTGTTGTGGTGACAGTCATAGTAGCGTTTCGTGCTCAATTCTTGAGGCGCTGGAGCGGGGAGAGGCTTTGAGCAAATAAGGATATTGTTATTTTGCTGCAAAGGAATAAAGTATCAGGCCATCTTTACAGGAGGCGTCATGAGTAAATATCAGCACACTAAAGGGCAAATCCGCGATAATGCGATTCAGGCTCTGTTACACGATCCGTTATTCCGGCAGCGCATCGAGCAGAAGCAAAAGGGTAAAGGCAGTTTTAAGCGGAAAGAAAAACATGGCAAGGGGACTGGATGGGAGGGCAGTGATAAGAAAGCGTCTTATCACTGCCCTTCTGCTTTTACAGTCAAAAAAACCGCCTGTGCGGCGGCTTGTTAACTATACCCGGGTGTTCTGCTGTTTCAGCAGATCGCGGATTTCAGTCAGCAGTAATTCTTCGTTTGTTGGTTTCGCGACGGGCTTCTCAACTTCCTTTTTCTTATACAGACGGTTCATTAACTTGATTGCCATGAAGATTGCGAAAGCAATGATCACGAAATCGAAGATGGTCTGAAGGAAGATACCGTATTGCATTACAACGGCTGGCGCATCACCAACTGCTGGCTTAAGTACCCAGGCGAATGATTTAAAATCGACGCCACCAATCAGTAAGCCTAAGGGGGGCATGATGATGTTGGCGACTAATGATGAAACGATCTTACCGAAGGCAGCACCGATGATGACACCAACGGCTAAATCCATCACGTTGCCGCGCATTGCGAAGTCGCGAAACTCTTTGATTAAACTCATACTTATCTCCTTGCCTAAGCCAATGACATAAAGTCTAACAAACCTTAGTGGTTTTGCCATCAACACAGCCAATTAAGCCGCAGTTTTACGTGTCTCGTGCTGAGTTTGCTTATAAACGCGGCATTTAAAGGAAAAAGGGACTCGGCTGGAAGAGACGTTCCACATCTGACACAAACTTCTTGTCGGTCAGGAACATGATGACATGATCGCCTTGTTCGATGCGCAGGTTATCATTGGCAATCATCACATCGTCACCGCGAACCACTGCGCCAATGATGGTTCCTGGCGGCAACTTGATATCGTCAATGGAGCGGCCGACCACGCGTGATGTTGATTCGTCACCATGCGCTATCGCTTCAATCGCCTCTGCAATGCCGCGTCGTAACGATGAAACGCCCACGATATCTGCTTTACGCACGTGACCCAACAGGGCAGAAATTGTGGCCTGTTGAGGTGAAATAGCGATATCGATGACGCTGCCCTGAACCAGATCGACATAGGCGCGGCGCTGAATAAGTACCATAACCTTCTTCGCACCCATCTTTTTCGCCAGCATCGCTGACATGATGTTGGCTTCATCATCATTGGTAACTGCGATAAACAAATCGACCTGCTCAACATGTTCTTCCGCCAGTAACTCCTGATCCGAGGCATCGCCATAAAACACCACGGTGTCATGCAGATGTTCTGCGAGTTCCGCTGCGCGCTGAGGGTTACGTTCAATCAACTTAACGCTGTAATGTTTCTCAAGACGCTGCGCCAGACCGAAACCAATGTTACCGCCACCCACGAGCATAATCCGCTTGTAAGGTTTCTCCAGCCGCTGCATCTCACTCATTACCGCACGAATATTCTGACTGGCAGCGATGAAAAACACCTCATCACCCGCTTCTACGATAGTTGAGCCCTGCGGACGAATAGGGCGGTCCTGACGAAAAATTGCGGCTACACGCGTATCAATGTGTGGCATATGCTCACGCATGATCGACAGCGGATTTCCCACCAGCGGCCCGCCATAATAGGCTTTCACCACCGCCAGGCTGACTTTGCCCTCTGCAAAGTTAACCACCTGCAGCGCACCAGGGTACTGGATCAAGCGGTAGATATTGTCGATCACCAACTGCTCGGGCGAGATCAGATGATCGATAGGCACCGCTTCAGGAATAAATAACTTGTCCGCATCACGTAGATAGTCGGCCGCGCGAATACGGGCGATACGATTCGGCGTATTGAAAAGCGAATAAGCAATCTGGCAGGCAATCATGTTGGTTTCATCCGAGTTGGTTACGGCAACCAGCATGTCTGCATCTTCCGCTCCTGCCTCACGCAAAATTCGCGGATGAGAACCATGACCCTGCACGACGCGCAGATCGAACTTATCCTGCAGATGGCGCAGACGTGAAGAGTCGGTATCTACCACTGTGATATCGTTGTTTTCACCCACCAGATTCTCTGCCAGGGTGCCGCCAACCTGTCCTGCGCCCAGAATGATTATTTTCATCGCTTATCAATACTCATCTCAGTTTGTACCCGATTTCTTTATCAGCTTAGCGTAAAAGAAACCATCTCCGCCTTCGGCTTGCGGGAATACCTGCAAGCCGTTTGCCGGCGCATCCCTGAGGGATTCTGCCTTTGCATCGTGCTGGCGCTGCAGGAAAGCATCTATCTGCTGATAATTCTCTTCAGGCAGGATGGAACAGGTAGCATAAATCAGCGTACCGCCAGGTTTGAGGTGCGGCCAGACAGCGTCGAGAATTTCACTCTGAAGTTTTGCCAGCTCGGCGATATCACGATCGCGACGCAGCCACTTAATGTCGGGATGGCGTCGGATAACACCGGTAGCAGAGCAGGGAGCATCCAGCAGAATTCGGTCAAACTGACGATCACCGCACCACTGTTGCGGCGTTCGTCCATCACCCTGTTTAACGTCTGCTTTCATGCCCAGTCGCTGCAGATTTTCCTCAACGCGTTTAAGGCGCTGCGCATCTACGTCGACGGCCATCACTTCGGCTTCCGGCGCGATTTCAAGAATATGAGTCGTTTTACCGCCGGGTGCAGCGCATAAATCCAGAATCTGTTCCCCGTTTTGGGGAGCAAGCAGCAAAGCACAGCGCTGAGCGGACAAATCCTGCACGGTTACCCAACCCTGATCGAAGCCAGGTAACTGACTTACCGGGGCAGGGGCGTCAAGCCGCAGCGCATCTGGCACATCGTCAGCAGGCTGTGCATTCCTGCCACTTTCGACCAGCATGTCCAGCCACGCGTCACGATCCTGGTGCTGACGGTTAACCCGGAGCCACATCGGCGGACGCTGATTATTGGCTTCGACGATCTGTTGCCACTGTTCCGGCCAGGCATGCTGCAATCGCTTTAGCAGCCATCCCGGATGCAGGTAACGCTGCGGGCCATCCTGAATGCTGACGAGCAGCTCTTCTCGCTGGCGCTGAAACTGGCGTAACACACCATTTAATAAGCCTTTGAGGCTGGTGCGCTTCAGGACTTCGGCGCCCGCGACGGTTTCAGCCAATGCGGCATGAGCAGGCACGCGTGTATATTCCAGCTGATAAAGCCCGACCATGATCAGATAGTGCAGAACCCGCTGTTTGCCGGTAAGTGGACGCTCCATCAGTTTGCCGATTAGCGCTTCAAGCTGCGGTAATGTGCGCAACACGCCAAAACAGATCTCCTGCACTAACGCGCTATCTTTGTCAGAAAGTTTTTTCTGAGCGGCAGGGAGTGCCGTATTCAGGGATTCGCCTTTGTCGACAACACGCTCAATAAGTTGAGCGGAGAGGCTACGCAGGTTGATTGATTTAGTCATAGGGTTTTGTCATCAAACAAAAGGCCCGGTGAGTGACCGGGCCTGAGAGTCAGTCCAGAAGGGTTCCAGGTTCAAACCATTCCCGGCGCGAGTTGAGAAGATCCTGAGCCGACATCGGTTTTTTACCGGCGGGCTGTAACTGCAGCAGATTAAGTACACCCTGAGCGGTCGCTACCTGGATGCCATGCTTATCTGCACTGATAATTTCACCCGGCGAACGATCGCTGTGAGGCAGAACGCTTGCCTGCCAGACTTTTACGGGTTGATCATTAATAGTGAAAAAACTCATTGGCCACGGGTTAAACGCGCGAATACAACGTTCAAGCTGTTCTGCTGAAAGTGCCCAATCAAGACGCGCCTCCTCTTTACTGAGCTTCTCAGCATAGTTGGCCAGAGTCTCATCCTGTTTTTCTGGTGTAGCCTGCTGAGTGCTCAGTAAGGTCAGCGTATCCAGCAGTCCCTGTGGTCCAAGCTGTGCCAGCTTGTCATAGAGTGTTGCACTGGTATCCTGGGCAGTAATCGGACAGGCCAGTTTATGCAACATATCGCCAGTATCCAGGCCCACATCCATCTGCATGATGGTCACGCCGGTTTCGCTGTCGCCAGCCCAGAGCGCACGTTGAATCGGTGCGGCTCCACGCCAGCGTGGCAGCAGCGAACCATGGACGTTGATGCAGCCCAGACGTGGCATATCAAGCACGGCCTTTGGCAGAATTAATCCGTAGGCGACAACAACCATCACATCGGCCTTGAGATCAGCAACCAGCTGCTGATTTTCTTCCGGCCGCAGAGACTTAGGCTGATAAACCGGAATGTCATGTGCCAGCGCCAGCGTTTTGACCGGGCCCGGGGTTAATTTGTTACCCCGACCAGCAGGACGGTCGGGTTGGGTGAATACGCCGATAACCTGATGTTCAGAAGCAAGCAGCGCGTCAAGATGACGCGCTGCAAAGTCAGGTGTGCCGGCAAAGATGATTTTTAGCGGGGCAGACACGTTTATCCCTTCTTAAGATCTCAGGAAGCCTGCGCGTTCTGACGCGCCAGTTTCTCTAACTTAGTTTTGATTCGTTGCCGTTTCAGAGGCGACAGATAATCGATAAACAGTTTGCCTTCCAGATGATCGATCTCATGCTGGATACAGATGGCCAGTAACTCGCTGGCTTCCAGCTCGAAGCTTTTACCGTCGCGATCAAGTGCGCGAACTTTGACCCGTTCAGCACGCGGAACAAATGCGCGCTGTTCCGGAATAGAGAGACAACCTTCTTCAATACCGGTTTCGCCGCTTTTTTCCAGCAGCTCAGGGTTAATCAGTACTAAACGCTCTTCACGACTTTCAGAGACATCAATCACAATAATGCGCTGATGAATATCGACCTGCGTAGCCGCAAGACCGATACCTTCTTCGGCGTACATCGTCTCGAACATATCATCAACGATACGCTGAATGTCTGCGTTAACTTCTTTAACGGGCGCAGCGACTTTGCGAAGACGCTCGTCAGGGAAATGTAATACCTGCAAAACTGACATAAATATCCAGATCTGTATTCGGTTAAGAAAAGATTACTACCTCATATTGTAGACTTTTCGAGGACTGATTGACAGCATTGTGCGGCAGGAAGCAAGGGCGATCAGGGAGCCAGAGATGGACAAAATAGCGCAGTATGTGCGGCTGGCAGCCGTCACTGGGATGACAGGGAAACGCTGGATTGAAGTGGCGCAGCAGACAGGTGCCGAACCGGCGGACAGTGAGCAACTTATCCGGCTTGGTTTAGACGCCAGCCAGCGTAAGCAATATTCTGATTTTAATGAGGAAAAGCTCATCGAAGTCTATGCCTGGCTGGGGGAGAGTCCGACTCATCATCTGGTGACTGCTCTGGATGCAGCCTATCCTGTCCGGCTTAAAGAGACGAGCCGCTTTCCGCCGCTGCTCTATATTAATGGCGATCCTGGCGTGATCAGTACACCCCAGTTAGCGGTGGTAGGTAGCCGGAACTGTTCCCACAATGGTCGTTACTGGTGCGACTGGTTTACCCAGCAGTTAAGCCTCAGCGGTCTGACCATTACCAGCGGACTGGCCCGGGGTATTGATGGGGTTGCGCATAAGGCAGCGCTCAACGTGAAGGGTAGAACGGTGGCTGTGCTAGGCAGTGGGTTGCAGCGGCTCTATCCCAAAAATCATGCCCATCTTGCTGCAGAGATCGTAGATCAGGGTGGTGCGGTTATTACTGAGTTTCCGCTGATGACCCAGCCGCATCCGCTTAATTTTCCACGCCGCAATCGTATCATCAGCGGCCTGAGCCATGGGGTGCTGGTGGTCGAAGCCTCTTTAAAGAGTGGCTCACTGGTGACGGCACGCTATGCGCTGGAGCAAAATCGCAATGTTTATGCCTTACCTGGCGCGCTCGGTAACCCGTTAAGCGAAGGCGTAAACTGGTTGATTCAGCAGGGAGCGCTGCTGGTGGCCCATCCCAATAACATCATGGAAGATCTGGCAAGTGCACTAAACTGGCTGCCAGCGACCCAGGCCAGCGAAATTTATTCTGAGGTGAGTGACGATGCTCCATTGCCATTTGCTGATGTGTTGGCTAACGTAGGTGATGATGTTACACCTGTTGACGTTGTCGCTGAACGTGCCGGCCAATCTGTGCCAGTTATCTCAGCTCAGTTGCTGGAACTGGAGTTAGCAGGATGGATCGCAGCTGTACCCGGCGGCTATGTCCGATTGAGGAGGGCATGCCATGTTCGACGTACTGATGTATTTGTTTGAGACATATATCCACAACGAAGCAGAAATGGGTGTTGATCAGGACAGATTGACAGACGACCTGACGGATGCCGGGTTCCATCGTGAAGATGTTTACAGTGCGCTGAACTGGTTAGAAAGACTGGCTGACTATCAGGAAGGACTGGTAGAGCCAATTTTACTGACAAATGATCCGCTCTCCATGCGTATTTATACCGATGAAGAGAGCAAGCGTTTAGATGCTGACAGCCGTGGTTTCCTGCTGTTCCTGGAGCAGATTCAGGTGCTGAACCTGGAAACCCGAGAAATGGTTATCGAACGTATCATGGCGCTGGATACCTCTGAGTTTGACCTGGAGGATCTCAAATGGGTGGTGCTGATGGTGTTGTTCAACATCCCAGGATGTGAAAATGCCTATCAGCAGATGGAAGAACTGCTATTCGACGCCAATGAAGGTATGCTGCATTAAATTTCCTTTCATGCATTGAACGCTATGAGTAAAGCTGCACTCTTCACCGTGCGTAAACAGGATCCCTGCCCCGCTTGCGGGGCAGAACTGGTTATACGCTCCGGTAAACACGGTCCTTTTCTGGGCTGCGCGAACTACCCGGCGTGCGACTACATTCGACCATTAAAAGGTCAGGCGGATGGCCATGTGGTCAAAGTGCTGGAAGGCCACGCTTGCCCCGAATGCGGGGCGGATAAAGTATTGCGGCAGGGACGTTTTGGCATGTTCATTGGCTGTAGCCTCTATCCGGAATGCGGATACACCGAAACCATCGATAAGCCGGATGAAACCTCGCTGGCCTGTCCACAGTGCCATGAAGGCCGCTTAGTACAGCGGCGTTCTCGTTACGGCAAAACGTTCCACTCCTGCGATCGCTATCCAGCCTGCCAGTTTGTCGTGAACCTGACACCCGTTTCCGGAACCTGCCCTTATTGTGAGTATCCACTATTAGTGGAAAAAAAGACCGCGCAGGGAGTAAAACGCTTCTGCGCCAGTAAGAGTTGTGGCAAAGCCATCGCTGAAGAGAATTCATAGACCATGGAAAATCAACACCTCGCCGATTCACTTGAGACCTGCTTAGAACAGCTGAATCGACAGGCGGTCATCGCCTATCCCACTGAAGCCGTATTTGGTCTGGGCTGTGACCCTGATAGTGAATCTGCCGTCATGGCATTGCTTGCGCTGAAACAGCGTCCGGTAGAAAAGGGACTCATCCTGATTGCAGCTGATTATACCCAGCTTGAACCTTATATCTCCGCACGCGAACTTTCGGTGACTCAGCGTGAGCGGATGTTTGCCTGCTGGCCAGGCCCGGTGACCTTTGTCGTCCCCGTTCCACCGCAAACGCCTCGCTGGCTGACCGGACAATTTGATTCACTTGCCATTCGCGTCAGTGACCATCCTGATGTACAGGCCCTTTGCCGCGCATTCGGTAAACCGCTGGTTTCAACCAGTGCAAATCTTACTGGCTTGCCTCCCTGCCGCACGGCTGAAGAAGTGAAGCAGCAGTTTGGCGAGCATTTCCCGGTTCTTTCGGGAAAAACGGGTGGACGACTAAATCCTTCTGAAATCCGCGATGTTATCAGCGGCGAACTTATACGTCAGGGTTAATTCATGGATCAATTCGCCGTTTTCGGTAATCCGATCAACCACAGTAAATCTCCGCTGATCCATCAGGCCTTCGCTGATCAGACGGGCATTGAACATCGTTATGGCCGCATTTGTGCCCCGGTTGATGGTTTCCACCGGGCGCTCTCTGCCTTTTTCGAACAGGGCGGTCGTGGTGCGAACGTGACGTTGCCTTTCAAACAGCAGGCATGGGAATTTGCCGATCAGCTGAGTGAACGAGCTACCCTATCCGGCGCGGTTAACACGGTAAAAAAGCTCCGTGATGGGCAGATTCTGGGAGACAACACAGATGGAATTGGCCTGTTAAGCGATCTTGAACGGCTGAAAATGATCAACGCTGGCGACAATGTATTGCTGGTGGGAGCGGGCGGGGCCGCACGCGGTGTCATTCTGCCGCTGCTTTCAGCAGGCGTGACGCTGACCGTCGTCAATCGTACGGCCGCGCGCGCTGAAGAGCTGGCGACTCTGTTTGGAGAGCGTGGGCCTATCCGGGCATGTAGTTTTGAGCAACTGGTGAATCAAAACTTTGATCTGATCATCAATGCCACTTCCAGTGGTGTGAAGGGTGAAACGCCTCCTTTACCTGTGGAAGTCATCCATCCGGATGTGCGCTGTTATGACATGTTTTATCAAAGCGGGTTGACGCCTTTCCTGCTCTGGTGTCAGGTGCGGGGCACTCATCATCTGGCAGATGGACTGGGTATGCTGGTGGGACAGGCTGCTCATGCCTTCTATATATGGCACGGTGTGATGCCGGAAATTGCACCTGTCATTGCTCAGCTCAAGCAGGCCATGCAGCCATGAATCAGGCGATACAGTTCCCGGATGAGGAAACCTATGACGTTGAACTTAAGGCGGTCTGTTTCCCGGTACTGGTCAACGGCATGCGGCTGAACTGTGCAATCAGTCGTGAGTCGCTGGCTTCACGCTTTGGTGAAGGGGAGGCGAAGGCGCTGTTTCAGCACCATCGCTGGGATTTGGAAGATGAGGCCGAAGGGGCTATTCGTCAGGATGACGTGGATGCTCAGGGCTGGATCTGGTTATCTCCAGTAAGGTAATCATCTTTCCAGCCGACATAATTATTAGCGGAATAGCGTAAACCTTCCTTCTCACTGTCATTCAGCGGCCTGATCTGCTTCACCGGGCTACCCAGATAGAGATAGCCGCTCTCCAGCCTTTTACCTGGTGGCACCAGACTCCCGGCACCAATCATCACTTCTTCTTCTACTATTACACCATCAAGCAGAATCGATCCCATTCCGACCAGCACGCGATCGCCAATGGTGCAGCCATGCAGCATCGCTTTATGTCCGACCGTGACGTCCTCGCCAATAATAAGAGGGAAGCCTTGAGGGTTAGATGCAGATTTGTGCGTAACGTGCAGAACACTGCCGTCCTGCACATTGGTGCGGGCACCAATCCGGACCTGATTCACATCACCCCTGATCGCAACCAGCGGCCAGATGCTGACGTCATCCTCCATAATTACATCACCGACAACAACGCTGCTTGGATCGACCATAACGCGCTGACCAGTTTGCGGGAAAAGATCTTTATATGGGCGTAGGGCGGAAGTCATCATGTTCTCCTTTGTTCTGTTTTCACTGCAGCCTGATGCGATTTTACACAGCTGACAAGCCAATTCTGACCCGGATCGGTGGCGATCTCATCAATCTGGATCATTTATAACCGTTCAGATAAAAGATCCTAAAAAAGGGTTGTGCTCTGAAACGGGATCCCTATAATGCGCCTCCATCGACACGGAACACCAGCAACGGGAAACGGGTTGAGAGGCGCAGGAGACTGAGCCGCCGGAGAAAACTTCTGAGAAAGAGGTTGACTCTGCAGGAGGAAAGCGTAATATACGCCACCTCGCGACAGGACGCTAACGCAC
>NZ_JBXUHX010000042.1:0-28764 GCF_058148845.1 Pantoea sp. RCC30.1 | reverse complement strand
GCAGGGCAACCAGACGCATGCGCGCCCAGTTTTCAGGGCCGCCGATAAAACGACGTCCGCTGGCGCAGCGCAGCATCGGTAATGGCAGCCAGCAGGCTGACAGCAGGGTCAGTGAGTCCGCCAGGGCTATATCGGACTCGGGGCGCACCACTTCCGCTGCGCCGCCATCTTCCGGGTAGAGCAGGAACTTACCGCTGTTGCCATCAACCTTAAGGCGCAGCAGCGGGCCGTTGGCGGTCTGGCGCACAAACTGGCGGCGCGCCGGGGTATCTGAGAGTTGCAGGCCAAAATCAAGAAACTGCACACCGCTGTTTTCAATCAGCGAAATTTTTTGTTTGTCATCGATCAGGGGAGCCAGCATCGTTATTTACTCTCACGCTTAATCGTCATCGGGAAGACCCGGTCATCAGCATACTGTGCTTCACACACGGCGGCGCCCATACTCGCATGGCAGACCAGCAGTGGCATACGGTAGCGCGAATTGTTCTGGCACTTCGCCGTGTAGCGGCTCTCAATAACCAGGTTACCGGCGCTGGTCATGGCGGCACTGACATCGGCTTTACAGGTGGTATTCCCCTGGGCGACCTGCACGGTGCCTTTGCCATTTTTAAACTGGAAGCGCATCACCGGCGGCTTACCGGTTGGCGTCTGCATCTGTTCGATAGTGACACGCCAGCGACCATCAATCACCTGCACCTGACCTTCGCGCACGGCGTCTGGCGTGACGATCAGGTCATCAGCTTTAGCCGGAACCGGCGGGGTTACCACACTGGCAAGGGTAGCAGATGACGCGGCAGGCGCTGCTTCGGTAGTGCCAGTGCTTGCTGGTTTCTGTGGCAGCGACTCGGGTTGTTTCTCAGCCGTTGCTGTCTCCGCAGGCGTCGTAGCAGACGGCGCAGCAGAAGGTGTCGCAGCAACCGGTGCCTGAGTCGCAGCGGGTGTTGGGGTTGATACAGGTGCAGGGGCGGTTACCGGCTTCGTTGTCGCAACCGGTGTGACCACAGGCTCCGGTTTATGCAGCAGCACGGCCACCGTCACGGCAGCAACAATAGCCACGGGCGGTAACAGAGTCCAGACGCGGAAACGGCGGCGAGCCACTACCGGCGTGACCGGCTGAGGTTCAACGGGGGCGACAACCGGCAAGGGTTCAGCAACAACTTCGGGTTCAGGTTTTGGTTCTGGCTCCGGTTCCGCGATAACGACTGGCTCAGTGACCACCGGTGCGGCAGGCAGCTCAGGTAGCGGTTCAACCAGCGTAGCAGGCAGGTTCTCTTCCAGGGTGTCACGCAGGCAGGCCAGCGCGTCATCGCGACTGCGCGCCTGGGCATCGACAAAGCCCCAGAAGGTGATAACGGGTTTGCCATCAACCAGATAGACATACTGCTGGTCGGGGAATTGAAGGGTTTTGCTCAGCAGGGCACCAAACAGGCGCATCGATGGGTTCTCTGCCGCGCGCGCGCGCGTACTGAGTTCCTGCATATCCTGCTGACAGGCGGTGAGCTGTTGCAGCGCCGCGCGACGTTCATGATCGCTGGCACCCAGCCAGGATTTCACCCGGCCGCTAAAAGGGGCATACCAGTCGAGGCGTTCGCCCCGTTCATTGGCCTGGGGAATCGCCAGGCAATCTGCCAGTGCGCCCTGACGGCGCAGGCGCAGGGTTTCACGAATTTGCAGTGCTGAGGCGTAGACCGGCTGGCCATTTTCACCTAACGCCAGAACTGCATCTAAATTACCGCTGCGCAGAATAGTTTTTGCCACCTGTTGGGCCCTTATCGGTCGTTGTCTGAGGCAGAAAATCGCGTGTTATCGACGATTAGGTTGATTTTACGCGGGGCAATGACAAATCAAACGGCAGAAAAGGAGGTAAATCCAGTGTTTTTTTCACTGGCGGGTGGAAAAATAACCGATATTTCAGCAGGTATCACGCAATCAGGTAGTTTTACGCACCAGCAGCAGGTGAGCGATAACGCCGCCCACCAGCCCCCAGAAGGCAGGGCCAATACCCAATAGAGAAACGCCCGACGCGGTGATCAAAAACGTGATCAGCGCACTGTCGCGTTCAGCAGGCACATCGAGTGCGCGATGCAGACTGCCACCCAGCGTGGCAAGCAGTGCCAGACCCGCCAGCGTCTCAATCAGCACCGCAGGCAGCGCACTGAACAGTACCGCGATCAGTGCCCCGGATGCGCCCGCCAGCAGATAGAACACACCGGCCAGCACCGCCGCCCGCCAGCGTTGCTGAGGATTTTCGTCGACCTCATCGCTCATGCAGATCGCCGCCGTAATCGCCGCCACGCAGACCGAAAAGCCACCAAACGGCGACAGCAGCAGGGCAGTGAATCCGGTCCAGCCCATCAGTGATGAGACCGGCGGACGGTAGCCGTGCGCCTGCAATGTGGCGATGCCGGGAGCATTCTGCGACGCCATCGTTACCAGGAAATAGGGCACGCCGATCCCCAGCAGCGTGGTCAGGGTAAAGTGCGGCATCACCGGTTCCGGCAGCGCCAGCATAATCGACTGCGGCGGAAAGTGGATGGCGTGCTGAGCCAGCGCAACCGCAATGCCTGCCAGCAGCGTCACCAGAATGGCGTAGCGGGCCAGCCAGCGACGGGCCAGCAACCAGGCCAGGCACATGCTGCTGCACAGCACAAAGTTGCTCTGCAAATCGGCAAAGGTCTGAAGCCCGAAACGCAGCAGAATACCTGCCAGCATCGCCGCCGCCAGCGAGGCGGGAATCTGGTTCATCAGTCGGGCAAACAGGCCGGTCACGCCGCTCACGACAATCAGCAGGTTGGCGAAAACAAAAACGCCCACCGCCTCATTCAGCGAAATGCCGTGGAAACTGGTGGCCAGCAGCGCGGCACCGGGCGTGGACCAGGCGGCCAGCACAGGCATGCGGTAGCGTAATGACAGACTCAGCGAGACGATCCCCTGCGCGAGCCCCAGCACCGACAGCCAGCCGCCAATCTGCGCGGGCGAGGCCCCTGCCGCCTGAAACATCTGATAGATAATCGCACCGCTGCTGCTGTAGCCCACCAGCACAGCAACGAAACCGGAGACCAGCATCGGCAAGGTAAAACGGGACGGTTCAGCACTCGTCATGATCAGATTCCCGGTAAAGTTGTGCGTTATAGCGCGCATGGTCGCATGATGCGCTATAACGCACAAGTGTTACACTATCACCATAACGTCTCTTACCAGGACTGGAATTCAGGAGAAAAAATGGCGGATTTTCAGCAACACCTGAGCGGCGCGCTCAGACAGTTGCGCCAGGCCAATGGCTGGAGCCTGACGCTGACCGCGGAGCGAACCGGCGTCAGTAAAGCGATGCTGGGTCAGATTGAGCGCGGCGAATCGAGTCCCACCGTGGCGACGTTGTGGAAGATTGCCACCGGTTTCAATGTTCCCTTTTCCTTTTTTATCGACGGCAGCGCCTTGCCAGCCGGCACAGCTTCAGGGTTCAGTCAGCCCAATGCTGAAATGTCAGTACGGTCGCTGCTGCCTTACGATCCGCAACTGCGTTTTGATCTGCTGGCGGTGGAGCTGGCAGCGGGCGCGCAGAGTCACTCGTCGCCGCATGAAGCCGGCTGCGTGGAGCAGGTGGTGGTCATTGAAGGCGAACTGCTGCTGGGTGTCGGTGATCTCTGGCGACGTCTGCTCACCGGAGAAGCGTTTCAGTTCAGGGCCGACGTGCTGCACAGCTACCGGAACCCGCTCAGCACGCCGCTGCGTTTCCACAGTCTGATTCACTACCTGCAACGCCCGGACGTTACAAATTGATACCGGAGCAAACTACACAGTTTACCTTCGTATCCTTATACTTTCGCTTATCGATGGAGACGGGTAATGAGCGATCTGACTGAATCTGCTGCCATGCTGCGCATGCTGGTGGGCAAACTGGGCCGCCGGTTACGCGAGTCGGCACCGCCTGGCGAACTCACCTGGTCGCAGGTTGCGGTGCTGGGACATCTGGTGCGCGACGGTTCGATGACGGTAACGCAGCTGGCGGCTGCCGAAGGCGTACGCACCCAGTCTATGGGCGCGACCGTCGCCGGGCTACTGGCGGCAGAACTGGTGACGGGGGAGCCTGATCCCCATGATGGCCGTAAAACCCGCTATCTGCCTACCGAATCGAGCCTCGCGGTGATTAACTCAAGTCGCGCGATGCGCGATGACTGGCTGGTGCGAACGCTGGAAGCGCGGCTTAGCCCGGCTGAACAGCAGCAGCTGACAGACGTTCTCCCTCTGTTGCAACGACTCACTGACTATTAAACCCGAGGATTCAACATGGCTGTAACCACACTTGATGCAAAAACTGCGCTGATTGTTATCGACCTGCAAAACGGCATTGTGGCGCTGCCGCTGGTTCATGAGCCGCAGCCAGTGATCGAACGCTGTGCCGGTCTGGCTGAGGCGTTTCGCACACACGATCTGCCGGTCGTGCTGGTGAACGTGGCGGGTGGAGCGCCGGGCCGTAACGAGCAGGCGCGTCACAGCGGCGAATTCCCTGCCGACTGGGCGACGCTGGTTCCGGCGATGACCCCGCAGCAGAATGACCTCACCATCACCAAGAAAACCTGGGGTGCGTTTCATGCCACGGCACTGCACGATGAACTGCAACAGCGCGGTATCACTCAGGTGGTGATTTGCGGTATCGCGACCAGTATCGGTGTGGAATCGACCGCACGTCAGGCGTATGAGCTGGGTTACAACGTCACGCTGGCGACGGATGCGATGACCGATCTGAATAGGGATACCCATAACAACAGCGTGAAATTGATCTTCCCGCGTCTGGGTGAAACCGGCAGCTGTGAGGAGATTAAGGCACAGCTGAATTCGCGTGCCTGATTAGCATTTAGATTCGGGCCACCACAACAGTGGCCCGGATGTTTTTAGCGGAAGGCGTAACCCAGCGTTAAACCGACACTGTAGTTGCGGCCAGGTGCAGACTCGAAGTAGCGACCATTACTCTCATTCACAATCACTGAACCCACGTAGTGCCGGTCAAACAGGTTATCCACCCGACCAAACAGATCCAGCGTCCAGTTATCCACCAGCCACTTATAGCCACTGTTCACGGCTGCCACGGTGTAGGACGGGGTATTCACCGCATTCTGATCTTCAGCGGCAATCTGGCTCAGATAACGTACCTCACTGCCTGCATAAAAGCCCTGTTCCGGCAGGTAACCGAGTCCGGCATAAGCCATGTTACGGGCGATGCCAGGGATGCGGTTGCCGTCACAGCTTTCGCTGCCACAGGCGTTGCTGCGATAGCGCGCATCCAGCAGCGTGTAAGCCATTTTCAGTCGCCAGTCCCAGGCAAACTGCTGATCCAGGCTTAACTCCAGACCGCGACGGCGGGTCTGACCGGCATTTTTATAGGTAGTACGTCCGCCACTGCTGGCATCCGCCACAATTTCATCACGGGTATCGGTCTGGAACAGCGCCGCGCTGATCAGGCCGTTGCCGATGCGTTTTTTGCTGCCGATCTCCAGCGTGTCGCTGGTGGCCGGTTTCAGCCCCAGGTTCAGGCCTGTTGCGCCATCCGAACGGTAGGACAGCTCATTAATGGTCGGGGTTTCAAAGCCGCGACCGGCAGAGATCCACGCGTTCCAGCTGGGGTCAAAGGCATATTTCAGCGCCGCAGCGGGCAGCCATTTGTGATAGCGCGCATCACCGCTGTCGTCGCCGTTACCGGGCTTGATATAGAAGTCATTGGAGTCAAAGTTAACCGTGCTGAAGCGCACGCCTGCATCCAGCGACAGCTTATCTGTCAGTTGCCAGGCGCTCTGCAGATAGGGATCGAGCGTCCACATCAGGTTTCGCTCGTTGCGGCGCAGATTGCCCTGTTCGCCCAGCTGCGTCACGCCGTTGCTGACCGTAAAGTTCTCATAGCCCTTGCGGCGCTCGGTCATGGTTTCGTAGTCGAGGCCACCGGTCACCGCCACCGGAATCGACAGCAGCGTGTCGCGATGGGTCCAGCGGGTATCGACGCCCTGATAGTGGCGGGTCAGGGCAATCACGCCACCGGGATGGGACGGATTGCGCTGAACGGCGGCGGGAATCGACTGGAACTGGGTGGTTTCGCGCATGCCCGCGTAGAGCATCACGCTGAGGTCGTCGTTCTCACTCATCTGACGCTGATAACGCAGGCCGCCCTGAGTCTGATCCACGGTTTTACGGGTGTTGTAGAGCGGAACGTTACTGACCACCTGGCGCGGATTGTCCCGCCACTGCGCCTCGGTTAAGCCGCCGGGATCCTGCGCGTCGATGTGAACGCTGTTAAACAGCAGCGTCAGGGTGCTGACATCATCGATCCGCACACCCAGCCGCGCGTTGCCGGGGTTCTTCTGTGCTTCGCTGTGATCGCGATAGCCGTGGGTGGTAAAGCGGGAGGCGGAGACGGTGTAGTTCACATCCCCGGCGTGACTGCCGTCACCGGTGGCGCCGCTGGCTTTGACGCTGTTGCGCCAGCTGCCGTAACTGCCGTACCAGCTGCTGGCTTCCAGCGTGGTCGGTTGCTGACCCTGCTGGGTGGTGACATTGATCACGCCGCCCGAGGCGTTGCCATACAGCGCAGAAAAGGGGCCGCGCAGCACTTCGACATGATCAATGGAGCCGATATCAATATTGGAGGTCTGCGCCTGACCATCCGGCATGGTGGCCGGGATACCATCCACGTAAATACGCAGACCGCGCACGCCGTAGGTTGAGCGGGAGCCAAAGCCGCGCATCGACAGCTGCAGGTCCTGTGCGTAATTCTGCCGGTTCTGGATTTGCAGACCCGGTACGCTGCTGAGATTTTCCGACAGGTTTACGCGCGCGGCCGCCTGACGCATATCGTCGCCGCTGACCACGCTCAGGGCGGCGGGCGTATCGAGTTCGTTAAGGCCCTTTTCCGGCGGGGCGGCCGTCACGACCAGGGTATTGTCATTATCCGCTGCCAGCAGCGGCAGCGGCAAAATGGCAGGCAACATCAACAGCGTCGCCTGACGCAGAGAAATTATTTTCATTATCAGAGGCCCGAAAAATAAGCGTAAATGAACCAGGTGGAACAATCGCCGCGTATGGTAAGGGTTTGATGCGCCGGGGTACACCGTTTCGGGCTGGATTTTTTCTCTGTTTACCGCCAGGCTGGAATCCATCTTTTGCAGTGACAAGGCATTCGATATGATCGGATGCAGACCTATAACTCACGGGAGTCAGCATGAAACAACCTGAAGTGGCGGTTCTGGGATTAGGCGCAATGGGGCACGCATTTGCCGCCAACCTGCTGAAAAAAGGCTTTCGCGTACATGGCTGGAACCGCACCCGCGCACGTGGCGAGGATCTGCTGGAGGCCGGTTTACAGCTGGCTGACTCGCCGGAAGAAGCGGTGCGTCAGGCGGATGTAGTGATTGCCATGCTCTCCGATGGCGACACCACCGAGCAGGTGCTGCATCAGGCGAAAGAGGCGTTTAAGCAGGGCGCGACGCTCTGCCAGATGGGCACCATCGGCGTAGAAAAAACCGATGCGTTGATCGCCTTTTTCGCAGAGGAACGTCCCGATGTGCTGCTGATTGATGCGCCGGTCTCCGGCACCAAAGCGCCAGCAGAAAATGCACAGATTCTGGTGCTGGCCAGTGGCGATCAGAGCCGGGCGCAGGCGGCAGAAGCGGTGTTTGCCGCCATCAGTAAAGGAACAAAGTGGCTGGGTGAGGCGGGCAAAAGCACCCGCATGAAGCTGGTCATCAACAGCTGGCTGATCGGCATGATGCAGAGCCTGGCGGAGAGTACCCGTCTGGCGGAACAGTTCGGCTTTTCCACCGACGATCTCTGGCAGGTGCTGGAGGGCGGTCCGCTGGCCGCACCTTATGCGAAAATGAAGCTCGGGATGATAGCCAGTGACGACTATACGCCGCAGATGCATCTGATCTGGGCGCTGAAAGATGCCCGCCTGGCGCTGGATGCGGCAGAGACGCCATTACCGGCGCTGGAGAACATCGCGCAGCTCTGGCAGCAGGCGGTAAACGCTGGACACGGAGAAGAGGATCTGGCGGTCATCTACCGCTACCTGAAGGCGCAATGAGTCAGCAGCATTTTGACTTCAGCACGCGCCCGCTGGTGCCGCTGGCGCACGACTACCTGCACGGTGCCAGCGAACCCTGGCATCATCACGCCTGCGCCCAGCTGATCCATACCCTGAGCGGCGTGGTGCGGGTCGAGACGGAGTATGGCAGCTGGATTGTGCCGCCGAGTCGTGGCGTCTGGCTGCCCGCGTTTACCCGTCATGCACTGCAGATTACCGGCAGTGTGGCGGCGCGAACGTTGTTTATCGACCCGCTGGCGCGCGCCGATCTGCCCGCCAGTTGTCAGGTGGTGCAGATCTCGCCGCTGCTGCGCGAGCTCATCGTCACGGCGCTGAGCCTGCCGGAGCAGTACAGCGCCGGGAGCCGTGCCGAGCGGGTGATGGAGTTGATTCTGGATGAGATTCGGGGCATGGATGTGCTGCCTTTTGCGCTGCCGACGCCCGACAGCCCCCGGTTACAGGCGCTGTGCGAGCAGATTCAGCAGACGCCCGGTGAAAGCTGGACGCTGCAGCGTGCCAGCGCGCAGATGAATGTCTCGGGCCGCACGCTGGCCCGTCATTTTATGCGCGAAACCGGACTGCAGTTCAGCGACTGGGTGCGACGTGCCCGCCTGGCAATCGCGCTGACGCGACTGGCGCAGGGCGACTCCGTGCTGCGGGTGGCGCTGGAGCTGGGCTATGAGAGCCCCAGTGCGTTTAGTGCGATGTTTCGTCGTCTGCTGGGCGTTGCGCCCACTGACTACTTTCCGCCTGCAGAAACTGGCCTGCCGCGCTGAGCAGCGCCTGCAATGCGGCGCGGGCCGTGTCGTTGTCGATACTCACTCCCCAGGCCCGCACACCACGGGCATCCACGCAGCTGACATAGGCCACAGAACGGCTGTCACTGCGTCTTCCCAGCGTATGCTCGTGATAGTCCTCAATGGTCAGATGCAGATCAAACGCGCCGCGCAGGGCATTCACCGCCGCAGACAGCCAGCCGTTGCCGCTGCCGGTCAGTGTCAGTGAGCGGTCCTGAACCCTCACGCTGGCACTGATCTGCGTCTGCCCGCCGCTGTCACTCTGACTGTCAGCCCGCTGCAATGCCACCGCAGGCTGCGTCACGCCATACTGGCGGCAGAAGAGTTGCCACAGCGCGTAGTGCGTCATCTCGCCGCCGTGGCGGTCCGTCTCCTGCTGAACACAGCGGCTGAAATCCTGCTGCAGCGCACGCGGCATTTGTAAACCATGATTCTGCTCCAGCAGCCAGGCGGCACCGCTTTTTCCCGACTGACTGTTTACGCGGATTACCGCCTCATAGCTGCAGCCAATATCGGCCGGATCCAGCGGCAGGTAGGGCATCTGCCACTCTTTCTCCTGCCGTTCGGCGCGGATGGCGAACCCTTTTTTTATCGCATCCTGATGAGAACCGGAGAAGGCGGTGAAGACCAGCTCGCCTGCATAGGGATGACGCGGATGAACCGGAAGCTGGTTGCAGCGGGTTACCACTTCAATCACCTCATGCATCTGGCTGAAATCGAGCTGCGGTGAAACACCCTGGGTATAGAGATTCAGCGCCAGCGTTATCAAATCGACATTGCCGGTGCGTTCACCGTTACCAAACAGGCAGCCCTCCACCCGGTCAGCGCCCGCCAGCAGCGCCAGTTCTGCGCAGGCGACGCCGGTGCCGCGATCGTTGTGCGGATGCACGCTGATGCAGACAGCATCACGGCGGCTGAAGTGGCGGCAGAAAAATTCAATCTGATCGGCATAGACGTTGGGAGTGTTCACCTCCACCGTGGCGGGGAGGTTAATGATCATCGGGCGCTGCGCGTCCGGTTGCCAGACATCGGCCACCGCCTCGCAAATCTCCAGCACAAACTCCGGCTCGGTGAAGCAGAAGGTCTCTGGCGAATATTCAAAGGTCCAATGGGTTTCCGGCTGCGCCTGGCATTCGGCGCGGATCTGGCGTGCGCCAGCGGTGGCCAGCGCCACGATTTCCGCTTTACTCTGCTTAAATACCCGCTCGCGAAACAGCGGCGCGGTGGCATTATAGAGATGCACGATGGCGCGCGGCACACCCTGCAGCGCCACAAACGTGCGCGCAATCAGATCTTCGCGCGCCTGGGTCAGCACCTGTAACGTCACATCCTCCGGGATGCGCTGCTGCTCAATCAGGTCACGGACGAAATCGAAATCCGTCTGCGACGCCGAGGGAAAGGCGACCTCGATCTCGCGGAACCCGCAGCGCAGCAGCAGATCCCAGAACGCCATCTTCCGCTCCCGATCCATCGGTTCTGCCAGCGCCTGATTGCCATCACGCAAATCGGTGGAGAGCCAGCGCGGGGCTTGGGTGAGCTGGCGCGAAGGCCACTGGCGGTCAGGCAGGGACACTACCGGGGAGGGACGATATTTATCAGCAGGTTGGGTCAGCATAGGATTCTCCTTGTGTTTTTTTACCAGTCTGCCGACACGCCCTGCGGGCCGCGCGCGCAATAGTGACAACCTGACGCGCAAAAGTGACAACACACATCAAGCTGAATACTCAAACTGTAACAGGGCTGTTGCAGCAGAAGGTTCAGATGGCTGAAGGGGCATTGAAGGACTGTAAGTCGATGGCGGTTGTGATGCTGGAGAGGCGCTGTAGTCGCGTACTAAGCCCACATAGTGGGCTAGTATAATTACGTGGTGATCAGCTTAGTTTTCATCTGAGAATAGTCAAAATCAGAACAGCCAGCGTTGTTCCGAGATAGCAGATTCCTGCAAACATCCACAGACGTGATAAATATATCATCCAGCGACTTACTGCCAGTCTGTTTTCGCTGAAAAAGGAATAAGCAGGACTATCCTGGTTAAAGGAGGATATTCTTTTATTCATGCTCAGCTTAATGAAAAATCTGCACACCTGGTATGTGCCAAAAAAACCAACCATGTGATAGAACGAACAAGGGGGAGGGAACTGATATTTCTCCAGGAACAATGAAATGAGTTTGTCATATTCTTTTCTGTTAAAAGCATAAAGGAAGAAAGATATAAAAATAAGAAAGCTTCCTGCCAGGCCAAAGAACAACCCCGCTCTGGATATATAAAATTCAATCACCTGTTGATCCCAGTAAAAAATCCACCGCTTTTTCGCCTGCAGTGCTACCGATATAACCGCCGACCAGAGAACCCACAGCTGCGCAAGCAACACCTCCGGCACCAGCGGTCACTATACCTATAGCCACACAACCCGCTAAAGCTGCATGATTACCACTTTCATTAAGCTCATTATAAAAAATAGTGTATAAAATAATAGCGCCAAAATTGAAAAGTAATAATATTTATCGATCCACTTAATGAGGCTGATGTGGATGTCCCTTATAAATTCGGTGATGGCAATATTATCTTTTGGCTGAAAGATTATTTTTTTACCTTTTCTGAGTCTTGAGAAAAAATAGGATATTCCAAAAGAGCCAAAAAAACCCATAGACCTGTAAAATTGATACAGTGGGGGTAATTCAAGTTTGCTATCATGATAGAGGGTTAACAATGTGTCGTATTTTTCTTTATTGATTGAAAAAATCACAAACTGTAGAACAGTAATAAAGAAAGGGACGGCGGCACATCCCATAGCGATATAAAAAAGAATATTTTCCATGCTATTTTAACCAAAGATCCATAAGGTAATCGCTTGCTGAACTTGCAACCGCCCCACCAACTAGTGAACCCACAGCAGCGCAAGCAACGCCTCCGGCACCAGCGGTGACTATGCCGATTGCAACGCAAACACCCATGCCAGCAGATAATTGATTCTGATAACTGGCTTCAATTTTTCTCAGTGTCTGCTCAATGGCATTGAAATACTTTTCGCCGACATCACCCGCCGTGCTGAAAATCCTGTCACCGGCACCCGTGAGCGCGGCGATCATTCCGTAATGTTTCTGCATAAACCCGGCATCGTCGCTACTTACGCCTATAAGCGCTGCGTTGGTTTTATTTTTTGCCTGTTTAAGTATACTCAGCATCTGCATTGTCAGGTGATCAGGCGTATCCGGGTCAGCAATAATTAAAATCTGCCCCGGTTTAAGATATTGCGTATCCGCATTAAGTTTCATAAACAGGCTGGCAGCCGGGGAGCGAATATCCCTGAAGAGTTCCCGTGCCTGATAATCCAGCGTGCCGGGTTTTTCCACGACACAATATCCGGGGGCTAAGTTACGCGCCATGCTTCCATTCTCCGTTTGTTTAAGTGCTAAAAGGATTGCACTCCATATTTCCCAAAAAACAGAAATAAAGATAAATAATTTTACTGTGTTACGCAAAAATAATTATAAAAGTGTATGGCAGGGTTTGAAGCCGATTTCTGACCACTCACGGTCAGGGTCTGCGCTGTGTATGTCATATTGCTGCTTACTTGCCTTATCCGGCGTCGCCTTCTTGTCGCGCTGTTCGTGACACCTATCCTCCTCGCGCCTGCTTTTTTGACACCATTGGCAATCTGCGCGGTTTTTAATACAGGCCCGCTGTACCGCCCTTGCCACCTTTAAGGCAACACCCTGCGTGCGCTCTGGTTTGGTGAAACTGCCGGGCAGGGTTAGCATGGTCGCCTGTTTATCTGGGTGGACACTTATGCTGATTTTTGACGGTCACAACGATCTGTTGCTTAACCTGTGGCTGCATCATCGCGATGCGCCCGCGCAGGCGTTTTATCAGGGGATTGAACGGGGGCATCTCGACTTTCCGCGCATTCAGCAGGGCGGAATGGGTGGCGGGTTGTTTGCGATCTTTGTGCCGCCGCAGGAGTATATCGCCCGCACCGTTCCGGCTCGCGCCGGTGAGCCGTATCAACCGCTGGAGATCATGTGGCAACAGCTTGAGATCCTGCAGCAGCTGGCCGATGCATCGGGCGGACGGGCGCGACTCTGCCGCAGCAGTGACGAGATTGCCGCCTGCCGCGCCGCAGGCGTACTGGCGATGGTGGCACATATCGAAGGGGCTGATGCGCTGGATGAGGAGGGTGAGCAGCTGCACGCCTTCTGGCAGGCGGGGGTGCGCAGCATCGGGCCATTCTGGAACCTGGCCAGCCGCTTTGGTGAAGGCGTCAGCGGCAGCTTTCCTGGCTCACCTGATACCGGGCCAGGGCTGACCGCCGCCGGTGAAAGGCTGATTCAGCAGGCGGGTGAGCTGAAGATGATGATCGATGTGTCGCACATGAACACTAAGTCGTTCCGGGATACCGCCCGTCTTTCCCGTGCGCCGCTGGTCGCCAGCCACTCCAACGCGCACGCCCTCTGTCCGCAACCGCGCAATCTGACCGATGACCAGCTGCTGGCGATCCGCGACAGCGGCGGTCTGGTCGGCATTAATTTCGGCAATGCGTTTCTGCGCGCCGACGGTAAACGCGACGCTGACACGCCATTAACAGAAATTGTTAAGCATTGTGATCACCTGATGAAGATAATGGGCAGCGACCATGTGGCCTTTGGCTCTGATTTCGACGGGATTACTCCTCCTGCAGCGCTGGGCGATGTCAGCGGAATGCCGCGATTGCTCGCCGCTTTTCAGGAAGCGGGCTATGATCAGACACTGACAGAGAAACTGGCATGGGGAAACTGGCAGCGGGTTTTACAACTGACCGGGCTGTGATAACAATTTCCTTACGTTCCGGACTTGATCCCGACGCGCCATTGGCGCAACATCTGCCTGGAAATTGTGACGGCGGTCTCATTCATTGCCCGTCACGCTGATTTCAGGCAGCTAATCTACTGTTAACCAAGAGGAAGTAACTCATGTGGAAAAAACCAACTTTCGTTGATATGCGTCTCGGTCTGGAAGTGACTCTTTACATCTCCAACCGTTAATCGTTCTGCCCGCCCTCCGAGCGGGCATTTTTTTTCAACTTCTGGTTTTCCTCTATGTTTATCAAAATCCTCGGTTCAGCCGCGGGTGGCGGGTTTCCGCAGTGGAACTGCAACTGCGCCAACTGCCACGGCGTGCGTAATGGCACGATCCAGGCTCAGGCACGCACACAATCGTCAATTATCCTCAGCGATAACGGCGAAGACTGGGTGCTATGCAACGCTTCACCCGATATCAGCCAGCAGATCCTGCATACGCCAGAACTGACTCGCCAGGGTGTGTTACGCGGCACGGCGATCGGGGGTATTATCCTCACCGACAGCCAGATCGATCACACGACCGGGCTGTTGAGCCTGCGTGAGGGCTGCCCGCACCAGGTGTGGTGTACCCCGGAAGTGCATGCCGACCTCAGCACCGGCTTCCCGATTTTTCCAATGCTGACCCACTGGAACGGCGGCCTGCAGCACCGGCCGATTGCGCCACTGGCGCCGTTCAGCGTTGATGTCTGCACTGATCTGCAGTTCACCGCGATTCCTATCATCAGTAATGCACCGCCTTACTCGCCGTATCGCGACCGGCCACTTGCCGGCCATAACGTGGCGCTGTTTATTGAGAACCGCGCGAATGGCCAGACGCTGCTCTACGCGCCAGGTCTGGGCGAGCCGGATGCGGTGATCCTGCCGTGGCTGCAAAAAGCGGATTGCCTGCTGATTGATGGCACCGTCTGGCAGGATGATGAGCTGCTGACTACCGGCGTGGGTCACAATACCGGCAAGGCGATGGGCCATCTGGCGCTGGCGGAAGAGCAGGGACTGATGGCGCTGCTGGCGTCGCTGCCGGCAAAACGCAAAATTCTGATCCACATTAACAACACCAATCCGATCCTTAACGAGCAGTCACCGCAGCGTCAGTTTCTGACGGAGCAGGGAATTGAGGTGAGCTGGGACGGGATGGCGATCCACCTTCAGGGCTAAATCATGCAGATCACTGACACGCTGTCGCCGCAGGCTTTTGAACAGGCCCTGCGCGACAAAGGCGCTTATTACCATATCCATCACCCGTATCATATCGCGATGCATAACGGTCAGGCCACGCGCGAGCAGATTCAGGGCTGGGTGGCGAACCGCTTCTATTACCAGACCACCATTCCGCTGAAAGATGCGGCGATCATGGCCAACTGTCCCGATCCGGCCACCCGACGTAAGTGGGTGCAGCGCATCCTCGATCACGACGGCAGCAACGGCGAAGAGGGCGGCATCGAGGCCTGGCTGCGGCTGGGCGAGGCGGTCGGGCTGACGCGTGAAGAATTATTGTCAGAGCAGCATGTGCTGCCGGGCGTGCGGTTCGCGGTCGATGCGTATATTAACTTTGCCCGCCGCGCCAACTGGCAGGAGGCTGCCTGCAGCTCACTGACCGAGCTGTTCGCTCCGCAGATCCATCAGTCGCGGCTCGACAGCTGGCCGCAGCACTATCCGTGGATCAAAGAAGAGGGCTATTTCTACTTCCGCAGCCGCCTGGGTCAGGCGAACCGCGATGTGGAACATGGTCTGGCGCTGGCGCTGGAGTACTTCACCACCGCTGAAACGCAGAACCGGATGCTGGAAATTTTACAGTTTAAGCTCGATATTTTATGGAGCATGCTGGACGCCATGACTATGGCTTACGAGCTGAAACGTCCGCCTTATCACACCGTCACAGACAAGGCGGCGTGGCACACCACCCGACTGGTATAACAGATGAATGAAAACTCGATTGCCGCGTTTCGTCGCGGCTACCGCATGCAGTGGGAAGCCGCCCAGGATACGCATGTGGTGCTCTATCCCGAAGGAATGGCGAAGCTGAACGAAACCGCTGCCGCCATTCTTGAGCTGGTGGATGGCAAACAGGATATCGCCGCGATTATCGCGACGCTGGATAGCCGTTTTCCGGAAGCAGGCGGCGTGGGGCCGGACGTTTTAGAGTTCCTGCAGTCAGCCTATGAACAGAAGTGGATACAGTTCCGTGACCCCGCATAAACCTGACGTGAATCCGCCGCTCTGGCTGCTGGCCGAGCTGACCTATCGCTGTCCGCTGCAGTGTCCCTATTGCTCCAACCCGCTGGATTTCGCCCAGCAGGAGAAGGAGTTGACGACCGGGCAGTGGATTGAGGTGTTTCGTCAGGCGCGCGCCATGGGCAGCGTGCAGCTCGGATTCTCCGGCGGCGAGCCGCTGGTCCGTAAAGATCTGCCGGAGCTAATCAAAGCGGCGCGCGACCTTGGCTTCTACACCAACCTGATCACCTCCGGCATTGGCCTGACCGAGAAGAAGCTGGATGCGTTCAGCGAAGCGGGTCTGGATCATATCCAGATCAGCTTCCAGGCCAGTGACGAAACGCTGAATGCGGCGCTGGCGGGTTCGAAAAAAGCCTTTCAGCAGAAGCTGGAGATGGCGAAAGCAGTGAAAGCCCACGGCTATCCGATGGTGCTGAACTTCGTACTGCATCGCCATAACATCGACCAGATCGATAAAATCATCGACCTCTGCATTGAGCTGGAAGCGGATGACGTGGAACTGGCAACCTGTCAGTTCTACGGCTGGGCGCAACTCAACCGCGAAGGCCTGCTGCCGACGCGTGAGCAGATTGCCCGTGCGGAAGCGGTGGTGAAAACCTACCGTGAGCGGATGAGCACCACCGGTAATCTGACCAATCTGCTGTTTGTGACGCCAGACTACTACGAAGAGCGCCCTAAACCCTGCATGGGTGGCTGGGGTGCGATCTTCCTCAGCGTTACGCCAGAGGGTACCGCACTGCCATGTCACAGTGCGCGTCAGCTCCCGGTAGAATTTCCGTCGGTGCTGACCCAAAGTCTGGACGATATCTGGTATAACTCGTTCGGCTTCAACCGTTATCGCGGTTTTGACTGGATGCCAGAGCCGTGCCGCTCCTGTGATGAGAAAGAGAAAGATTTTGGCGGCTGCCGCTGTCAGGCTTTCATGCTGACCGGCAATGCGGACAATACCGATCCGGTCTGCAGCAAATCACCGCATCATGGCAAAATCCTTGACGCCCGGCGTGAGGCGGATTGCAGCGATATTAAAATTGGTCAGCTGCAGTTTCGTAACCGCAGCAACTCACAACTGATCTATAAAACACGGAACCTCTGATGAAAACGCGTTGCCTGGAGATAAACGGTCTGACGGTTGAACTGGTGCATCAGCCCGATGCCAGCCAGGCCGCCGCCCTGATTCAGGTGGGCGCAGGAAGTCACGACGAACCAGAACGCTGGCCAGGACTGGCGCATCTGCTGGAGCATCTGCTGTTCACCGGCAGCAGCGGCTGGCCTGATGAGGGCCGGCTCATGAGCTGGATTCAGACGCAGGGCGGCAAAGTTAACGGCACTACCCTGGCCCGGCGCAGCGCGTTCTTCTTTGAGGTGACGCCGTCGCTGCTGGCAGGCGGGCTGGCACGACTGCAGGATATGATCGTCTCTCCGCTGCTGGATAATCAGGCGATCGCGCAGGAAGTGGCGGTGATCGACGCCGAATACCAGCTATTGCAGCGCCATCAGCCATCGCGCATCGAAGCGGCACTGCTGCATGCCGTGCAGTCACCTGCTGAATTCCAGCGCTTCCATATCGGCCGTCGGGAGAGCTTTGGCGATGAGATGTCTGCGCTGCAACGTGCGCTGCGTCAGTTCCACCAGCGCTACTATTTCGCCAGCAATATGCGGCTCTGGCTGCAGGGGCCGCAGTCACTGGATGAGCTGGAACAGCTGGCGCGTCAGTTTGCCGCCGCGCTGCCTGCCGGCCAGTGGCAGCAGGATTTGCCACCGCCGCAGCTGAGCAGCGATAGCTGCTGGCAGCTGGCCGATACTGTCTCACCCGCGCTGTGGCGTACCTGGTTGCTTAATAGCGGTGACGGCGTCACGTTGTGGCGTGAGTTTCTGCTGGATGAAGCGCCCGGATCGCTGCTGGCGACCCTGCGTGAGCAGGGCCTGGCAGAGTCGCTGGAGCTGAAGTGGATCTACCATGCGGGCGGCGCGCTCTGGCTGGCGCTGGGCGTCGAAACGCATCTGCCTGATGCCGTCATTCGTTTATTCGACCGCTATCTGGACGCGCTGCGCCAGACCGGTGAGGCGCAGCATCAGCACTATCATCAGCTGGCACAGCAGCGATTTGTGACCCTGTCACCGATGGAGCAGCTACGCCAGCGTGCTATCGGCTTCGCACCCGATGAAACCCTGCCTGCGCTGCTGCCATTGCTGGGAAGACTTAACACTGCACCCGGCACGCTGTTGAATTGCACACCGCAATCGGCAACGGAAAACCTTGTCACGCAGGGCTTCAGCCTGGCGCTTGCGGACTGGCCACCCGCGCCGCCTGAGACGCTGCCCGCGGTGAATTTCACTTTCTATCCGCTTGATGCCGTCATCACGCCTGAGCCGCTGCCCGCGCAGGCGGTGGCTTTGCCGCATCATCAGTCTGACGACCCGCAGGCAATGCTGATCCTGCGGCCGGAGTTTTACTCAACCTTTACCGCGGAAGTCGGCGAAGCGCTGGGGCGGCGGTTGCGTCCGCTGTTTGCCGCGCTGCGTCATCAGGGAGGTAATGGCAGCTGGCAGGAAGTGGAGGGCGTGTGGCAACTGACACTTCAGTTGACATCGGATGAGGCGGTAACTGACCATGCGCTGAGCCAGATTGTCTCCGCTCTGGCATTGCCGGTTGAGGCCAGTCTGCCATCGCCTGTCGAGAGCATCGCTATCCGCGCGCTGCTGCGGCAGTTGCCCTATCAGCTGGCGGCGACCTTTACGCCGGATTGCTGGCGGGCGGCGCTGAAAGGGGGCAACACGGCACTCCATTCGCTGATTGCCCGGCGTCTGAGCGCGCTGTCGCTGCCAGTTAACCCTGACACGCCGCCAAAACGCATGACCACGAAAACCGGCATGACGCGTCTGCTGCACGCCAGTGCGGATAACGCGCTGCTGCTGTTTATTCCGCTGCATCGTCCTGAACAGCTGGTCGCGCTGCGCGCGCTGGCGCTGATCTACGAGCCGCGTTTCTTCCAGCGCTATCGCGTTGAACAGCCTATCGGTTATGTGGTTAACAGCCGCTATATGCGCTGTGCCGATGAAGACGGGGTCATGTTTGCGCTGCAGTCGCCCGATTACAGCGCGTTATCTCTGCTGCGCTACTGCCGCAACTTCCTGCGTTCACTGAATGATACGCTGGCAGCTTGTGATCTGGTGGCACTGAAAGCGCGTCTGCTGAGCCAGGAAGTGGAGCAGCCACTGGCGCAGTTACGCCGTGAAAATGGTCTGGCAGAACCGGACGCGGCGCAGATAGCCGCGCTGACCCTCGCCGATCTGCAACAGCTGCACCGCACGCTGATTCAGGATCGCCGCCGCTGGCGGGTGCTGTTCACCGGCGGCGAAAATATATAGCGCCCGATATAAAGTTGCTGAATTTATTTGAAAATTACGGACAAATCTCTTCACTGTCTATTCCCGGCAAACTGGACCACACTCAGTTCACTTTTGTCCGCATAAGGAATTGACCGTGAAGAACTTCAAACGTATCGCACTGCCCCTGTTAGCCGCTGCTACCCTCTACGCCCCGTTATCGCAGGCTGAGGCGATGCACTACCAGCTGAACCCTGAGCATACGTCGGTAATTGTCGCCTGGAACCATTTTGGCTTCTCAAATCCTACCGCGGATATCCCGGATGCAACCGGTACTCTGGTGTTTGATAAAGATCATCCAGAAGCATCACGCGTTGACGTGACCCTGCCAGTCAGCAAAATCGACAGCCACGTTGCGGCGCTGACCAAAGAGTTCAAAGGCGCTGAGTATTTCGACACTGCCAAATACCCGACTGCGACTTTCCACAGCACCAAAGTGGTTGCAAAGGGCGACAACAAATTTGACGTTGAAGGTAACCTGACCCTGAAAGGGATCACTAAGCCAGTTACGCTGCACGCAACGCTGAACAAGCAGGGCGAGCATCCAATGGTGAAGAAGCAGGCGATTGGTTTTGACGCCACCGGCACCATCAAGCGTTCTGACTTCAAGCTGGACAAATATGTCCCAGCGGTTAGCGACGACGTCACTCTGACGCTGTCTACCGAAGCCTACGCGAAGTAAGTCTGGGCTACGTAATAGGGGCCGCGGCCCTTATTACGTTCTCATCATTACAGTAGATCGTTCGTCGTCCTGAAGTCCGCCTCCTGAAATCCTGCCTGCAGCGATCCTTATTAACGCTGGGACTGCACCATAAAGCGGTCGGTTAACTGACCAGACGGTCATAGCCCTTACGGCGATAATTCAGCACCGAGATGCCCCAGAAGATCACAAACATTCCCACAGCCACGTAGCCCACACTGCCCATATTGTTGTTAAGCTGGCCGATCCGCGTCCACAGCCCGCCTTGCATATCCAGCTTATCCGCTATCAGCCCGAGCGCTTCCAGCCCGCCAATAAACAGGGCGATGACCACACTGGTGGCGGTAATCGTGATGTTGTAATAGAGCTTACGCACCGGTTTATCAAATGCCCAACCGTACGCGCCGACCATAACAAAATTATCCAGCGAATCGACCAGCGCCATGCCGCAGGCAAACAGGGCCGGAAACACCAGAATGCTCCACACTGACATACCAGAAGAAGCGCCCGCTGCAGACAGGCCCAGCAGGCTGATTTCGGTGGCGGTATCAAAACCCAGCCCGAACAAAAACCCCACCAGATACATCTGCCAGCTTCTGTTGACCAGATTAAATGCGAAATGAAAAAGCCTGCTCATTACGCCACCGTGTACCGCGAGCAGCGCATCCTGCGACGCATCGGTGTTGCCCTGTTTGACCCGCTGAAAACGGCGGTAAACATCGCGCAGGATCAGCGCATTCAGTAGCGCCATCAGCAGCAGAAACAGGGCAGAAATCAGCGTGCCGATTGACCGGCCATAATCATGCAACCCGCCAATTTTATCGCCAAAAACCAGCGATGTGGCGGCAATAGCTACACAGGCCAGCACCACGATAGTCGAGTGCCCGAGTGAGAAAAAAGCGCCGACGGCAACCGGACGCTGTCCCTGCTGCATTAATTTGCGTGTCACGTTATCAATAGCAGCAATGTGATCGGCGTCGACAGCGTGGCGCAGACCATAGCCATAAGCCAGCAGTGAGGCCGCGATCAGCGCTGCGTTGTGATGGAAGACTATCAGCGCCCAGCCCCAGGCCGCTAAATTAGCGGCGATCAACCCGCATAACAGCCAGCCGGCACGGCGGTGAGTATGAAAAAAATCACGGTTTATCATGATAATCCTTATGCGTTAATGAAAAGCCAGGATGCTGAAGGCGGGCACAGGCGATAACCGCCTGGCCCAGCGCCAGCCCGCCATCGCCAGCTGGCACCTGTTGTGGCATCAGGACCTGAAGAGGAGCTAAATAGTGAGGCAGAAGCTGTCGCAGCAGCCGGTTGTGCAGTACGCCACCGCCCATCGCGACGGTGGTGACGCCGTGGCTTCGCGCCTGATAACGGGCGAGGGCGGCAAAGCCCTGCGCCAGCGCGTCATGAAAGGCAAATGCCCGCTCGGCAGGCGCTGCCTGCCAGTTAAGCCATTGTCGCCAGAACGTCGCGAGATCCAACAGGGGTCGCTTGCCGGTGTGGAGCAAAGGCAGGGTGACAGGGTGCAGCACACCCTGCGCTTTTCGCGCCAGCGCCTCCAGACGACAGGCGGCTTCACCTTCCCAGCTCAGGCTTGCGGGTGCGCAATGGAGGGCCGCGGCGACGGCATCAAATAAGCGCCCGCAGGACGAGGCCCGTGGCGCATTGATTCCGGCGCTAATCGCCTTCGAAAGCGGCAACCATGGATGTGATAACACGACGTCCGCTTCAGGGCGTGCCTGCCAGTCCGGCACAAACGCCTGCCAGTGCGCCAGTAAGTTACGCCAGGGTTGCCGTGCGGCACGGTCACCGCCCGGCAAGGCGACAGCAGGGAGTCCGCCTGCATGCACACAGTGCAGGTAATCCACCAGAAAACACTCCCCGCCCCATAACGCCCCATCCTCACCATAGCCGAGTCCATCCAGCGCCAGTCCGATCACTCTCCCGCCGTCCAGCGGCCAGTCATGTTCTGCCAGACAGGCGGCGAGATGCGCATGATGGTGAAACACCGCCATCCTGTTGATTGTCGGGCGTTGCGCCTGACAGTCGCTGACGGTGTCAGGATGCGCATCACAGACCGTTATCTGCGGTGTACAGTCATAGAGCTGCTGAAAATGTGCAATTGCCTGTTGCTGCTGGCGGGCAATATCGCTGCGGGTGAGCGAGCCAAAATGCGGACTGAGAATGGCCTGATTGCCGCGAAGCAGGCAGAAGGTGTTTTTGCGTTCACCGCCCAGCGCCAGCAGGGGGGACGGGCTGTCAAATCCGGCGGGCAGAGTGAGTGCATCAGGCACGTAACCGCGCGACCGGCGCAGCATTTCGCTACCATGCTCCGTCACCCGCAGCAGTGAATCATCAGCGCGCTGCACAATGTCGCGATTATGCAACAGCCAGAGGTCGGCGATATCCTTAAGTTGATCGCGTCCCGCCTCATTGGTCAGTGCGGGCGCACAGCCGTTTGCATTGCCGGAGGTCATGACCAGCGGGGTCTGACAGGCCTGCATCAGTAAATGGTGCAGCGGCGTAAACGGCAGCATCAGCCCGATTTCATCCATGTCCGGTGCAACCGCCGCACACAGCGGTGACAGCGGGTTTTTTGGGATCAGAACAATGGGTGCGGCTGGCGATTGCAGCCTCTCGCGCACTCTGCCTTGCGCGCAGATATCGCTGCACTGCGCCAGCCAGCTGATGTCCGGCAGCATCACAGCCAGCGGCTTAGTCGGACGCTGTTTGCGTTGACGCAGACGCATCACTGCCGCCTGCTGTGTGGCATCACAGGCCAGATGGAAGCCGCCCAGCCCCTTAATGGCAACGATTTTTCCTGCCTGTATCGCCATCGCAGCCTGTGCCACTGCTGCCTCATCCTGTGCCAGACTAACGCCATGGTGTAATGTCACGCTGACGCAAGGGCCGCAGTGCGGACAGGCGATCGGCTGGGCGTGAAAGCGCCGGTCGGCCGGGTTGTAATACTCACGCCTGCAGGCCGGGCATAGCCTGAATTGCGCCATGCTGGTCAGCGCGCGGTCGTAAGGCATGGCACGGATCAGCGTAAAACGTGGCCCACAGTGGGTACAATTGGTAAAGGCATAGTTAAACCGGCGGTCGGTTGGTCGGGCCATATCCTGCAGGCAGGCCGGGCAGGTTGCCGCATCAGGAACCACCTGGGTATTCATCCGGTTGTGACGGCTATCCGCGATAGTGAAATTTTGCGGCGCCGTCTGCCAGACGAAATCATCGACACTCAGGCTGTCAATATGCGCCAGCGGCGGGCAGTCACGGCGTAACTGTTCTGTCAGCGCGTCAAGGCTGACGGGTTTAAGCAGCCTGATTTCTACGCCTGCGCTGTCGTTGCTGACCTCACCGCGCAGCTGCAGCTGGTGTGCCAGCTGCCAGATAAACGGCCGGAAACCGACCCCCTGGACTTTGCCGTAAATGCGGATACGTATGCCGGAGACAGACATGACTCTCTCATTTCCTCACGATTCGGGCGGCAACCCGGCAGCCACGGTGATCCCGAACCACTGATGATTATCAGCTCTTCGGAATCACGTTGTGCGCTGCTGTGCTGTGACGCGAACATGATGATAAGTACGCGTCAGGATGCCCTGGTGAAATTAAATCCCGCTGGCGGGGATCAGGTCTTCAGCTGCGCTGCGCAGGCGGGCTTTCATGTCGCTGTATGTCTGATGGGCGTAGTTTTCAGCCCAGCGTTGATCGGCGATCGGTTCGACTTTCACTGCGCAGTATTTGGTTTCAGGCGTTTTAGAGATAGGGTCGAGATTATCCTGCGTCAGTTCATTGCAGGCGCCAATCCACCACTGATAGGTCATGTACACCGCACCGGCATTAATACGTTCGTTATAGTTGACGCGTGAGATGACTTTGCCACGGCGTGAGGCTACCCAGACCAGTTGCTGGTCACTGATAGTCAGCGCCTGTGCATCGATCGGATTCATTTGCACGAAGCCCGGTTCGTCAGCCAGCGTTTGCAATGCTGCACAGTTGCCGGTCATGGAGCGACAGGAGTAGTGGCCGACTTCGCGTACGGTACACAGCACCAGCGGATAGGTGCCGTCCGGCAACTCAGCCGGCGCGCGCCACGGCGCGGCAAACAGCTGACCTTTACCGGTTGGGGTATCGAAGTGGTTATTGGCATACAGGTAGGGCGTGCCTGCGCTGTCCAGCGTGGTGCATGGCCACTGAATGTGTCCCAGTTCACCCATTTTTTCATAGGTCGCGCCATAAAACAGCGGGCATAAGCTGCGCATTTCATCCCAGATTTGCTGATTATCGCGGTAATGCATCGGATAACCCATCTGCGTCGCCAGCAGGCTGATGATCTCCCAGTCACGTTTGACGTTACAGGTCGGTTCGATGGCCTTCTCAAAGCGCTGGAAGCCACGGTCGGCGCAGGAGAAGACGCCACCATGTTCACCCCACGAGGTCGCAGGTAAAATAACATCAGCCTGCTCAGCCGTTTTGGTCATGAAAATATCCTGCACCACCACAAAGTCGAGCGCGGCAAAGCCTTTGCGCACCAGACCCAAATCCGCCTCGGTCTGTAACGGATCTTCGCCCATGATGTAATAGGCTTTAACCTTGCCTTCAAGAGCCAGATGCGGAATTTCGGTGATGCGGTAACCGATGTCGGTATCCATCTGATTGACGTCAATCCCCCAGGCATCGGCGAATTTCGCCCGCACGTTCGGGTCGGTAACCGACTGATAGCCTGGGAATTCATTTGGCAGTACCCCCATATCACAGGCACCCTGCACGTTATTTTGCCCGCGCACCGGGCCGACGCCGACGTTGGCCCGGCCGAGGTTGCCGGTCAGCAAGGCCAGCCCCGCCAGGCCTTTTACCACGTCAACGGCCTGGCCAAACTGCGTCACGCCCATGCCCCACATGAGGGTGGCAGAAGGCGCTGCGGCGTAGGTGCGCATCGCCTGACGGATTTGCTGTGCGGATACGCCGGTCTGTTCCGCTACCGCTTCCGGGGAGTAATCCGCGACATTTTTGCGGTATTCCTCAAAGCCTTCGGTGTATTTCGCCACGTAGTCGTGGTCATACAGATCTTCTTCGATCAGCACATGCGCAAAAGCATTAACCAGTGCCATATTGCAGCCGTTTTTGATTTGCAGATGCTGATCGGCAATGCGGGCGGTTTCAATGCGGCGCGGGTCGCAGACAATGATCTTTGCGCCTTTCTCTTTAGCCTTGATCACCCGGCGTGCGACGATCGGATGGGAATCTGCGCAGTTATAGCCAAACACCAGCAGGCATTTTGAGTTTTCAATCTCACTGATGGCGTTGCTCATTGCCCCGTTACCCAGCGTCGCCTGCAAACCCGCCACCGACGGACCGTGGCACACACGGGCGCAGCAGTCGACGTTGTTGGTGCCAATCACCGCGCGGGCAAATTTTTGCATGACATAGTTAGTTTCATTGCCGGTTCCGCGGGAGGAGCCGGTGGTCATGATGGCGCGCGGACCGTGTTTCTGTTTGATCTCCGTCAGGCGCTGCGCAGTGTAGCGAATGGCTTCATCCCAGCTGACGGCTTCGAACTTGCCGCCTTTCTGACGGCGGATCAGCGGCTGCGTCAGGCGCGGGGTCAGCAGTTTGGTGTCATTGAGAAAATCCCAGCCATAATAACCTTTCAGGCACAGCTCGCCCTGATTGGTAACGCCGTTCGCCGCTTCGGCGCGAATAATTTTTCCGTTCTCCACCACCAGATTCAATTTACATCCAGCGCCGCAGTAGGGGCAGACAGTCGTGACTTTTTTCATTGGAAGGTTTCCTTAATCCGGGGTTAAAACAGCAGCGGAGAAGTGCTGTCGAGCGCAGCGCGGCGACGTTTTTCTGCATTCATCTCCTGTAACTGGTTACGGTCGATAGCAAACAGGGCGTTGGTGGGGCAGATGGCCAGACATGCCGGGCCTTCAGCCCGGCCGTGGCACAGATCACATTTGTGCGCTTCGGCTTTATCTGAGGTAGCCGCCATCGCCGCACCGTTCTGGCGGAAAATCGGTTTTGTCACTACTTCCATTGCGCCGTACGGGCAGGCAACCACGCAGGTTTTACACCCGATGCAGCGCTCCTGTAGCACCTGCACATGGTCGGCTGAGCGAAGAATGGCGCCATTGGGGCAGACGTTGGCACAGGGCGCATCTTCACACTGGCGGCACATCACCGGGGTACTGAGGTTGACGCCTTTTATCACGTGCAGACGCGGTGCGAATGTTGCGGCGCTGAGCAGCGAGATATCCTGCGAGTCGTTATGCGCCATCACGCAGGCTATTTCGCAGGTACGGCAGCCGATGCATTTTTTGGGGTCGGCGATGATGAACCGGTTCATGATGTGTTAGTCCCTAAGCCATTGGTTTTAGCTACTGGCTATACATAAAGCATGCCAGTTCCTGTTTTTAATTATTTTTCATTAAATTCAGTGGGTTAATTTTTAAAGGTTGCGCCGGTGACGAAATTTTTCACTGATGTCATATTTGCGTCGTCAGCGTATCGACAGTTATGTCGAAAGACGGAAAGGCGCGATTCCGAGACCCGTTTCAAGCCGCGGTAATAGCTGATGCAGGCGGCCGATCGCCTGTTCCACAGCGGGACTCATCGGGTAATAAAACGCGACGACATCGGGCTGAATACCGACAAAGGTGATCTGCGGGATGTCCTCGCGCAGTTGCTGCATGAGAAAGGTCAGCGGCAGATTGTGTGTGGTCATCATGAACATGTCGGCGATATCTTCCTCTGCGATAATGCGCATTTCGCCGGGCGCCAGCCCCATGTCGGTAGCATCGGCAATCACCAAATGTTGTGGATGCAGTTCGCGCAGAAAGCCAATGTCGTTTTCGGGTGCGGCACCGCCATCCACCACCGTCCAGCCGGGAAGGGGGTTTTCCGCGCACAGTTCGGCCAGACGCGGACCGGCGCCGTCGTCGCCCATCATGTTGTTGCCCACGCACAACAGCGCGTAACGGGGAAGGTTCTCAGGGTAATCAGGCATCGTACCGCCTGACCATCAGGTACATGGCGGGGTCGTGTTCAATTTGTGTAAGCAGGGCGATAAGCTGGTCGCTCCAGCCTTGTTGTTGCACCGTCATTTGCGGGCTTGCATTACGCAACGCCAGTGCCAGCAAATGTGTGTGGCTGCTGTCGATAGTAATCTCGCCAAATCGCTGAACACCGGCCAGTTTGCGGCGGGCTTCGCTGTTTTCGGGCAGGCAGTCGATCCAGTGCAGATAGCCATCGAACGGGCATTCGAGGCGCGATTGCAGGCAGTCGATCACGCCGAGGTGATGGCCGATCGCCAGGCTGTAATAGACCACCTCCTGCACCTGCCGGGTACTGCGTTTCTGCGCACTTTTTTCATCGACAAACTTGCTGCTCAATGAATAGAAAATCACTGTGTTTTTGTCAGGCGCATGACCAGCATAAGGCTGATGGCGCGCGTAGCGCTGGTCGTTAACGGAAGTCATCACAGACGCACCTCGCCATGCAGCACCTGATGATAGATCTGTTGCAGATTGCCGACGATTTCGCTCAGGCGCAGGTCACCCTGTTCAGCCAGATAGGCCGATACACGTTGTTCTGCCGGCTGTAAACCGGGCGCTGCGACGATTTCCATAAACTGATCGGCAATCTGGCGGCCATAGCGGTAACCGGCCATGCGGCGCGCTTCGCGATCCAGCAGCACGCGTAACGGTTGTGGCAGGTCCGGATGTAATAAAGCAGCCGGTTCTGCGGCAGCTTCGTCATGCTGCTGTCCTTTGATTTTTTGATCCAGCAAACCCAGTGCCATGGCAAATCCATAAATGGTCGCAGCCGGTGTCGGCGGGCAGCCGGGAATATAGACGTCCACCGGCACGATTTTGTCGGTGCCGCCCCAGACGCAATAAAGGTCGTGGAAAATGCCGCCGCTGTTGCCGCATGCGCCGTAAGAAATGCAGATTTTTGGATCCGGTGCTGAATCCCAGGCGCGCAAAGCGGGCATACGCATTGCGCGGGTGACCGCACCGGTGAACAGCAAAATGTCAGCGTGGCGCGGCGATGGGACGACTTTGATACCGAAGCGTTCAGCGTCAAACAACGGTGAAATGGTGGCAAAAATCTCAATCTCACAGCCGTTACAGCCACCGCAGTCCACGCGGTAAACGTAGGCGGAACGGCGGATGCTTTTCAGTAGGGTGGATTTCAGTCTGGCGATACTTTCATCCAGTTTAACAGGCAGCGGCAGACCATTTTCGTCACGCGGCGCAATCGGGTTATGACTCATCAGCGAACCTCCGTAATCATATGGCGGCCAATATCAATGCGGTCGCTGGGAGAAAGACCGTGCATTTTTTTGCACGCCGGACAGGTTTCATACTGCACACGACGTTCGCTAATCTGCAGGTCGCTCAGCGCGGCGTTTTCCTGTAACAGGCTGAGTGCAAAGTCGATTTCCTTTTGCACGGCGTAAGGTTTGCCGCATTCCCGGCAATGGCAGACCGGGAAATCCGCAGTTTCGTACAGGTCTTCTTTGCACCAGACCGCCAGCTCAAACTCCTGCGACAAGGTGATTGCTGCCGTCGGGCAGACTTCCTCGCAGCGGGCGCAGAAAATGCAGCGTCCTAAAAACAGCTGCCAGCGGATCGTTTTGGTGTCTTCTGACGTGGTCATGGTCAGCGCATTAGACGGACAGGCATTCGCACAGGCGCCGCAGGCGATGCACTGCTGCGCGGTATAGTGCG
>NZ_JBXUHX010000041.1:0-30255 GCF_058148845.1 Pantoea sp. RCC30.1 | reverse complement strand
GTGGTGGGTGATGACGGGTTCGAACCGCCGACCCCCTCCTTGTAAGGGAGATGCTCTACCAACTGAGCTAATCACCCCCGCTGTGTGGAGTCGCATTATAGGGATAGTTGATTTTGAGTCAACGCTTTTTAAAACATAAATGTGCGTTCGGTTTATTTTTAAACACCCTGTCGCGCTTTTAGCCAATGTGCTGGTTTTACTGGCAGAAAAGCCGCTTTTCCCAGAGGACAACCGGCGGGCATGCATTGAGGATTCACCGTCAGATGCTAGAATGTGCCCACTGTTTTTTCGCGTCTAACCTGTTTTTTGTCATCCAGACAGAGAACCCGCGCATCTAAGGCAATATTCAATGAAAATCAAAACACGCTTCGCGCCCAGCCCGACCGGCTATCTGCATGTCGGTGGCGCCCGTACCGCACTTTACTCCTGGCTCTTTGCCCGTCACAACCAGGGCGAGTTCGTGCTGCGCATTGAAGATACCGATCTGGAGCGCTCCACGCCGGAAGCTATCGAAGCCATCATGGATGGCATGAACTGGCTCAGCCTCGACTGGAACGAAGGTCCTTACTACCAGACTAAACGTTTTGATCGCTACAACGCGGTCATTGATGAAATGCTGGAAGCGGGCACCGCCTATAAATGCTACTGCTCTAAAGAGCGTCTGGAAGCTCTGCGTGAAGAGCAGATGGCTAACAACGAAAAGCCGCGTTACGACGGCCGCTGCCGTGACAGCCATGAACATCATGCTGATGATGAGCCGTGCGTGGTGCGTTTCCGTAACCCGCAGGAAGGTTCGGTCATCTTTGACGACCAGATCCGTGGCCCGATTGAGTTCAGCAACCAGGAACTGGATGATCTGATCATCCGCCGCACCGACGGTTCGCCAACCTACAACTTCTGCGTCGTCGTCGATGACTGGGATATGGGCATCACCCATGTTATCCGCGGTGAAGACCACATCAACAACACGCCACGTCAGATCAACATCCTCAAAGCGATTGGCGCGGAGGTTCCGGTCTATGCCCACGTCTCAATGATCCTGGGCGATGATGGTAAAAAACTCTCCAAGCGTCATGGTGCGGTAGGGGTGATGCAGTATCGTGATGATGGCTACCTGCCGGAAGCGCTGCTCAACTACCTGGTTCGTCTGGGCTGGTCACATGGCGATCAGGAAATTTTCAGCGTGGCTGAAATGGCGGAGCTGTTCACCCTGGACGCTGTCAGTAAGTCTGCCAGTGCCTTCAACACTGAGAAATTGCAGTGGCTGAACCATCATTATATTAATACGCTGCCGCCAGAATATGTGGCGACACATCTGCAGTGGCATATTGAAGAGCAGAAAATTGATACCCGCACCGGGCCGGAACTGGCGAAGCTGGTGGGTCTGCTGGGCGAACGCTGCAAAACGCTGAAAGAGATGGCTGCATCCTGCCGCTACTTCTATGAAGACTTTGCTGAGTTTGATGCGGATGCGGCGAAGAAACATCTTCGTCCGGTCGCGCGTCAGCCGCTGGAAGTGGTGCGCGATAAGCTTGCCGCGATCACTGAGTGGACCGCTGAAAACGTGCATCAGGCTATCCAGAGCACTGCAGATGAGCTGGAAGTCGGAATGGGCAAGGTGGGCATGCCGCTGCGTGTGGCCGTGACCGGTGCCGGTCAGTCACCGGGCCTCGATGTCACCGTGGAAGCGATTGGCCGCAGCCGCAGTGTGGCGCGTATTGAACAGGCCCTGGTCTTTATCAGTGAGCGCGAAGCACAAGCTTAATAAACACAGCCGGAAGCGTCATGCTTCCGGTTTCTTTACTCTTCACCGATTCCCAGCCGCTCCAGCACGCCTTTAATCCCTTCGCGTAAGATTAATGCGGTGAACTGATCCTGTTCATCCTGACTCATTTGCTGGATGGAACTTATCAATAACGCAGGTAACGAATTCGCCACTGTGCCATAGGTTGCTGAGGGTTCGTTGAGATTGCGGGTCGACTGAATAAAGCTTTTTACGCGCTCATCAATATGTATCAGTCGCGCCTTTCCGCCCTGTACACCGGGCTTTGGCGTGGTGGTCCAGTTCTCCCGCTTAATCCATTTATTCACCGTTTGCCGACTGTAACCCGTTTCTGCAGCCAGTTCTTCGGGGGTAAGCCATTCCTTTTTCACGATACTGTCCCTGTTAAATACATTAGCGGTACATATTACAGCAAAAAGTAACGGTGAAAAGTAACTGAGGCTGAAATTGCCTTTTGTCTGATGACAAAAGGCAATACAGGATTACTGCGGATTGCTGACGGGTTCAGCGGCAGGACGGTAGGCCAGGAAATAGGCCAGGCCAACGAAGACGGCACCGCCGACGGCATTACCTAAGAAGACGGCAACGAAGTTAGGGAAGTATTCTGCCCAGCTCATCTGACCGGCAAAAATGGCGGCCGGAATAATAAACATGTTGGCAACGACGTGCTGGAAGCCGATAGCAACAAACGCCATCACCGGGAACCACATGCCGAAGATCTTACCGACCATATCTTTACTGGCAAAGGCCAGCCACACCGCCAGACAAACCAGCCAGTTGCAGCCAACGCCTGAAATAAAGGCGTGCAGAAAATCGGCGTGGACTTTTGCAGAGGCGATAGCGACGGTTTTCTTCAGGTAGTCGCCTTCAGTCATGCCCAGCATGTGGCCAAAGAACCACGCAACAGCCACGCTGCCGATGAAGTTCGCCAGGGTCACCCAGAACCAGTTACGCGCTACGCTCATAAAGCTGATGCGACGGGCGAACCAGGCCACCGGTAAGGTCATCATATTGCCGGTCAGCAGCTCGCCACCCGCCAGCACGGTCATAATGATACCCACCGGGAAGACCGCAGCACCTAACAGGCCACTAAATGAGCCCCATTCAGCGGGCAGGGAGTTAATAACATGAAGATCCAGCAGAAAGCCGGTCGCGATAAATGCGCCTGCCATAAAGCCGAGAATCAAGAGGATGCTGACAGGCGAACGGCTTTTAGCCACGCCTGACTGGATCGCCAGTTGTGCGATTTCTTTAGGTGTATGCAGCGACATAGTATCTCAATAGTTTTTTTATGATTAATGGGGACGATTACGCCTGGTGGACGCGTGGCGCGCGGGAAGGGGGTCCCGGCTACCACTAAATTAGCGGGCTAAGTTTTGCATGCGAAAAAGACGAAGACAAGAAAATTCCTATAACATATTTAACCATGAATTAACCTGACGGCAGCCTGAATAACAGTTAAAAAACGGTCCTGCCTGACCAGACACGATTTTTACCTGCAGCATGCTGCTGAAACTTCGCAGGTTGCCGCCTTTTTCAGCGATCAAACAGAGAATGTCATTTTGCCGTTGACACCCTGGAGGGGGTTTCATATTATGCCGTCCGTCGCTTAACGCGACAATTTTTCGGTTCGGGGCTATAGCTCAGCTGGGAGAGCGCCTGCATGGCATGCAGGAGGTCAGCGGTTCGATCCCGCTTAGCTCCACCAAACTTCTTCCCAAAAGTTTGGCACTGAAAAACGATTCCAGATGTGGGGGTATAGCTCAGCTGGGAGAGCGCTTGCATGGCATGCAAGAGGTCAGCGGTTCGATCCCGCTTATCTCCACCATTTTCTGACACATCGTTGTCAAAATCCTTTCTGATTTATCTTCCATTAGCCTGTTCCTGCGACTCACTATTCTTTGCGATTTATATTACGCTGCTGCGCACGCTATTCACTGGCACGACCTTCTATGACGCTTCCAGCGCCCCTGGCGAGACGCTTTACTGCCTGTCGCGCAGAGGTTCACTGCAGACGTGTACCAGGGTTGTGCAAGGGAAGCAGAGAGGTAAAAGAAGAGGCAAAGCGGAAAGGGAGAATCAGCAGGAGCAGAGCAGGGATGGCGCAAAATGAGAAGGGCGAGCCAGGCTCGCCCTTTACTGTTCAGAACGATGCTTAGAACGCCAGAACCAGACCGGCAATAGCGGCGGAGAGGACGCTGACCAGCGTAGAGCCGTACAGCAGCTTCAGGCCAAAGCGGGAAACCACGTTGCCCTGTTCTTCGTTCAGACCCTTAATCGCACCCGCTACGATGCCAATTGAAGAGAAGTTGGCGAACGACACCAGGAAGACAGACAGAATACCTTCTGAGTTTGGTGACAACTGACCCGCGATTTTCTGCAGATCCATCATGGCAACAAACTCATTCGATACCAGCTTGGTCGCCATGATACTGCCGACCTGCAACGCTTCACCAGCCGGCACGCCCATCACCCAGGCAAACGGATAGAAGACAAAGCCGAGCACGCCCTGGAAGCTGATACCGAAGATCAGTTCAAACAGCGCATTCAGACCTGAAATCAGCGCGATGAAACCAATCAGCATGGCGGCAACGATAATCGCGACGCGGAAACCGGCCAGAATATATTCACCCAGCATCTCGAAGAAGCTCTGACCTTTATGCAGATCCTGCAACTGCAGATCTTCTTCATTCTCAACGCGGTAAGGGTTGATCAGCGACAGCACGATAAAGGTGCTGAACATGTTGAGCACCAGGGCTGCGACCACATACTTCGGCTGCAGCATCGTCATGTAGGCACCGACGATAGACATTGAAACGGTCGACATCGCCGTCGCAGCCATGGTGTACATGCGGCGCTGTGACATCTTGCCCAGGATATCTTTATAGGCGATGAAGTTTTCTGACTGTCCCAGTATCAGAGAACTCACGGCGTTGAAAGATTCCAGTTTTCCCATGCCATTTACTTTCGACAGCACGGTACCGATACCGCGGATCACCCACGGCAGGATACGGAAATGCTGCAGAATACCGATCAGGGCAGAGATAAAGACGATTGGGCACAACACGTTGAGGAAGAAAAAGGCCAGGCCTTTATCGCTCATGTTGCCGAAGACAAAGTTGGTTCCCTGCGCCGCATACTTCAGCAGATGGTCGAAGAAGCCCGCGAAACCTTTGACGAAACCGAGTCCCGCTTCTGAGTTCAGGAAGAACCAGGCGAGCACAATTTCAATCACCAGTAGCTGGATAATGTAGCGAATGCGAATGCTTTTACGATCGTGACTGACCAGCAAGGCGAGTATCCCGACTACCACCAGTGCTAAAAGAAATTGCAAAATATGGGACATGGTTGCTCCAAATTTGAGGAGGGTTGTATTTTGTTGCGTATTCTATGTAACGCGTTACTTAAAAACGAGATCTGAACCACAATATAAGTATTCGCTATCGCTATATTTTCCAGAAAAGTTCCAGAGATCACGTCCTGTTTACAAATCGTTCACTCCAGATAACCACATAATTATTGTCTGAATTTTACACTGAGCGTAGAGTGACATCGTTGCTCACATTTTTAGCAATCACTTCCTTTACTGTAATGTATAGCAATGGCTATACTTTATAGCAGCATCTATTACACCGATAACAATTAACGAATTTCACTTGCACATGCCATCCCCTAAGCTGCTGGGGCAGGCAAATGTTCAGACAGGGTACCGGATATGTTTGAAAGTCGTACCGCCGAGCGTGCCGCTCGCGGAGTCAGAAAAGTCAAACTCGCACTGCTGGGGCCCGCCTTTATCGCCGCAATCGGCTATATCGATCCGGGCAACTTTGCGACTAACATCCAGGCGGGCGCTGCTTACGGCTACAAATTGCTGTGGGTGGTGGTGTGGGCCAACATCATGGCGATGCTGATCCAGCTGATGTCCGCCAAGCTGGGTATCGCTACCGGCAAAAACCTCGCCGAGCACATCCGCGATCGCTTTCCCCGGCCCGCCGTCTGGTTTTACTGGGTGCAGGCGGAAATTATCGCGATGGCCACCGATCTGGCGGAGTTTATCGGTGCCGCTCTGGGGTTCAAACTGCTGCTCGGCATTTCCCTGATGCAGGGCGCGGTGCTGACCGGCATCGCCACCTTCCTGATACTGATGTTACAGAGTCGCGGACAAAAGCCGCTGGAGCTGGTGATTGGCGGACTGCTGCTGTTTGTCGCGGCGGCCTATATCGTCGAACTCTTCTTCTCCCAGCCCAATATTAAGGAGTTGGTGGTCGGCATGGCGCTGCCCGCGTTACCGACGTCGGATGCCGTGTTCCTGGCCGCCGGCGTGCTGGGTGCGACCATCATGCCGCACGTGATTTATCTGCACTCTGCGCTGACGCAGGGCAAAAGTGAGGACAGCAAAGGTCAGCGCTACTCCTCAACCAAGCTGGACGTGGCAATTGCCATGACCATCGCCGGATTCGTTAATCTGGCGATGATGGCGACCGCGGCAGCAGCCTTTCACTTCAGCGGCCACAGTAAAATTGCTGAACTCGATCAGGCCTATCTGACGTTGCAACCCTTGTTAGGTCAGGCTGCGGCAACGGTGTTTGGTCTGAGTCTGGTGGCGGCCGGATTATCCTCAACGGTGGTCGGTACGCTGGCGGGGCAGGTGGTGATGCAGGGCTTTATCCGTTTCCATATTCCGCTCTGGGTGCGTCGTACGGTCACCATGCTGCCCTCCTTTATTGTCATCTGGGCGGGCTGGGATCCAACAAAGGTGCTGGTGATGAGCCAGGTGCTGCTGAGTTTTGGTATTGCGCTGGCGCTGATTCCGCTGCTCTCCTTTACCGGCAACCGCGAGCTGATGGGCGACGATATGGTTAACTCGCGTCTGATGCAGAACACCGGACGACTGATCGTGCTGCTGGTGATTGCGCTGAATCTTTATCTGCTGGTAGGTGAAGCGCTGGGGCTGTAGCGATCTGTGAAACCTGAAACGCCCGGTTCTGCCGGGCGTTTTTATTAATGGCGATCGTGTCCGTGATGGTCTGGACCGCGATGGTCTGGACCTCGACGGTCATGATGATCCCAGCCACGATCGCGATCGCGGCGATACTGATGTTCCCAGCGGCGCTCGCGGTCGCGCTCATGCCAGCGGCGTTCACGCTCCCACTGCTGCTGACGACGCCACTCTTCGTGTCGCCACCAGCGGCGTTCGTTGTATGAATAGCGGTCATTCCACCAGCGTGGTTCACGCCAGCGACCGCCATCCCAGTAATAACCACGATTATCGCGATCGCCCAGATTCAGGGTGACGCCAGGGGCCAGAGAAATTGAGGCGCTGGAGGCCTCGGCTGTGTGATATGCCAGCGGCGACAACAGAGCCAGCAGGGCAGCAAAAATAAGAGCTCTTTTCATTATATTCTCCTCATCAACAGGCTGATGCTGTTGCGGCGCAGTGATTATGCCTGCGTAATGCTGTTGTTACCGCATCATTGTGTCGGAAGATTGTGAGGAAATTGGGGAGAAAGGGGGGATTGAGACTATTCTGGCGAAAAAAACGCCCGACCTGCGTCGGGCGGTGAACCGTTACATCAGAGCCGCGTCAATGGCTGCTAATTCGGTGTCGCTGAACTCACGACGGGCGAGCATTGCCACTGCGTCGTCTATCTGGGCCGTTTTACTGGCACCAATAAGCACCGAGGTGACGCGATCATCGCGCAGTACCCACGCCAGCGCCATCTGCGCCAGCTTCTGTTCGCGCTGCTGCGCAATCACATTCAGCTTGCGGACCTTCTCCATCTTCTCTTCGGTAAGCTGGCTCTCACTGAGAAACTTGCTGCCGCTGGCTGCACGCGAATCTTCCGGGATACCCTGCAGATAGCGATCGGTGAGCACGCCGCCCGCCAGTGGAGAGAAAGCGATACAGCCAACACCCGCATCGCCCAGCGTCTGAATCAATCCCTGCTCTGGCGTGCGTTCAAACATTGAATAACGCGGCTGGTGGATCAGACAAGGGGTGCCGAGATCGCGCAGGATAGCGATCGCCTGGGCAGCAAGGTCAGCTGGATAGTTAGAGAGGGCCGCATAAAGTGCTTTGCCCTGGCGCACGACATGATCCAGCGCGCGCATCGTCTCTTCCAGCGGGGTTTCCGGATCGGGACGGTGATGATAGAAAATATCCACATACTCCAGTCCCATACGCTTCAGGCTCTGATCCAGGCTGGCAACCAGATACTTACGCGAACCCCAATCCCCATAAGGTCCCTGCCACATGGTGTAGCCTACTTTGGTGGAGATAATCAGCTCATCACGATGGGCACGAAAATCTTCCCGCAGAATACGCCCGAAATTTTCTTCCGCTGAGCCAGGAGGTGGGCCGTAGTTATTCGCTAAGTCGAAATGTGTGATGCCAAGATCAAACGCATGACGCAGCAGTTCACGGCTGTTATCAACCCGGGTGCTGTCACCAAAGTTGTGCCACAGTCCCAGCGAAATGGCGGGCAGTTTGATGCCGCTGCGGCCGCTGCGACGATATTCCATCTGTTGATAGCGATCGGGATTGGGTAAAAAGGACATTCAGCGCTCCTGAGTAAAAACGGGGATATGTGCCAAAAGTCTATCAGTGTATACGGTTACACTCAGTGACAGCGCGCAGCAGTTCGCATTTTTACAGAATATTGCGCCAGCGTAACGCCGACTTTCCAGGCTTTGTGGCTGGCAAAAATAGCCACTTTCCTCGCTAATTTCACCCTCTGTCAGATACTTAACCCGACTCTTCCCTGAAAGGAATGCGCAATGTCCACGTTTACTGTTGGAGATTACCTGCTGACCCGTCTGCAGGAAATTGGTGTCAGGCATCTGTTTGGCGTGCCGGGCGACTATAATCTGCAGTTTCTTGATCGGGTCATCGACCATCCGGAAATCAGCTGGGTTGGCTGTGCCAATGAACTCAACGCAGCCTATGCGGCGGACGGTTATGCGCGCTGCAACGGCGTTGGAGCGCTATTAACCACGTTTGGCGTTGGCGAGCTTAGCGCGATTAATGGCATCGCGGGCAGTTATGCCGAGTATCTGCCAGTGATTCATATCGTCGGCGCACCCGCGACGCAGGCGCAGTTGAAAGGTGACTGTGTACATCATTCGCTGGGTGATGGCGATTTCCAGCATTTCATTCGCATGGCCGCAGAGGTCAGTGCCGCAACAGCACAGCTTACTGCCGACCACGCCACCGCCGAGATTGATCGGGTGATCATCAGTGCGCTGCAGGCCCGTCGTCCCGGCTATCTCTCACTGGCCGTCGACGTGGCGGCTATAGAGGTACAGCCACCTGCGCAGCCGCTGAACACTCATCAACCCTCTTCGGCTGACGCGCGCCGGGCTTTCAGGGCAGCGGCAGACCGTTTACTGGCATCGGCACAGCGCGTTTCACTGCTGGCAGACTTTCTGGCGTTGCGCTGGCAGCAGCAGTCCGCTCTGGCCGCGCTGCGCGAACAGAGCGCGATTCCCTGCGCCAGTCTGCTGATGGGCAAAGGGGTACTGGATGAGCAGCAGCCGGGTTACGTCGGAACCTATGCCGGTGAGGCCAGTGCAGGACAGGTGTGCGAACAGATCGAGCAGGTGGATGTGGCGATCTGCGTAGGAGTGCGTTTCACCGACACGATTACCGCAGGCTTCACGCAGCAGTTCGATCCTGAACGATTAATCGATCTGCAGCCCTTCAGTGCCAGCGCAGGCGGTGAAAATTTTGCGCCGTTGTCTATGGCGGATGCGCTCAGTGAACTGCAGCCGCTGTTTGAATGCTATGGCCGGAAATGGCAGCCTTCCGCCGCGATGCCCACCGCGCAGCCAGCAGAACCCACGGCGGTGATCAGCCAGCACGCCTTCTGGCAGGCGATGCAGACATTCCTGCAACCCGGCGACCTGATTCTGGCCGAGCAGGGGACGGCGGCTTTTGGTGCCGCTGCGTTGCGGCTGCCCTCGCAGGCACAGCTGGTGGTCCAGCCATTATGGGGATCAATCGGCTATACTCTTCCGGCAGCGTTTGGCGCGCAGACTGCTGACCCTGAGCGTCGGGTTATCCTGATCATCGGAGATGGTTCCGCGCAGCTGACGATTCAGGAACTGGGTTCGATGCTGCGCGATCGGCAGCGACTAATAATCTTTTTGCTGAATAATGAAGGCTATACCGTCGAACGGGCGATTCATGGCGCAACACAACGTTACAATGATATTGCCCCGTGGAACTGGACGGCTTTACCGCACGCTCTTAGCCTGCAGGGCCAGGCGCAGAGCTGGCGCATTAGTGAAGCCGTGCAGTTAGACGAGGTGATGGCGCGACTTTCAGCACCTCAATGGCTGTCGCTGGTTGAGGTAGTTATGCCGAAAGAAGATTTGCCACCACTGCTAAGAAAAGTCACCGCCTGCCTGAATCAACGCAACGGTGGCTAAGATTCAGATAGTTGCCGCTGTGCAGGGTGGACTAACGCGGTTAGGCTGTAGCACAACTGAGTAAGACGCTCACCAATCGCACCGGTGAGCGTTGTTGTTTTATGGGCAGAAATTTATAGTGTCCTCCAACTCTTAAGACCCCAAGCGGAGCAACAGAAGAATGACAACCTATGCCTTGGTCGGCGATGTCGGCGGTACTAACGCGCGCCTCGCCCTGTGTGAGGTGGAAAGCGGCAGCATCACCCAGGCCAAAACATTCTCAACATCAGAATACGACAGCCTCGAAGCCGTCATCCGCCACTATCTTGATGAACAACAGCAGGACGTTAAAGATGGCTGTATTGCTATCGCCTGCCCGATTACCGATGACTGGGTTGAAATGACCAACCATGACTGGGCGTTTTCAACGCGCAAGCTCAAAGAGAACATCGGTTTTGAACACCTGGAAATCATTAACGACTTCACCGCGGTATCCATGGCGATTCCAATGCTGACCGCTGAAAACGTGATTCAGTTTGGCGGCACAGAGCCGGTTAAAGATAAGCCTATCGCAATTTACGGTGCCGGTACCGGATTAGGCGTAAGCCATCTGGTGCATGTGGACAAGCGCTGGGTCAGCCTGCCGGGCGAGGGTGGTCATGTCGATTTCGCGGCCAACAGCGAAGAAGAAGATCAGATCCTGGAAGTTCTACGTGAAGAGCTGGGCCATGTTTCAGCTGAACGTGTGCTGTCGGGTGCCGGTCTGGTTAACCTTTATCGTGCGATTGTGAAAGTGGACAATCGCGTGCCGGAAAACCTTAAGCCGAAAGATGTCAGCCAGCGTGCGCTGGATGACAGCTGCACCGACTGCCGTCGTGCGTTGTCGATGTTCTGCGTCATCATGGGCCGCTTCGGCGGTAATCTGGCGCTGAATCTGGGTACCTTTGGTGGCGTCTACATTGCGGGTGGCATCGTGCCACGCTTCCTGGAATTCTTTAAGGCGTCCGGTTTCCGTGCGGCCTTTGAAGATAAAGGGCGCTTCCGCGACTATGTCGCCAGTATCCCGGTCTATATGATTACGCACGATCAGCCAGGCCTGCTGGGCGCGGGTGCGCATCTGCGCCAGACGCTGGGTCGCGAAATCTGATTCTGCTTCACCTCGCTCGCTGACACGCTGTGCGCGATCGATTTTCCCGGCCTGGCGGCTTTAGCCGGCCAGGCTCGGGAAATCACCGCCTGACTTCTCCTGCTATTTCCCTGAAAGCCACTTCCATGCCTGAATCGTTCCGTAACTGTCCGAAGCTACAGACGCATCAGCTGTCTGAACTGCTTCACCTTACTGCGGCTGACCGGCACCTGAAACTCCAGATCGCGCAGCTTAAGCAGATAGGTGTTGTTAAACCACGGCTCGATTTCACGAATCTTGCTGAGGCTGACGCAATAAGAGCGGTGACAGCGGAAGAACTGCTGCTCCGGCAGGCGTGAACAGAACTCGGTGATATTCATCGACATCACGTAGGATTCTCGCCGGGTATACACAAACGTCAGCTTCTCATGCGCCTCAACATAGTAAATATCATTCACGTCAGTGACGATAATGCGCTCATCTTTGATCAGGTTGACCGTCTGCGGCGCAGGCGTGGCACTGAGATGACTCACTGCCTGCTGTGCCTGTGCGGTGGCTTCCAGCTTGTTTAGCATGGTGACAATCCGCGACTCCTGATAGGGCTTGAGAATGTAGTCAAACGCCTCCAGCTCAAATGCCTCGACCGCATGCTCTTTCCACGCGGTAATAAAGACAATCAGCGGCTTGTGGGTAAACTGATGGATATTCTGTGCCAGCAGCATGCCATCCAGCGAGGGGATATTGATGTCGAGGAAAATCACATCAACCCGATGCTGTTGCAGATACTTCAACACGTCCAGGCCATCGTCAAAGCAGGCTTCAATCTTGATTTTACTGTGATGCTGAATCATCCAGCTCAGTTCCTGCTGCGCCAGGAATTCATCTTCCACAATAATGGCTTTCATAACAAATTCTCCGCCAGGCGCTGGCCATTCTTACTCAGCGTAAAGGAAATCTCGGTGCCCGGCTGATGCCTCACGATGTTCAGTCCCTGACCCGACAGAAGTTTTACCCGATGATGCACATTCAGCAGGCCGATTTTATTACCGGGCATCTCGTTGCGCGCTACCCGCTCCATCACTTCGTCACTGATGCCCTGTCCGGTATCCCGCACTGAAACCCGCACCCGATCGCCCAGATCCCGGACGCTCAACGTTACCACGCCTTTGCCTTTACAGGGCTGGATGCCATGCACGATGGCGTTCTCCACCAGGGGCTGGATCAGCAGACTCGGCAGCAGAAAATGCAGATCTTCATCGACGTCATAAATCATCGTCAGTTTATCGCCAAACCGAGCCTGCTCGATGGCGATGTAATCTTTCACCTGCCAGAGCTCTTTGCGGATGTCGATCAGCTCATCGTCATTCAATTCCAGGTTATAGCGCAGGTAGCGTGACAGGTTGATCACCAGTTGGCGGGCAGTATCGGGATTGAGTCGGATAGAAGAGGAGATAGCATTCAGTGCGTTGAACAGAAAATGGGGATTTATTTTACTTTGTAGCGCACGCAGTTCCGCTTTATTGGCCATCTCGCGCAGTTGCTCAGCTCGCGACACTTCAAGCTGAGTTGAGATGATTTGTGACAGGCCGATCGCCATCTCCTTCAGCGAGCCGGTAATACGGTGCGCACGGCGATAGTAGATTTTCAGCGTGCCGGTGACTTTGCCCTTTTCCCACAGTGGAATGACGATCATCGAATGGATATCTTTGGTGCGGTGCGCTTCATCGTTGTTCTTAATAATAATTTTGCCGCTGGCGATCGACTGCGCCGTGGTGGGGCTGATGCCATCATCCCCATGCTTATAGTTATGTTCGCCATAGCCGACGTAGGCCAGAATCTGCTTTTTATCGGTCATCGCCACCGCATCGGCTTTGATCTCTCGCCGGATAATGTCACAGATGTTACGCAGCGAGTCGCTGTTTACCTGACGAAACAGCGGCAGGGTTTTGTTGGCTATTTCCAGCGCCAGTTTGGCCTGACGGGCGGCAATCGCCTCTTTCTCTCCCTCGACACTCTGTACCAGCAACACAATGATGCCGATGCTGGACGCACCGAGGATCATCGGCAGGGCAATCTCCGACACAATCGCCAGTCCGAGTGAGGTAGGGCGCGCCCACAGAACGATCAGCAACATTGTCAGGGCTTCACACAGCATGCCGCCGACGATACCGGCGCGCCAGCGATGCTCTTTCAGCACCCGGCGATTAATCCCGCCCGCGACGACACCGGCAATGATGCTGGTAATCAGGCAGGGCACGGAGGTGACGCCGTGAATATCGATCAGAAAACGGTGCAGGCCCGCAATCACACCGGTGACGATGCCGACCCATGGACCAAACAGAATCCCACCCGCCATTACGGCGATCACCCGCACATTCAGCAGTGAGCCGTCGACATTGACGCCCGACCAGGTACTGAACAGCGCAAACAGGGAAAAGATGGCCGTCACCGCAACTTTCTCTGCGCGGGTATGTTCATCTTTTTGCAGCAGCTGACGAAACGGACGGGTGCGCGTCAGGAAGAACAGGCAGATCAACATCAGGGCGGCGCGGTCAAATACTGCCAGTAACATCGTGAAGTGAGAGGACACAGGCGACTCGTCGGCAAGGGAAAGTGCCTCTATGATAAAAAATGTGATCGCGAACCGCTAGCGTCCCGAACAATCACGCCGGGAGTTCGTGTTTCAGATCAATTTTTACGGCCAATCCGCAAAAAGGGGAAAAGTTGAGTGCAATAAAGGGGAACAGTTTTTCAGCCTGCGAACACTGGTCGCTGTGATGCCGTTTTGCTATGTTGCGCGATGACGCGCGCCAGCGACTGCTGGAAAACCGCGCCCATCGGGAGCAGCAGATGCAACTTGTCACCGCCAGATTAACCCTGAGTAAATTACAGCCAGAAGACTGGCAACTGTTTCGTGCCGTTCATGAAGATCGCGACACCATGACCTGGGTGAGCGAAATTCCCGATGAAGCGGATATCCGTCAGCGCTTCACCACGCGTCTGGCACCCTGGCAGTTTCCATATGCTCTGCCTGGTGGCACGACGTCGCGACAACGGTGAGCCGATTGGCCTGTTTGGCTGCAGCCCCGAATGGGATCCACATCGTCAGGCGGAAGTGGGTTACATGCTGCTGCATCGCTACTGCGGTCAGGGCTATGGCAGCGAAGCGCTGGCGGCGCTGTGTAAGTTTTTGCTGGAAGCAGATTTCCACAAACTCAAGGCGATGGTGATTGAAGGTAACTGGGCGTCACGCCGTATTCTGGAGAAAAACGGTTTCCAGCTGGAGGGCACGCTGCGGGATAATTATCTGCTGAACGGCCGCTGGGTGAACGATTGGCTGCTGGGGCGGCTGAATCCGCAAAAATAAAAATATTTTCCGCCACCCTCGACAAAATGATCCTCTCCACGTTATGTTCGTAACGGGTCACCGCAGTGACCCGCGTCGCTCGGACGGTCCGGGCGCTTACGTAATCCAGAGGACATCATGGCTGATAACAGCACCCCCCGTCGTTTCTCGCGTATTGAACGTTTACCCCCTTACGTTTTCAACATCACCGCTGAACTGAAGATGGCTGCGCGTCGGCGCGGCGAAGATATCATCGACTTTTCAATGGGCAACCCTGATGGCCCGACTCCGCCTCATATCGTCGAAAAGTTATGTCAGGTGGCGCAGCGTGACGATACCCACGGTTATTCCACCTCGCGCGGCATTCCGCGTCTGCGCAGAGCGATCTCGCGCTGGTACGCCGATCGCTACCAGGTCGAGATCGATCCCGAATCTGAGGCGATTGTTACCATCGGTTCCAAAGAGGGGCTGGCGCACCTGATGCTGGCGACGCTGGATCATGGTGATACCGTGCTGGTGCCCAATCCCAGCTATCCGATTCATATCTACGGTGCGGTGATTGCCGGTGCGCAGGTGCGTTCGGTGCCGCTGGTGGCGGGTGTCGATTTCTTCAATGAGCTGGAACGCGCCATCCGGGAGAGCTACCCCAAGCCAAAAATGATGATCCTTGGCTTCCCGTCCAACCCCACCGCACAGTGCGTGGAGCTCGACTTTTTCGAGCGGGTGATAGCGCTGGCGAAGCAGTACAACGTACTGGTTATCCACGATCTGGCCTATGCCGACATCGTCTACGACGGCTGGAAAGCGCCGTCGATTATGCAGGTGCCGGGCGCACGAGATGTCGCCGTAGAATTCTTCACCCTGTCAAAAAGCTACAACATGGCGGGCTGGCGCATCGGTTTCATGGTGGGCAATAAAGAACTGGTCGCCGCGCTGGCGCGAATCAAAAGTTACCATGACTACGGCACCTTTACGCCGCTGCAGGTGGCAGCAATTGCGGCGCTGGAAGGGGATCAGCAGTGCGTGCGCGACATCGCTGAGCAGTACAAACGCCGCCGTGATGTGCTGGTCAAAGGATTGCATGAAGCGGGCTGGATGGTGGATAACCCGAAAGCCTCGATGTACGTCTGGGCAAAAATCCCTGACCATTATGCGCATCTGGGTTCGCTGGAGTTTGCCAAACATATGCTGCAGGAGGCGAAAGTCTGTGTCTCACCCGGTATCGGGTTTGGTGACTACGGCGACACGCACGTACGATTTGCGCTGATTGAAAACAGTGATCGTATTCGTCAGGCGGTACGGGGAATTAAAGCGATGTTTCGTGCCGATGGCGTATTGCCGGGTAGCATGAAAACAGAAGAAGAGAGCTGACAGCCAGCAGGGGCGACGCAATAGTCGCCCCGTGGCGGCACTGTCACGCCATTACTTCAGCAGCAGGACAAACGTGCCGAACCAAAGTAACGCGAAAAAAGATATTCCCATCAAGGCATATTTCACAAAGCAACTCCTCTGAGCGGTTACGATGATGGCGATCCCAAACCAGTGCAACGCGAACACATGTGGAAAAGAGATCGCCATTTCAGTAATGGTCTGCTCTCTTTCGGGTCGATCTGAATAACTCTCAGAACAGGATCAGGCGCTAATTTACGCGTAATCCCGCCCAAATGAAATAGGTCCGTTCTGAGATATTGCTCACAATTTTATGGCACCTCAATTTCGGGGATCGCCGACATGCCGACACGTAATTGAGCCAGATGCTGTTGGTCACCATCCAGCACAATTTTGACCGGCAGACGTTGAACGACTTTAGTGTAGTTGCCGGTGGCGTTATCGGGAGCGATCGCCGAAAAAGTTGCGCCGGTGGCCGGTGCGATGCTATCCACATGGCCGGTAAAGGTCTCGCCCGGCAGGGCATCTACACTGATTCGCACCCGCTGGCCTGGACGCACATCGCTTAACTGCGTCTCAAGGTAGTTAGCCGTAATGTAGGTTTGCTGCAGGGGCACCACGGCCAGCAGACGGGTTCCGGCTGAAACATAGGCGCCGATCCGCACCGAGCGCTGACCGACCATGCCATCAACGGGAGCCGTAATCCGCGTGTAGGAGAGATTCAGCCTGGCCTGATCGACGCTGGCCTTCGCCGCTGCGACATCCGCTTCCGCTGAACGCACCGCAGCCTGTAACACGCCGACCTGTTTCACTGCCGACGCCAGCGCAGCCTGACTCTGATGCACGGCTGCCAGTGCCGAGCGCTGGTTAGCGCTGGATTTCTGCTGATCATCAGCTGCCACGGTGCCGCTTTTATAGAGGCGATTGTAGCGATCGGCGCTCTGACCGGCATACTGCGCGGAAGCCTGACTGGCCGCGACGCTGGCTTTCTGCTGATCAATCACCGACTGCTGCTGATCAAGCTGTGCCTGGCTGCTCAGCAGTTTCGCCTGACTCACCTGCAAATCAGCCTCGGCACTCTCCAGCGCCACACGATAGTCACGATCGTCCAGCGTTGCCAGCAGCTGGCCCGCTTTGACCTGCTGATTATCCTGCACCTGCACATTGCTGATATAGCCGGAGACTTTCGGCGCCACCAGGGTGTAGTCCGCATTAACGTAAGCGTCGTTGGTGCGGTGATCATTGCCGGTCATCATTGACCAGACGACAAAGGCGATGGCCAGTAACACCAACAGCAGCAGACTTAGCAGCAGGGTTCTTCTCATTTCGAAAGCACGCATATTCAGTTATTCCGGGAGGGGTTTTGAATCAAAGTTTGAGGCGGCCAGACCCGTTTTGGCAGGATGGCGGTAAGCAATAACAGGCAGGCGGCAAAGCCGGTCAGCATCAGCCAGCTATCGCTCAGACTTAGCACCGTGGCCTGATGCCGGACCAGCGTGGCGAATCCGCTGAGATTATCGCTGGCGCTGATGCTGCCATCCGGCAATAGCGGCAAACTGCGGCTGGCCTGATCGGCTGTCGGCGCGGTCATCAGCCAGCTGCGGCTGGTGGCCTGATTAATCAGAACACTGGAATGAAACTGCTCACGATGGGAGAGGAATACCTCAACCAGCGTGGAGGCGGCGATGCTGGAGAAGCCGCGCACCGTATTAAACATCGCCGAGGCAAACGGGCCTTCTGGTGGGGCCACAACGCTGGTGGCGCTCATCAGTATCGGCAAAATGATCATCGGTTGTCCGAACGCCTGCAGGACCTGCAGCAGCCAGAAATTCTGTCGCGCCCAGTCACTGGTGATCTGCGTGCCCAGCATGCAGGAGGTCACCAGCAGGCCAGCGCCCGCCGTCAGCATCCAGCGGCAGTCGATCCAGCGGATATTCAGCAGGGCCGCAATCAGCGGCGCGATCAGCAGTTGCGGCAGGCCCACCGTCAGTGCCAGCGGGGCAAACTCAAGGGTGCGGAAGCCGCTGACCTGAGCAAAATAGGCCGATGGCAGCGCAGAACCTGAAAGCCCCAGGATGAGCACGCAGGCCAGACCCAGCAAGCCGTGCGCCAGATTAGGTCGCCGCAGCATCTGCAATTTAAACAGCGGCAGCGGGTGAAACCACTCATTGATCAGGAAAACCAGCATCAGCGGCAGCGCGGCAAGCAGCATACCGGCGATCAGTGGCGACTCCAGCCAGTCGAGGCGCTCACCCTGGGTCAGCACCAGAACCAGCAGCGCGACAGCACTGCAGCCGGTCACCATGCCAAACAGATCGATCTGCTGAAAGCGTTCCGGACGCAGCGGGTCCTGCGGTATTCCCCAGCTGATCAGCGCCATGGCAATCAGCATGCCGGGCACTACCTGCCAGAACACCATCATCCAGCTGACATGGTCGGTCCACAACGAGGCCAGCGAAGCGGCCATATTAGGGCCAAATGTTGCGGTCAGGGCATAGCCCGCCAGGCCAAACAGTTTAAAGGGCGGCGGCAGAAAGCGCAGGGCGACGGTCATCAGCATCGGCGGCAGCGCGCCACCAAACAGGCCCTGCAGCACGCGCAGGCTGATAAACAGTGTCGGATCAGGTACCAGCGGCAGCAGAATGCCGGTCAGCATAAATCCCGCCGACACGCCGAGCGTAAAACGCCGCAGCGACAGGGTGACGGCGAACCAGGGCGCTATCATCATGGCGGCCACTTCTGCTGCCTGATAGCCAGAAATGATCCAGCTACCCTGATCGAAACCGATGCCGATCGCGGCACGGATATCGGCCAGCGCGATATCACTGACGCGATCGTTCAACCCGGAAGTCAGCGCAGCAATGAGCACGCCGACCAGGCCGAGAGCCAGTCGCAGTGTAAAAGGATGAGGGGCCGGCGCGGCGGCTGGCTTAGCGTTCATTGCAGGCGATCTCGTTATTATGGTGCAGTGTACTGCGATGTGATACAGGGTGTAATATTACATCCCGGTATGCTGTATTGCAATGTGGTACAGGCTGTAAAAAGTGCGGCATTCGCGCTACAGTAAGGTAGCTCAAACAGGACGACGCTATGGCACATCAACCCTCCAGCCGCGAGGAGGATAAAACGGGCGGTATACAGGTCATCGCCCGTGCGGCAAAAATTCTTAATGCGCTGGGCGAACAGCCCGGCGGCATGAGCCTCGGTGAGATCGCTCAGGCGGTCGAACTGCCGCGCTCAACGGTGCAGCGTATTGTTGCCGCGCTCGACAGTGCAGAGCTGGTGCGCAGCAGCGGGGCGGGCGGACTGCGTCTGGGGCCGGCGCTGTTAAAACTGATCTCCAGCGTCCACACCGACGTGGTCGATCTCGTCAGTCCGCTGCTGGAAAAACTCTCTTCCGACACCAATGAAACTGTCTCGCTGGCGCGCGCCAGCGGCAGCCAGCTGGCGATTATCCACCATGTGGTGGCGTCGCGTGAGCTTCGGGTGGTTCCGCATATGGGGCTCAATCTGCCGCTCTACAGCACCTCCGGTGGGCGGGCGCTGCTGGCGCTGGAGTGTGAAAAAGATGTGCGGACGATCGTCGGCGACGCCTGGCAGGAGTTAACCGATATGACGGTGAAAACACTGCCGCAGTTGCTGCAACTTATCAGGGAAGTGCGCGAAACCGGTATCGCCGTGGATCGCGGTGAAACGCTGGAAGGTATCTCTACCATGGCGTTTGCGCTGGATACGCTGTTTGGTCGCTTTTCTGTCTCTTTACTGGTGCCCTCTGCTCGTTTTCTGCGACACGAAGCCCGTTTTCGTGACGAGATGCTGAAGTGCAAAGAGGCGCTGATGCGTGAAATTGGCAAAGTCGCCGCGATAGAAGGATAAGCATCTGATGAAAACCCTGCTGATGGCCATTGATCACTCTCCGGTCGCGGAGAAAGTGGTTGCCTTAACCATTGAAGAAGCGCTGGCGCATCGTGCCGATGTGGTCGTGCTCTGCTGTGTCGATCCTGCCTACTCCTCCTGTAACCAGCCGATGGAAATCGACGCGGGTGAAGACCCGGCCGATTTTGTGGCGGCGCAGGATGAGCAGAATACGGCGGAAATGGTGGTGCGCCATGCACTGGCACCGTTACTGCGTGCGGGCATTAATGCACGTGGCATGATTCTGGCCGGTGATGCGGCAGATACCATCGTTGCGCAGTCGCAGCAGCTTAAGGCCAGCATGATTATCATGGGACGCCGCCATCTCTCCTCTTTTAATCGGCTACTAAAAGGCTCCGTCAGCGCATCGGTTATCGAACGTGCTCACTGTCCTGTGCTAATCGATGTACGCAAGGATTAACCCGGCAGTATGAATTCTCTGCTTTTTATTACGCTGGCCGCGTTTGCGCTGCTGGCGATGATCGTTATTGTGCTGATCAAAACTACCCGGCTGCGTTTGTGGCAGGGGCTGATCCTCTTTCTGCTGCCACTGATACTGGCGAATCTGCTCTGGTTCAGCTGGGTCGCGCCGCATCAGGTACAGGCGACTCAGCGTGAGCAGGCGGTGAATCAACTGGCAAAGAAGCCAGGCTATCGGGTGCTGCAGACTCAGGAGCCGTCGTTATGGCTATTGCTGACCCAGGAGTTGACCCGTCGAATCCGCGAGGGGGAACCAGCAGATAAAGCAACGGGCGAGCTGCGTGGCTGGCTGATTGAGGTTATTAATCAGCGACTGATGCGTGGAACGGATGCAGCGGTGGTTAACTATATCAGCGTCTCGGTTGAAGAGATGCGGGCGCTGAACCAGATCGATCCGGGCCTCTGCTTCCGTTATCTCTATCCGCAGGTGAGTGGTGGCATCAATTTGCAGACCACGCTGCCACCGTCGCTGAATCGCAAAGAGGCGGATGCCATGGAGCTGCTGCTGCTCAACAGTCCTCCACCTGAACAGCCACTGGATAAGATGCAGGCCCAGGATGATCTGCAAAAGATCGTCGCCCGGCTCTCGCTGAAGTGGGGCGACAAGCTGCAGCAGCTGAATATGCCTGCCGACACGGCGGTTGATCGCTCTTCGCTATGTGCCATGTCGATTGACCTCTACAGTGCGATTCTGGCATTACCTGACAAGCGCACCGCTAACCTGTTACGTAGAATGATTGCGCTGACTGGCCAGTAAGCGGCAGCGGAGCAGCGGAATGGCGGGCGAAAAAAAGCCCGCTAAGCGCGGGCAGGGAAGAGAGGAACAGATTTTTATTTTTGGCATTTCCTGGTGTGGTGCAGTCTTCGTTTTGTCTGAATGCATCTTGTCACGCCGCGTATGATAGTGCTAGCCGTTTAATCGTATTACATTAATCGGTAAAAGCTTCTCAAGTTTTGATTTTTCGCGCATTAATCCTATGGATGCGCGGCATGCTGCGTCATAAACTGCGCGGCAACGTGAGGATAACTAAATGAAAAAACTAATTACCAGCGCACTGGCGCTGATTTTGCTGAGTGGATGTACTGCCAGCAAACCCGGGGCATTTGAACGTGTAGATGAAGATCCAGGCTCAAATACCGTGCAGTACCGTTTTGACCCGGTAAAGGTCAATCGTGATGCAATGAATATTGATCTGGCGAATTACTGCAGTAATAAAGGCTTTGATAAAGTCGAGGCGTTACCTGCGCAGGAGAGTCATATTCCGGGGCTGCAGAAAGCGTGGTTCCAGTGTAATTATGCTGTGAAAAGCTAAATAAAGCGGGCGGGATAATTATCCCGCCCTTAAAGTTTAATGCTTTTATTTTATGCTGTGTGACATCTTTGCCCGTTAGCGGTGATGGTGACCGCCATGATACCCACCGTGATAACCTCCATAGTAGCCTCCATGATATCCGCCGCCACCCCCGCGGTGCCAGCCATTGTCGTGTCTGGGGCTGATGATACAACCACTTAATAAGGTCATCAGCGCAACCACCGAAGCGACTTTAATTAATCTCTTCATCGGAAGCTTCTCCTCTTTTCCAATGACTATGACACTACGCTGGAAAAGTGGAGTGAAGATGCAGGCTTTGTAGAGTTATTTAAGAAGGTATGACCGAATATTTCAGAGTGCTGCGCTTTGCAGCGGAGAATAATAAAGAAATAAGAATGAACTGAATAGTAAATACTATCAAAGAGAATAGTCTCAAAATCAAGCGAAAATAATTCTCATTTGAAAGTTTTTACAACTACATTATTAGCATGTCAGTTCAATGGGAGAGAAACATGGCGCATGACGTTAAAAATATTCTGGCTTTACAGGCTGAACTGGGCGAATGCCCGCTCTGGTCAGTGGAAGAACAGGTGCTGTACTGTGTCGATATTCTGGCACCCGCCATTCACCGTTTTGATCCGGTCAGCGGTGAACTGCAAACCTTCCCGCAGGCGGAAGAGGTGGGATGTATCGGTCTGCGTGAGCAGGGCGGTCTGATAGCTGCATTGCGTGGCGGTGTCTGGCTGCTGGATGCGCAGGGTAAGCCAGAGAAAAAGATCGCAGAGAATCCCGGTGTGGCTGCGCAGAGCCGATTTAATGATGGCCGTGTCGATCCCTGGGGGAATTTCTGGTGCGGCAGCCTGTGGGAACCGCAGGACAAAAATGGCGGGCTGCTGTGCCGTGTGACGCCTGACCTGAAGCTGGAGGTCATAGCGCGCGACATTAAAATTTCCAACGGGCTGGCCTTTTCTCCCGACCGGCGCTGGATGTACCACAGTGACACGCCGAATGAAGCGCTCTATCGCTATCCATTAAACGCGCAGGGCGAACCGGGCGAACGCACCCTGTTCCGCCGTTTCGACGCGAAAGGGGGATTGCCGGATGGTGCCGCAGTGGATAGCGAAGGATTTTACTGGTCCGCACAGTTTGATGGCGGACGCGTAGTACGCATCGATCCCCAGAGCAGCGAAATCGTCGATGAGATCCTGCTGCCGGTGAAGTGGCCAACCATGGTGGCCTTTGGTGGCGCCGATCTTAAAACGCTGTTTATTACCAGTTCACGGGAAGATCGCACCGAAGAGGAGCTGGCGCGCTATCCGCAGTCAGGCGATATCTTTGCGGTGGACGTCTCTGTGGCGGGCGTGGCAGAGCCGCGATTCCGCGGCTAAACGTGAACGGGCCGCTCTGGCGCGGCCCGTCGTGATGGTTAATGACGTTGCAATACAGGTGTTGCTGTAACAGAACTCTGTGGTAAGCGGATGGTGAGTGACAGGAACAGGGAGATGACCAGCAGCGTCATAATCAGGCTGAAGGTGACGGTGAACCCGCCAAACAGCGAGGCGACCAGTGAGCCCAGCACGCTACCGATACCAAATCCGAGATAGAGCAGACCATAGTTTTTTGTCAGGTTGTTGAGGCCGAAAAAGTCACTGACCAGCGACGGGAATACCGTGATGGTACCGCCAAAGCTGAAGGCTACACAGGCGAGTGACAGGAAGAAGGTGATCTCATTCATCCGGGTAAACAGCAGCACGCTCATCCCGATCAGCGACACGATTTGCGCCAGTGAAATAACCCGGATGCGCATCATTTTGTCAGACAGTATACCCAGCACCAGGCGGCCACTCAGGTTGGCAATCGCGATCACCGTTACGGCACTGGCAGCGGTCTGCGTAGTCAGATGCACCAGCCCTTCGCCGATATCTTTAGCAACGCCTATCACATAGAGACCGCTCATGCAGGCTGTCAGGAACATCAGCGCCAGCATCCAGTACTGAGGCAGACGCACCGACTGTGCCAGCGTGTAATCCCGCGCATGTTGCTGACCATTCGTGCTGCTCCCGGCATCCTGAAGGGGGGCTTCACGCATCAGCAGTGCACCGAGGATAATCATCGACATCGCGAGCACGCCCCAGATCATAAAGGTCTGCTCCAGACCCACCGTCGCCAGCAGCGCCCCGCAGATAAATTTGAATCCCAGACTGCCAAGACCGTAAGCGCCAATTGCACAGGCAGAGATCATCCCTTTGCGCTCCGGAAACCACTTCACGCAGTTTGAGAGCGTCATCAGGTAACTTGCGCCATCCGCCAGACCAACCAGCAGTCCGGCGCTGAAATAGAGCATCATCAGATTATTAGCATGCGCGGTAAGCCAGAAACCCAGCGCCATCAGCACACCCGCCCCGATAGTGACGCGGCGTACGCCAAAACGTTCCTGTAATTTACCGGCCAGCGAGGAGGCAATAGCCAGCCCCAGGCTCAGCAGACCAAACGAAAAAGCGACCTGACTGACCGTCGCATCCAGCTTCTGTGACAGCTGGCCGTTGAACAAACTCCATGTGTAGACTGACCCCAGTGCGAACTGAGTGATTACCGTTCCGAACAATGTAAGCCAGCGAGCACGCTGGTAAGAAGCCTGTTGAGTCTGGTTCATAATTTTCTCTCCCGTCCGGGAATCTGGAAACTGCGGTCAGAATAAAGCAGTGATTCGCGCGCGTGAGCAGTAAAGGCATGAACGGAACGGATTGGGGAATGAAATGCCATTCAGGCGGTATGAATGGCATCGGAGGGGTTGGCAACGTCGCGTCAAAAGTAAGCAAAGCGGCAACTTAATAAGTAAGCGTAATTAGCCGTAAGATAATGTTTCATTAAGATGATTCTGTGAGCAGGTTTTCAGATTATTTGCCAGGCTAACAGTTCACTTATCAGGAGGAAATATGAAAGACCGGACATATGAATCCAGCACCAGTGAGGATGAAGTTTGCTGCATTATCGGTCAGGCGGTGATTGAACTCAGTACAGAACAGCAGCCTGTGACCAAATCGACGCTGGCATTAAAACTACTGTCGATGGCCGATCGTGATAGTGACGATGAGCGTGTTCTGCTTTACTGGATTGCGCGTAAAGCGATCAATAAACCACAGAAACTCCTTCAGCAGCCGTGGGCGTAAAGCCCATACGGGCGCGGGCCTCAGCCCGCCTCCGCGTCAGATGATTACCCGGCGACGACTTGCCGGCCAACGGGCAAACATCACGATATTGCCCAGCAAAATCATGACAAGGCCAGGGATGGCGCTGGCATGCCACTCATATCCTTCGTAACGGGTAGAGAGTGCCAGCGCCACCAGCGGAAACAGAACGGTTGTATAGGAAGCCCGACTGGCTCCGATACGTCCCACCAGTGTAAAATAGGTTCCGAATCCCATCACCGATCCCACGATAGCCAGATAGATCAATGCCCCAAACCACTGTGTATTCCATGTCGGCTGCAGCGAAACACCCTGCAGCAGCGAGACCAGTGCCATGATCAGCGCACCGTATAACATGCCGTAACTGTTGGTTGTCAGCACGTCACGTTGCAGACGCTGATGCCGCTGACTGATCATATTGCCGAATGAAAATCCCAGTGTGCCCAGCGCACTTAACCCAATGCCCCACATCAAGCCGGCCGAGGCCTGAGTGCTGCGCAGATCGTGCCAGAACAACGCAACAATGCCTGCCATGCCGAGCACTATCGCCGGAATCAGACGTGCAGAAGGGCGCTGACGGAAAAATATCCAGCTGTTAATGGCGTTATACATCACAGCCATAGAGAAAATGACCGACTCCAGTCCGCTGCTGATATAGCCAGAGGCGTAATAGAAGCAGACAAAGTTGAAGCCAAAAACGCAACAGCCCTGCAGCACACAGAAAAGGTGATCCTGCAGCGTCAGCCTGTGCAGACGCTTTATCAGCTTAAGCAGCAATAACATGACCAGCGAGGCCAGCAAAAAGCGCCAGAAGACAGCGACAGTTACGGCGCTGATGCCTGCAGACTGTTGCGCATAAATCGCAATCCAGGTCGTGCCCCAGATCAGCACGACTGAGAGATACAAAAACAGGTTCATTGCCCGATTCTCCACTGCAAAACGCCGAGTCTGCACCCGCAACGCTCCCTGGTCTTGCAGCGGATTGCGCAGGATTTGCAAAATCTTGCGCATTTTTGCCGTCCGTCCCAATGTGACCTGTTCTCTGTCCCGCGCAATCCGTAAACTGGCACTCTGTTTATCTGAATTGATACCCCCTATGAGTCGTTACCAGACCTTTGACATGCTGCAACGCCACAAAGCACAACTGCGTGGTCAGGTGCAACTTAACAACGGCATTCAGCTGGCGGCCTGGTTTAACAGTGGCGATCGCGTTACCAATCTAAGCGATCATCACACGCTGAGCCTTTATGTGGCGGGTGGCTACGATACCTGGCATAAAACAGCGCACGGCTGGCGTAACGGTGGTGCACCAGATCGCTTCTGTCTGATGCCGGCAGGCACGGAATCGACCTGGGATCTGCGTGCCGATCTCGCCTTTGTACATCTTTATTGCAGCGAGAACCAGCTGCGACAGCTAGCTGAACAGGTCTGGGACCGCAGCCCGGCGCAGTTAAATCTGCATGAGAAAGTTTTTTCCACTGATGACCGCATTACCCAGCTCTATCGACACTTTCTGCTGAGCAGCGACTGGCAACAGCCCGCCAGCCAGCTGACATTGAGCAGCGCATCAACATTGCTGCTGACCCATCTGTTGCAGCACTACAGTGAAGTAAAGTGGCAACTGCCCCAGGTGCGCGGCGGACTGGCTCCGGTGGTATTACGGCGGGTTCTGGAATTTATTGAAACGCATCTCGACCAGTCTATAACTCTGGCGATGCTGTCGCAGGAAGCGGCATTGAGTGAGTTTCACTTTGCCCGCATGTTCCGTCACACCACGGGCGAAGCGCCGCACCAGTTTGTCATGCGCCGTCGTATGGATCGTGCGCGGAAGTTACTTGCGCGGCCCGATCTGACGCTGACCGATATTGCCTTGCAGTGTGGTTTTCACTCTTCGGCGCACTTCAGCCATCGTTTTCGTCAGGTCTATGGCATGACGCCTTCGGCGTGTCGTCGGGGTGATCGTTAAAATTTCTGAACTTGCCGCTATAAATAATGGTATTAAGTCACATTATTTATCTGGCTTTGGATTACCATTGAACCATTCTTCAAGGTTCCTTAGAAAATCATAATTTTTTAAAATTCTGGCTTAATATGTGAGTCTTTATTTTTCTTAATGCCTCATAAGTGTGTTGAAGACTGTATCACTGGATTAATTATCATAATTTGAGAGATGTTATTAATAATTAATAAAATATGAAGGTGTCAGTTTTAATAGACACCCTAAATAAATAACAAGCTAAAATGACGCCCAGGGTTTCTTAAAGGACGGCTATATTGGAGCAGCTAAGTTTTTAGGCTTCGATCAAAAAACAGGTGAAATTGCTTACAGTAGTATGGATCTTGCTCTCTCTGCTTACGGCATGTTTAGGATGATAAGAAAACCCGAAACATTTCATCTTTTTTACTACATAAACTCCGATTTTTTTCTGGGTGTTAAAGATATGAGCCGTTTTGAATCAGGAGTTGAAATATATAACGACTATTCCGCTCTCAAATCGATATACGATAATAAAAAATAAGTCACTTTTTTCTTGTATATCGGAATGATTTGTAGCCTAACTTCATCGGTGTAAAAATGTAAAAAATTGGAGCTATGATTAGCATTGTTATTGAGTATGAGGTGATAGCGAGGTTGTCCTTGTACATAAGTGTATATATCCAGACAATAGCAAGAATGATTACAAGGATCATGGAAGCAATAAAGCGTATGCTAAGCTCTTTAAGTAAAGCCGGGTAAGTCGTTCCACTTTTTTCGGCTTGCCTTCTTAAGGCAACAATATCCTTGGCATTGAAACCGTTCTTTGCAAGTTTTTGTTCAATTTCAAAGGCGTTCATAGGGTCAACAAAGGTGTAAGTTTAGACCGATCATAACTCATCTAGTCTGTAGGTGACCAGAAAAAATTATATTGCTTTTCAAAAAGGGAGATGTAAATTGCAGAGTGCAAGAAATTGGTTTTACTCATTTTCCTATAATTCGATCCTCCGTAGTTTAATTCTATTTTTAAGAGTTATTTTAAACTAGAAAACAGGGTTTAAATGTTCTCACCTATCCAAAGTATGACTTGTTTATTTGTAGTTAGCATACAGTTCAATGGACCTTGCACTGTCCCTCTATGGCATTGTGCGTCTGATACAAAAGCCCGAGGCCTGGCGTCTCTACTATTTTCTTAATACCGACTACATTCGCGGTATTAAGGAAATGAGCAGAAAAGAGCTTTTCATTGAAGTCTATAATGACGCTTCAGCCATAAAATCAATCTCTGATACTTACAAAGAGTGACCATGCTTTTTCATGAATCTGTAAGCTTTAAATGCAGGTTTCAAAGGTACGAATACATATAGAATAACGAAACCTGCTACAAGCATGATTGAATACGAAACAAGGTTTTCTTGTGTACCACTGCGAATGGTATAAATGAGTCCTGCGAGAAGAATTGCAATTAATATCATTGCAACTATGAATCTTTTCTTTAACTGTGAAAGGAGCCAGGGATAAGGATAACCGTCTTTCTCAGCATGCTGACGTATCACAGAGACTTCTTTTGGTGTAAGCCCTTCTTTTACAAGCATTTATTCGATTTGCATTTTGTTCATAATGAGCGTCATTCATTTGTCTTACGATAGTCTGATTGTAACTCATTACCTAATCGCTACACAAACCGGACCGGCCTTTGAAAGGCTTCTGGTTTTTTATTTTTTAGAATGGATCCCTGGTGCTAACACTTGCGCATAAAATATGTGCTTTTAAATTCCGGTAGAAAATGAGCTTGTTAATTATTGAATTCAGTTAAGGTGATATTTTCCAGTTCCCACTATTTTTCGTGAATTTGAATTCAGCTACGGTTTGCTTCTCGCCCATCATTGGAAGGGTTATATCAGTATCCACTTTGCAAAAGTATGTCCCTTTTGCCTCTGACTCCTTACAGGAAACCTTCTCAGCTTTGTTCAGAGTCGTGAGCATGTCTTTGCTGTTCTCACCGAACCGCTGTCTGGCTTGCTGGTTAGTGTGGTCAATGTTTTCCTGCATAGCTTTTTGAATCTCGGAAGAGGAAGGCTCGCTGTCGCAGCCGGTAAGCAAAACTGCTAAAGACAGGACTGCAACTGTTGAAATTTTATTCATTTCTTAATCCCTTATTTGATATTGATGATTATTGTGTTGCTGTGGATTTGTTGAGTGTCTGGTCAAAAATTTCACACCACTGCTTCAACTGCATTTCTGTATCCCGGATCCCTCGTTCATGGTGGAACCGGCCTTTACGGGGGTGAAATTTTATCTGCCACTCCGGACATTCAATGTCTCTAACCTGGATAAAGAATCCTGAATTCTCAAAGTTTTTAAGGCGGGTAGTGTTGTTATGGCCCTTTGCGCCCAGCATACCGGGAATATCGAGGGCTACGATTTCACCTCCAACGGCTAAGTGATACCGCTGTAAGTATCCCGCTTAACCGGACCATTCACTTTTAGAGATCTTCCGACATACTGATTATGTCCTTCGAGGAGATCACCATGCGAAAAGCCCGATTCACTGAGCACCAAATCATCGCCGTTCTGAAATCCGTCGAAGCCGGACGCACCGTCAAAGATGTCTGCCGCGAAGCGGGAATATCTGAGGCCTCGTACTACAACTGGAAAGCAAAGTACGGCGGGATGGAAGCCTCTGATATCAAAAAGATGAAGGATCTTGAGGACGAAAATCGCCGTCTCAAACAAATGTTTGCCGATCTCAGTCCTGAATGCCGTGCACTGAAAGATGTCATCGAAAAAAAGCTTTAAAACCAGCGATAAAGCGTGAGCTCGTCAGCTATCTGACTGCGCAGTTTACGATGAGCATACGCCAGGCATGCAGGACGTTATCGCTGAGCAGGACGGTGTATTGTTACCAGCCCGATACCCGGCGTGATGAAGCGGTGATCCAGGTGCTGACCGGGTTGGCAGAGCGCTATCCCCGCTACGGCTTTAAGAAGCTGTTTCAGTTGCTGCGCAGGCAGGGGCACGTCTGGAACCACAAGCGCGTACACCGGATTTACTATCTGCTGAAACTGAATTTTCGACGCAAGGGTAAGCAACGTCTTCCGGTGCGCAATCCGGCTCCGCTGGCAACGCCGGAAGCGCTCAATCAGAGCTGGTCTATCGATTTTATGCACGACACGCTGGTCTGTGGTCGGCGTTTTCGGACCTTCAACGTGGTGGATGATTTTAACCGCGAGGCCCTTGCGATAGAAATCGATCTGAATATTCCTGCGCAACGAATGGTGCGGGTTCTGGACAGGATAGTGGCGAATCGCGGATATCCGCTGAAGATGCG
>NZ_JBXUHX010000040.1:0-32645 GCF_058148845.1 Pantoea sp. RCC30.1 | reverse complement strand
GGTCAGCACCATGCCCAGCGCACCGGCATTGGCAAACGCGAACGCCAGGAAACGCGGCTGACGCAGAATTTCAGCGTACTGCTTAATCGGTAATCCTTTCACCCGCAGGGTATCTGCCGGGCGCGTCTCTGGCAGCCAGATAATCACCAGCAGCGTAATCAGCAGACCGTAGGCGCAGAGGAACCAGAAGGGTGCGCGCCAGTCAAAGGCGCTGGCCAGCAGACCACCCAGCAGCGGGGCCAGAGCCGGAACGATGTTCAGTGCGCCGTTCAGGAATCCATACGCACGGGCGGCATCATCACCGCTCAGGCGATCACGCACGCCGCTAAAGGCGACAACGGCGCTACAGCAGACGCCACAGCCCTGCACCAGGCGAGCCAATACGAACAGCGGGAATGAGGTGGCGGTGGCGGCGATGGCGCTTCCCGTGATGTAGAGCGCCAGGCCCAGCAGGGCAATCGGCTTACGGCCGTAATTGTCCACCAGCGGACCGGTCACCAGTTGTCCCAGCCCCATCACCAGCAGAAACAGAGGAATAGTGGTCTGCACCAGATTAACCGGCGTATCCAGCCCTTCTGCGATTTGTGGCAGCGTGGGCAAATAGAGATCGATGCCTAAGGGTGCCAGCAGCACCAGGCTTAATAACAGCAGAGTAAATTTTTGCATAACAACCAGAGGGTAAGCGTTCTGTTAAAAAACGATCGCAGAGGGTAATGATTCAGAGGCAAAAAAGATAGAGGAAGTCGTGCGGAAAGTGCGATGCCCGCTGTAAACAGGCATCGCATCAGGGCTTAATAAGCGCCGTCGCGGCGTACCACTACACCTGCGGTTTTGAACAGGATCGCGATATCGGTCCAGAGCGCCCAGTTTTTAACATACCAGGAGTCAAAGTAGACGCGGGTGTCATAGTCGATATCGTTACGTCCGCTGACCTGCCACAGACCCGTCATACCGGGTTTCGCCATCAGGTAGTAGTCGACATCACCGGCATAACGCTCCAGCTCAGCCTCGATAACCGGACGCGGACCCACCAGGCTCATCTCGCCACGAATCACGTTCCACAGCTGCGGTAACTCATCCAGGCTGGTCTTACGCAGGAAACTACCAATACGGGTCACGCGCGGGTCATTCTTCAGTTTGAAATCTTTGTCCCACTCCATACGCGCCTCTTCGCTGGTCGCCAGTAATTTCTCCAGCACCTCTTTGGAATTGGTCACCATGGAACGGAATTTCAGGCATTTGAATTTTTTGCCATTCTGGCCCACGCGTTCGTGACCATAAATCGCATTGCCGCCGTCACGTTTCACCATGTAGCAGAGCAGGGCGAAGATCGGGCCGAGGAACAGCAGCAGCATCGACGCCACCACGATATCAAAGGCACGCTTCATGAAACGGGAAGAGTGTTTCGCCAGGTTGTTGCTGACGCGCAGGATCATCACTTCATGACTGAAGATAAACGACATGTCCGTGCCGTAAAGCGGCACACCGCGCAGCGTCGGGATCACTGAAACCGAACGGCAGTTCATCTTCGACAGGAATTTCAGCCAGCGATCGCGCATCGGCTGCTGTTCATACTCCATGGCGACAATAAATTGCACGTTGTCACGGTCAATGGTCTGCCAGTTAACGTCTTTCCAGGTGATTACGGGCACACCATTCATGCTCTGCTGAGCTGGGACATCATCGACCGAGATAAAAGCCTGTACGTTATAGCCCAGGATCTCTTCACTCTGCAGCGCCGCGTAAGCTTCGGTGGCATTTCTGCCGGAGCCAATAATGATGGTCTCTTTCTGCCACTGACCCGCCTTGTGAATCGCGCGTTTAACCAGAGCACGCATAAGCGGCAGCAGCAGCAGGGCATATGTCCAGCTGAAGACCCACACCATGCGGGAGAAGTCCCATTTAGAGAAGGCGATCAATGCGAGGTCGAGCAGCGAGAAAACAAATAATGTTTTAATAATCTCTTTCAGCTCAAACCAGAAAGGTTTGCGATAGGTATAGTGACGCAGGCGTACCCAGAACCAGCCGGTACACATTACTGACATAATAAACTGTGCCACAAAACGATATTCAATTTGTTGGGGTGGAATAAAGGTATCCAGCTCGCCCCAAATACCCTGTATCGTCGCGGCAGATAAAAAAAGTGCCAGGTTAAGTGCAATCAGATCGGAAAAGCTCAGGGCGAATTTCACGATGATATTTTTACGCGTGCCGCTCCATGAGCGGCTCGGGCTATTCATTATCAATGTACTTGCCATAAAACCTGCTCTCTTTCTCAAGTAAAAGATGGCCTGACCAGAATCAGGTGCGCGCTCAGGCGTGGACTCTGAAAAATTAAAAAATAATTTTCAGTCTGTTGCAGTCAGTAAAGCCAGTGCAGCTGCAAAAATGATAACGATTAAAGCGTGACGGTACTCACGAAATGTTGCAGCATTGAGATTGAGTATGCAGGAGTTATTTGACAGAGTTAATACGGAAAAAATCTGAAAACATCAAAAGTGATTACAGTTTTAAAAAGCTAACTTGATGTTTATTTTGGATAAAATAAGGAAGGGGTCATTTATAACCAAACTGTTTAAGACGCTTTTTAGGAATTACCGCCGAATCTTACGACTGGCGGTAGTGATAAAGGCTCAGGCAGGTTTCTTTAAAATCCAGCGGTCCTGCTGTTTATCATAATGACCAATCTGCAGATTAACCGGTTCCCCATCAATCCAGGCAGGAACGCTGGTATCGCGATCCCAGCCATCAAGTTGGGTAATTAAGCCGGGATTGGTGTGACAGGGGATGCTGACGGTGTCGGCGTGCTCACTGTCAAGATCGGCATCTACAATCTCATAACGACCAATTTTAACCACGTGTCCCATTCATTTCTCCCGTTTTAACTGGCATAGACATTTAAGTTTAGCGTACTGAGAGAAAATAACGTGGCTGAATGATTAGGATTATTCCTTCTCTTCCGCCGGACGGACACCAATCTTCACGATGCGGTTATCCTCTTTCTCTGCGACGGTCCAGGTCAGCTGATTCCACTCAACCTGATCGCCGACCACCGGCGAGCCGCCCAGCATTGCCAGCACCAGTTGTCCCAGTGACTGCTGGTCGTTGGTGCTCTCATCCAGCTCCAGCCCGTAAATCTGCGCCACGTCGCGCAGGCGTGCTTCTGCATCCAGAATAAAGTCACCGAAGAAGCGCTGGTCGAGCGAGACCGGTGGTGACTGGCTGAACATTTTGCCCAGCGCCGGAAGATCGCGCTCGCGGCCAATCACGCAGATTACGTCGTTCTCTTTCAGTCGCGTCCCGCCGTTGGGGTGCATCAGTACATTGTCACGGAACAGGGCAGCGATGCGCGTCTCGCGAGGCATCTGCAGGTCACGCAAAGCGGCACCGACGCACCACTTGTCGGCGCTGAGCTGATAGACAAACTGCTCCCACGGGTTTTCCGGGTGAATGTCCAGACCGATACGGCTGATCGGCGAGGCGGTAGGTGGCACCACCACTTTGGCTTTTTTCGCGGCAAAGCCCAGCGAGGTGCCCTGCAACATCAGGGAAACCAGCACTACAAAGAAGGCGATATTAAAATAGAGCGAGGCGTTCTCTAAGCCGGCCATCATCGGGAAAACCGCAAGGATAATCGGCACCGCACCGCGTAAGCCGACCCAGCTGATAAAGACCCGTTCACGGGTAGTGAAGTTGCGGAACGGTAGCAGGCCAATAAACACCGACAGTGGACGCGCAACCAGAATCAGCCACAGCGAGAGGATCATCGCTGGCACCGCGATATGCCACAAATCAGACGGGGTCACCAGCAGTCCCAGCACAATGAACATGCCGATCTGACTCAGCCAGGCCATACCATCAAAGGTCTGCAGGATGCCGTGACGGTTACGAATCGGGCTGTTGCCCAGTAAGAAGCCGCACAGATAAACCGCCAGGATGCCGCTGCCCTCTAATACCGTGGTCAGAGCGAATACCAGAATGCCGCCGCTCAACGCCAGCAGCGGATATAGTCCTGGGGCCAGACTGATACGGTTAATCAATTGCTGCAGCGCCCAGCCGCCGCCCAGGCCTAATACGATACCCAGACCGAATTGCTGCACCAGATGTACCAGGAACATCCAGTCAAGGCCGCTGCGGCCCTGTTCAATCATCTCAATCAGGGTAATGGTCAGGAACACGGCCATCGGGTCATTGCTGCCCGATTCAATCTCCAGCGTGGAGCTGACGCGCTCATTCAGGCCTTTGTCACCCAGCAGGGAGAAGACTGCGGCGGCATCCGTAGAGCCGATAATTGCGCCAATCAGGAAGCCCTGCATCATGTCGAGGTTAAACAACCAGGCGGCCACCACGCCAGTTAAGCCTGCGGTGATCATTACCCCGACGGTGGCCAGCGACAGCGCAGGCCCCAGCGCGACTTTAAATGAGCTGGCTTTGGTCCGCATGCCGCCATCCAGAAGGATGATCGCCAGCGCCAGGTTGGAGATTAAGTAAGCTGCCGGATAGTTATCAAAAGCGATGCCGCCGATACCATCAACACCGGTCAGCATGCCCAGTGCGAGGAAGATAACCAGAATAGGAATGCCCAGCCGGGACGAGAAAGAGCTGAGCAGAATACTCGATGCTACCAGCACGGAACCGATGATAAACAGACTGTAGACAATAGTGTGGTTCAAACCCGGTCTCCTGAGATATGACAGTGCGATGCATCAACTGATGACAAATATCCATGCTATCTCTGAAAGATAATGTTTTATCAAGGAGTTGTCATTGTGAAAATGATCATTATACGAATTGCTTAACAGGGTATGGAATCAGATTAATGTGAAGAATGAGGGGGTTGGCAGGCAAGCGGCAGAAAACAGACCGTTTTAGCAGGTTATTCAGGAGATAAAAAAGCCGGTGATTAACCGGCTTAGTGCGTCAGGCTTCCGTTGCCTGTTTATGAAACAGCGATCGGAACACCGGATAAATATCTTCCGGCTCACGAATATGCTCAATGGCAAAGTTATCAAACGTCGCCTGCAGATGCTCATACTCGCGCCATAGCGTCTGATGTGCACGGCGGGTGATCTCGATATAACTGTAATAACGCACCACCGGCAGAATATGCTTCGCCAGAATCTCATGACAGAGCGGTGAGTCGTCAGCCCAGTTATCGCCATCCGACGCCTGCGCCGCGTAAATATTCCACTGCGCCGGGTCATAACGCTCTTTCACCACCTCATCCATCAGTTTCAGCGCACTGGAAACAATCGTACCGCCGGTCTCCTGAGAGTAGAAAAACTCCTGTTCATCAACCTCTTTGGCCTGGGTGTGATGGCGAATATAAACCACATCGACATTCTTGTAGGTGCGGCTCAGGAACAGATAGAGCAGGATATAGAAGCGTTTCGCCATATCCTTTGTAGCCTGATCCATCGAACCGGAGACATCCATCAGACAGAACATCACCGCCTGGCTGGAAGGCTCCGGGCGTTTCTCAAAGTTTTTGTAGCGCAGGTCGAAGGTATCGATAAACGGAACACGCTCAATGCGCGCCCGCAGCTCGGCGATCTCTTTGCGCAGCCGCTCCTCTTCCAGCAGCTGAGCCGGTTCAGATTTCTCAATCTCCTGCAGCGTCTCTTCCAGTTCGTGCAGCATACGGCGTTTCCCTGCCGTCATGGCCGTACGACGCGCCAGTGAGTTCTGCAGCGAACGCACGACGCTGATATTGGCCGGTACGCCGTTAGAGGTGAAACCGGCACGGTGAGTCTTATATTCATTAAGCTGACGATGCTGGTTGCGGCGCAGGTTAGGCAGGGCAAGATCTTCAAACAGCAGGTCAAGATACTCATCTTTCGAGATCTGAAAAACAAACTCATCCTGTCCTTCACCATCCTGACTGGCCTTGCCCTGACCACTGCCGCCACCGCCGCCACCCTGTGGCCGCTCAACGCGGTCATTCTGCACAAAATGGTCGTTGCCCGGATGGACCCGATGGCGATTCCCCCCGCGTCCCTGATGGAAAATCGGCTCATTGATGTCGTCAATCGGGATAGAGACAGACTCACCGCTGCTTACGTCGGTCACCGAGCGTTTGTTAATGGCCTCGGAGATCGACTGCTTAATTTGCGACTTATAACGGCGTAAAAAGCGCTGGCGATTGACCGCGCTCTTGTTTTTACCGTTAAGTCGGCGATCGATGAAATAGGCCATGGTATTCCCCCAAACTACATTGTAAGCAGGCCGGGCGAACCCGACCCTGTCAGACCGGTATCACTTACCGGCAAGCTTACAGACTCTTATCAGGACGATTTACGCACACGCAGATACCATTCACACAGCAGGCGAACCTGTTTGCGGGTATAGCCTTTTTCCATCATGCGATCGACAAAATCATCATGCTTTTTCTGCTCATCGGTAGAGGTCTTGGTGTTAAACGAGATCACCGGCAGCAACTCTTCCGTATTAGAGAACATTTTCTTCTCAATTACGGTGCGTAATTTCTCGTAACTGGTCCAGTTTGGATTGCGACCGTTATTGTGTGCCCGGGCACGCAGCACAAAGTTGACGATCTCGTTACGGAAATCTTTCGGGTTACTGATGCCAGCGGGTTTCTCGATTTTCTCCAGTTCTGCGTTGAGCGATTCACGATCAAACAGCTGCCCGGTATCGGGATCGCGATACTCCTGATCCTGAATCCAGAAGTCGGCATAGGTCACATAGCGGTCAAAGATGTTCTGACCATACTCCGAGTAGGATTCCAGATAGGCGGTCTGAATCTCTTTGCCGATAAACTCAGCATATTTCGGAATCAGATAGCCTTTAAGGTGCTCAAGGTATTTCTCAGCCTGATCCTGCGGGAACTGCTCGCGCTCAATTTGCTGCTCCAGCACGTAGAACAGATGCACCGGGTTAGCCGCCACTTCAGCGTGGTCGAAGTTAAACACCCGCGACAGGATTTTAAACGCAAAGCGAGTTGAGAGACCGTTCATCCCTTCATCCACACCAGCGTAGTCGTGATACTCCTGCCAGGACTTCGCTTTAGGATCGGTATCTTTCAGGCTCTCACCATCGTACACCCGCATTTTGGAATAGATACTGGAGTTCTCAGGATCTTTCAGACGTGACAGGATAGAGAAGCGTGCCAGTGTTTCCAGCGTGCCAGGTGCGCAGGGCGAGGTCGCCAGCTCACTGTGGTTAAGCAACTTGTCGTAGATTTTGATCTCTTCAGAAACGCGCAGGCAGTAAGGCACTTTGACGATATAGACACGGTCAAGGAACGCCTCATTATTCTTGTTGTTACGGAACGTCACCCACTCTGATTCGTTGGAGTGCGCCAGAATAATGCCGTTAAACGGCAGCGCCGAAATCCCCTCGGTACCGTTATAGTTCCCTTCCTGTGTCGCCGTCAGTAATGGATGCAGCACCTTGATCGGCGCTTTAAACATCTCCACAAACTCCATGATGCCCTGGTTCGCGCGGCAGAGTGCGCCGGAGTAGCCATAGGCATCAGGATCGTTTTGCGCGTGGTTTTCCAGTTTACGGATATCCACTTTACCCACCAGCGCAGAGATATCCTGGTTGTTCTCATCACCCGGCTCGGTTTTGGCGATCGCCAGCTGTTCCAGAATCGACGGCCAGACTTTCACAACTTTGAACCGTGAAATATCGCCACCAAAATCGTGCAGACGTTTAGCGGCCCACGGCGACATAATCGTGCCGAGGTAACGACGCGGCACGCCATACTCTTTTTCAAGAATGTGCGCATCTTCCTGCGGATTAAACAGGCAGAGAGGATGATCGTTAACCGGGCTGCGTTCGCCGTCTGCGCTCAGCACATAGATAGGCACCCGCTGCATCAGCGACTTAAGCCGTTCCGCCAGCGACGATTTACCGCCACCGACCGGACCCAGCAAATAGAGGATCTGTTTCTTCTCTTCCAGTCCCTGAGCGGCATGTTTCAGGTAGGAGACGATCTGTTCAATCGCTTCCTCCATGCCGTAAAATTCCTCGAACGCCGGATAGCGTCCCATCACACGGTTGGAGAATATTCTGGAAAGGCGTGGCTCCTGAGCAGTGTCGACCATTACCGGCTCTCCGATAGCCATTAACAGTCGCTCTGCAGCGTTGGCGTATGCACTGCGATCCTGCTTACAGATAGCAAGAAATTCCTGCAGTGTGAACTCTTCGTCCTTGGCAGCTTCATAACGCTGACGATAGTGATCGAATATATTCATAGCGATGCCCGTCCTTTCGTTTTTAGCACAGGTAAGGAGCGTAATTAGAGGCTTATAGCAGCTCCCGGAAGATATTCTCTGTTGAGTACAGCAACCCTTATGCCAACCTGATCTTTTTTATCGGGATACACAACTTTTGTGGTTACTCTGCTCGGTCAAATTCTCTGCTGTTACTTCTAACTGTAGATGGCTTCTAGGAAATTTCCTCCACGGGTTTGGGTGATTGAGGGGGAGATCAAGAGTAATTCGCGTTGTTGTGAGATGAGTTCATATGGGTGATGCTTTAACTTAACTTGTTTTTAACCTTTGATGCCACTTTCATCGATAAGTAACTTAAAGTCATTCGATATAAGTTAATCCATTCGTAAAAAAACGTTAGACTTCCTGTTTGATTGTTATATTTACGGAATGAATAAATTGTGAACCAATTCAAATTTAAGACGCTTGTTGCACTTCTGCCTTGTTATTTACTGACTTCACAGGCTATTGCCGCACCGCTTTCTCTGGGCGCGTCGTTAATCTACGCTGAGTCACCTTATCGCGGCGGTCAGGACCGGTATATCCCACTTCCGGTGATCAATTATGAGGGTGAAGACTTCTGGTTCCGCAGCCTTCAGGGCGGGTACTATCTGTGGAAAGATCCCCAGAACCAGCTGTCGCTGACGCTGCTGGGTTCACCGCAGGAGTACAAACCGAGTGACAACGACCTGGGTGACATGAAAGGGCTGGATAAACGCCGCATGACGCTAATGGGTGGCGCAACCTACCGTCACACTGCTGACTGGGGGATTGTCCGTACTTCACTGCTGGGTGATGTTCTTAACAACAGCAATGGAATGATGTGGGACCTGACTTATCTTTATCGCTTCCAGATGGGTGACTTCAGCCTGACGCCGGGCATTGGTGCTGTCTGGAACAGCGCCAATCAAAACCGTTATTATTATGGTGTTTCAGCGCACGAAAGCGCCCGTACCGGCATCAGCCGTTATAAGCCGGATGACAGCTGGTCACCTTATGTTGAGCTGAATGCCAGCTATCAGATTGCGCCACAGTGGAATGCCAGCCTTACAGGGCGGTACGTCAGCTTCAGCAGTGAAATCAAAGACAGCCCGATGATCGATAAAAGCGGGCAGGCGTTAATCTGGACGGGCATCAGCTACACCTTCTGATAACACTTCATACGCACCAAAAGAGGGCATTTATTGCCCTCTGTTCTTTTACAGGGCCCTGGAATGGGGCGGGAGAGCAGAATGCGCAACACAATTAACTTTTCTGGCTTCAACGACCTGCCGGTTATTGGCCAGGGTACCTGGTATATGGGAGAAAACCCGGCGCAGCGTGCCGGTGAAGTCGCTGCGCTTCAGGCGGGTCTTGAGTTTGGTTTGCAGCTGATTGATACCGCCGAAATGTATGCGGAAGGCGGAGCCGAAGAGGTGGTCGGGCAGGCCCTGCTGGGGCGTCGCGACAAGGCTCTGCTGGTGTCAAAAGTCTATCCGTGGAATGCAGGCGAAGTGGATGCCATCGAAGCCTGTGAGCGCAGCCTGCGCCGCCTGCAGACCGATTATCTTGACCTCTATCTGTTGCACTGGCGCGGCAATGTCCCACTGGAAGAGACCCTGCGCGCCATGGAACGTCTGCAGCAGCAGGGTAAGATCCGTCACTGGGGCGTCTCGAATTTTGACACAGAGGATATGGCCGAACTGTGGGATGAACCGAAAGGGAATGAGTGTGCGACCAACCAGGTGCTCTACCATCTGGCATCACGCGGCATTGAATTTGATCTGCTGCCGGCGTGTCAGCAGCGTGAGATGCCGGTGATGGCCTATTGTCCACTGGCACAGGCGGGACGGTTGCGTGACTCACTGTTCACCGACCCGGTACTGACTCAGATTGCACAGCAGAAGGGCATCAGCGTAGCGCAACTCCTGCTGGCCTGGGTGATTCGCCAGCCTGGGGTGATTGCCATTCCTAAAGCCAGCTCTGTGGTTCATGTTCAGGAAAATGCGGCGGCGCTGGAGGTGGAACTGACCGCTGAGGATCTGCAGCTCATCGATCGCGCCTGGCCAGCGCCACAGCATAAGTTGCCGCTGGATATTGTTTAGCCGTTAACTTTGTCGCTGGCTGCGGCTTTCTTTTTGAGGCGGAACGTCGTGGCCAGCCTTGCCGGCTTTTCACCCGCGCTGCGTAACGGTTTGTTGATGCGCGCTGTCTCGACGCAGACCATGGTTTTGTAACCTTCATTCGCCATGTCCGACATGCTGCAGGAAAGTTCCACACCAGGATTCCACGTGACAACGTCACTATGATGATGGTGATAGACCTCAATCTGCCGTTCACCCGCTGTATCATTAATAACCGAGCAATCTTCTGCTGCGGTATAGATACGATCGATGCGTCCGGGATAACGTTGCTTGCCGTCGCTGCTGGCAACCTCGCCGTTATTCACTTTGTCGATATAGCTGTTGCCCAGACCGGAGACCTCAACACCATTAATATCGCTGACGGTGAAGTAGCTGTGCAGCGCTGCTGTGGCTTCATAGTCGCCATAGGCTTCCAGCTCGATCTCACAATGCTGGCCCAGGCGGAAGCGGGCAATCAGGGTAAACTCATGCGGCCAGATCTTCAGCGTCTGTGCGTTGCTCTCCAGTACCAGCGTCAGCATCACGCCATCTTCATTCTCATCATGCGCAGTCAGCTTCCACGGCTGAACACGGGCAAAACCGTGTGCCGGAACGCCAGCCGGGCCAAACCACGGCCAGCAGATGGGTACGCCGCCACGAATCGCTTTACCCGGTGAGAAGAGACTCTTATCGCTCAGCCAGAGTATCGGCTTTTCGCCGCTCGGTTGCCAGGCAATCAGGTGCGCGCCCTGCAGAGTGACTGCTGCCCGCACCTTAGGGTGACTGATGACAATCACCGGGAGTTCACCCACCTGACGCTGAGAGAGGTAAGGGGAGATCTGGTTCACCACCGGCAGAGAAAACAGCTTATCTTGCATGTTCGATTCCTTCCTGTGCGTATAAAAAAAGGGCGACCGAAGTCACCCTTATTCTCAATGATGTCTGGCTGCCTTATTTAGCAGAAACCAGTGCAATCAGGTCGAGAACTTTGTTTGAGTAGCCAGTTTCGTTATCGTACCAGGAAACCAGTTTCACAAAGTTGTCGTTCAGCGCGATACCGGCTTTAGCATCAAACACTGAAGTCAGGATTTCGCCATTGAAGTCGGTAGAAACCACGTCATCTTCAACGTAGCCCAGAACGTCTTTCATCTCACCTTCTGCAGCCGCTTTGATTGCAGCACAGATTTCTTTGTAAGAAGCCGCTTTTTCCAGACGTACGGTCAGGTCAACAACGGAAACGTTAGGGGTAGGTACGCGGAATGCCATACCGGTCAGTTTGCCGTTCAGCTCTGGCAGAACTTTACCAACGGCTTTAGCTGCGCCAGTTGATGAAGGGATGATGTTCTGAGATGCACCGCGGCCGCCGCGCCAGTCTTTGTGAGACGGGCCATCAACGGTTTTCTGGGTAGCAGTGGTAGCGTGAACAGTGGTCATCAGACCTTCAACGATGCCGAACTTGTCGTTGATGACTTTTGCCAGCGGTGCCAGGCAGTTGGTGGTACAGGAAGCGTTAGAAACGATATCCTGTCCATCATATTTGTCGAAGTTTGCACCACGAACAAACATTGGGGTGTCATCTTTAGATGGACCGGTCAGAACGACTTTCTTAGCACCTGCGGTAATGTGTTTACGCGCGGTTTCGTCTGTCAGGAAGATACCGGTTGCTTCAGCAACAACGTCAACGCCTACTTCATTCCACTTCAGGTTCGCCGGATCACGTTCAGCGGTAACACGGATTTTTTTACCGTTAACGACCAGAGCGCCATCCTGAACTTCTACGGTGCCGTCGAAACGACCGTGAGTAGAGTCATACTTCAGCATGTACGCCATGTAATCCGCGTCCAGCAGGTCGTTGATAGCAACGATTTCGATGTCAGAACGCTTTTGAGCAGCACGGAAAACGATGCGACCGATACGGCCGAAACCATTGATACCTACTTTGATAGTCATATATTCCACCAGCTATTGGTTAGTGAATAAAAGGTTGCCTGTAAAATTACAAAAACCTTACCAGGCGTCAAGCGGAATCGTGTCAATTGTTGCGACAGGTCAATTCGCCTGATAGGAATAATTCGATGCGCAACCGCTTGCGCGCCGCCAATGTTATCGCGTTTCGTCGAATCAATCGCCGAATATATAGGGATGCCCGGGATAAAAGGTGATCGATGTCACAAATACGCTTTGCGATGGACGGCATGAAAGGGTGAGCACAAAAAAAGACCCGGTAATGTTGATCATTTGTTAGAATAATAGTCGAATTTTTCAGAATGGCACTTCCCCGGAATCCTAAAAATGGCTAAAGACACCGCACCCGACGCAAAAATCGCCGAGCTGACAGAAATGCAGCGTTATGTGACACAGCAGCGCGGAACGGAACCGCCTTACAGCGGCGCACTGCTGCACAACAAGCAGGAAGGGATCTACCACTGCCTGGTCTGTGAGGCGCCACTTTTTCTTTCAGAGACTAAATATGATTCTGGCTGTGGCTGGCCCAGTTTCTATGAGCCAGTCAGTGATGATGCGATTCGCTACATCGAAGATAATTCACACGGCATGCAGCGTGTTGAGATCCGCTGTGGCAGCTGCGATGCGCATCTGGGGCATGTCTTCCCTGATGGCCCGCAGCCGACCGGCGAACGCTACTGTGTTAACTCCGCCTCGCTGAATTTTACCGACGAGCAGGGCGAACAGACCAAAGGGTAACGGCGATGAAGGAACAACTTGAAGCAATGCTTGCGTCAATGACGCCTGAAGTCTATCAGCGGCTGGCGACGGCGGTTGAGATTGGTAAGTGGCCGGATGGCGTGGCACTGACTCAGGAGCAGCGCGACAATTGCCTGCAGCTGGTAATGATGTGGCAGGCGAGGCACAACGACGCGCCACAGCACATGACCATTGGCAAAGGTGGCGAAATGGTGATGAAGTCGAAAAAAGAGCTGAAAGAAGAGTTCGGCATCGATCCCGATGTGACCCGCATCCACCTGCACTGACTGCATAAAAAAAGCTGGCGTAATGCCAGCTCCATTTTTAAATCAAAATCGCGCCCTGAGCAGTCATCTGGGCAAAGGCGATCTCACTGTCCTCAGGACTAAGATTTACGCCGCGGCAACCCTCTTTCACCACCTCAACGTGATACCCCAGCTCCAGGGCATCCAGCACGCTATATTTCACGCAGTAGTCCGTCGCCAGCCCCAGCATCACCAGATGGGTAATCCCACGCTCACGCAGCCAGCTGTCAAGCTCGGTTTTACGACGATGACCGTTGTCAAAAAAGGCGCTGTAACTGTCGACATCCTGGTCTTCACCTTTATGGAACGTCGCATCAAACAGTGAACGATCCAGACCTGGATGGAAGTCCGCCCCCGTCGAGCCCTGAATGCCGTGATCGGGCCACCAGATCTGCGCCAGACCATTCAATTCGCCCAGCGTGTAGACTGGCTCACCGGAGACCGAGGCAAAGCTGCCGTGATCGGCCGGGTGCCAGTCCTGCAGGGCCAGTACGCATTCCCCGTTTTCACGGAACAGTCGCGCGTAACGATTAGCCACCTCGACCGTGTGGTCGCCCTCATGGACTGCCATCGGGCCGCCGGGGCAAAAATCGTTCTGAATATCAATAATGATGAGTGCCCGCTTCATTACATGTTGCTCCGTTTCAGTCTTCGGTCAGTTCGCCGCGTAAATTCTGCTGCATCTTTGCGCGGATTTGATCGCTCGAAAGATCCTGGCTGAGTAAAAAGTGTAGCTTGGTTAACGCGGCTTCCACCGTCAGGTCAAATCCGCTGATCACGCCAGCTTCTTCCAGCGCATTGCCGGTGGCGTATCCGCCCATATTTACCTTGCCAGAAATACACTGCGTGAGGTTCACCACTACGATGCCACGCTCACTGGCCTGCTGGAGTTCTGCCAGGAATTCCTTGTTCTGTGGCGCGTTACCCACACCATAAGAGCGCAGGATCAAGGCTTTTACCGGCTGACGCAGGAAGTTACGCACCACGTCTGCTGAAATTCCCGGATAGATGGTCACTACGCCAATAGGCTGAGGCGTAATGGTGTGAACCTTCAGTTCACCCTGACCTGACGGGGCAGGTGGCGTATTGAGGCGGCGAATATGAATGCCTGCTTCCAGCAGCGCAGAAAGGTTTGGCGAAGCAAAGGCGTTGAAGCCGTCGGCATGAGCCTTGGTGGTACGGTTACCGCGATAGAGGGTGTTGTTGAAAAAAAGTGACACTTCGCTGATCGGGTAGTTGGCCGCTACATAGAGCGAATTTAACAGATTCTGCTGACCATCTGAGCGCAGCTCTGCCAGTGGAATCTGCGACCCGGTCACGATGACCGGCTTGGCCAGATTTTCCAGCATAAAGGAGAGCGCGGAGGCGGTAAACGCCATAGTGTCAGTGCCATGCAGAATGACAAAACCATCGTAGCGATCGTAGTTGTGGCGGATATCTTCGGCAATAGACTGCCAGTCTTCCGGGGTCATGTCGGAAGAGTCGATAAGCGGCTGATATTCATGGATGGTGAAATCAGGCATCTCGGGGCGGTGGAACTCGGGCATATTTGCCAGCTGCTCTTGCAGGTGTCCGGAGACCGGAATATAGCCCTGCGCCGAGCGCTGCATACCGATTGTCCCGCCAGTGTAGGCTACGTAGATGTTTTTCTTTTGCATTAGAGAACTCAGACTCGCCATAAAACGCGCAGTATAAGGGGAATAGCGGGGAAAAGCAGCCCGACCAGCGGCCGGGCTGAGAGGTTTATCGCACTTCGCCGCAGTTCAGGCAGAAGGCGTAACGGTTCTGAGGATCGTTCTGCTTGTCGAACAGACCCGGCTGGGCTTTCATGGCACTCATGACATCCAGCATCGGCGCGGGCAGCCAGGCTTTCAGCGTATCCGGTAATACCGCCTGCACAGAGGCGTTCATCTGGCTCAGCATCATATCCAGGAAGCTCGGATCATCCTGATACCAGCTCAGCATCGGCTTACTGACTTTCGCCAGCTCACCTGCTTTTTTCACGGCATCATCGAAGTCACCCAGCGCATCAACCAGACCGTTGGCTTTGGCATCGCTGCCAGTCCAGACGTGACCCTGCGCAATGGCATCAATCTGCTCTGGGGTTTTATGACGTGACTTCGCCACCAGACCCACAAAGTTGCGGTAGCCATTTTCGATGGTCAGCTGCATCATCTGCTGAACTTCCGTTGGCAACGCTTTGGTGGTGGAGATATCCGCCAGCGGGGAGGTGGCAACGCCGTCCGTGTGAACTCCAATGCTGTCCAGACTGTTCTCCAGCGTATTGATCACGCCGAAGATACCAATCGAGCCGGTTAGTGTGCTCGGGTTCGCCACGATGTAGCTGGCTGGCGTTGAGATCCAGTAACCGCCGGATGCCGCCATTCCGCCCATTGAAACCACGATCGGTTTGCCAGCGGCCTGAGCCGCCGCCAGCTCTTCACGAATCGCTTCCGAAGCCGTCACGCTGCCACCCGGGCTGTTCACCCGCAGAATGATCGCTTTGATTTTCGGATCGAGACGTGCATCGCGGATCTGAGCCGCTGTGGTATCGCCACCGACGTTGCCCGGCGTCTCTTCGCCATCCATGATGGCACCACTGGCCATGACGACGGCGATGTTGCCATCCTGCTGCGAGGAAGCCTGTTTCACGCTGTAATCATAGATACTGACGCTTCGGTAATCGTTACTCTGTTTATCCAGACCAAAGGTTTTAACCAGCTCTTCATCGGCCGCTGCACGGGAACCCAGCGCATCGACCAGCTTATTATCCAGCGCATATTGCGCGGTATCGCCTTTCACCGCGTTTAATCCGGCAATAATTGCCGCCGCGCCTGGGAAGAGTTGTTCCGGAGTAATCTGGCGATTGGCTGCCACGGTGTTCAGGTAGTTCTGCCACAGCTGACCGACCCAGCGGCTGTCAGCATCCCGTGCAGCAGGGGACATATCATCACGCAGGAACGGCTCAACCGCTGATTTATAGGTCCCGACACGGAAGACGTGCGAGGTCACTTTCAGCTTATCCAGCAGCGTTTTGTAATAGAGCCCGTTGGTGGCGAAACCATGCAGATCCACGGTGCCCTGTGGCGACAGATAGATTTTAGTGGCATAGCTGGCAAGATAGTATTGCGGCTGGCTGTAGCTGTCGCCCAGGGCATAAATTGGCTTGCCGCTGTCACGGAATTCACGCAGCGCTTTGCCTACGTACTGGAGTGAAGGCTGATCGCCACCAGCAAATTCACGTAAGTCGAGCACCATGCCTTTGATGTTGCTATCGCCTTTCGCCTGGCGAATTGCGTCGACCACATCAAACAGCGAGTTTTCCTGTAAACGATCACTGCTGGCACCCAGCAACTGGCGGCCGATTTTACTCAGACGGTTACTCACTGAGGGTTTATCCACCAGCACACCGCTAAGATCGACTTTCAGTGCGCCTTGCTGAATCGGCGCTGAACTGCCGCCCGATCCGCTGACCTGCAACCAGATCCCTACACCTACCACAATCAATAAAATCAGGAAAATATTCAGAATAAATTCCCTGATAAAATTCAATACCCGCCAGCTCCAGCGGAACAGACCTGCAATTATTCGCCACAATGTGCGCATCAGACTCTCCATAAATATGTAGCAGGAAGTGGCCGCCGCGCGGACCAGACTTCCCCGACGAGCTCATCCTAAAGAGCAGCGTGTTAAAAGTCAGCAGGAAATCACTGCGCACTGTTACAAAAAATCTGCCTGTGCCAGGATAACTGCAACATTACAGAGATCGGGAGAGAAACATGGACGCACTGGAATTACTGGTCAATCGACGTTCGGCCTCACGCCTGACTGAGCCGGCACCCGCGGGCGAGGCACTGGAAAATATCCTGCGGGCGGGCATGCGCGCCCCGGATCACGGCACGCTGCAACCCTGGCGCTTTATCATTGTTGAAAATGAAGGCCGCGACCGAATGAGTCAGTTGCTGGAGAAGGCGGCACGCGATAACCAGCTGGATGAAAAGGCGATTAATAAAGCGAGCCAGGCACCGTTCCGCGCGCCGATGATCATCACGGTGGTGGCACATTGCGAAGAGCACCACAAAGTGCCGCGCTGGGAACAGATCGCCTCGGCCAGCTGCGCCGTGATGGCGATGCAGATGGCGGCAGTGGCTCAGGGCTATAACGGTATCTGGCGCAGCGGTGCCTGGACAGATGACGAGCAGGTCCGCCAGGGCTTTGGCTGCCGCGAGCAGGATGCCATCGTCGGCTTCCTCTATCTGGGCACCCCGCAACTGAAATCCAGCACTACGGTGCTCCCGCCAGACACTGCGCCTTTCGTCCGTTACTTCTGATCTGCCTGTCCGGTTCCGGCAGGGTGCTTTTCAGCCCTGCCTTTTGCACGGTTCCTGTGCGAACGATCGCTAACACCGCGCGTCATGCTTACGCCAGAAGACCAGCCAGGCTAACATAGCCCGCGAGATTCCAACCGACAGCGAAAACCGGTTATCACTGTGTTCCTCTGATGTTAAGGATGTCCTGATTCAATGCGTTTGTTTATTGCGGAAAAACCGAGCCTTGGGCGTGCTATCGCAGATGTGCTGCCGAAACCGCATCGACGTGGTGATGGATTCATTGCCTGCGGCAACGATCAGATCGTCACCTGGTGTGTAGGCCATCTTCTGGAGCAGGCGCAACCCGACAGCTATGACAGCCGTTATGCGCGCTGGTCGCTGGCCGATCTGCCGATCATTCCGGAAAAGTGGCAGCTGAAACCCCGTCCTTCTGTAGCTAAGCAGCTGAAAGTGGTTGAGGGTTTGCTGGCGCAGGCGAGTGAAGTGGTTCATGCCGGTGACCCGGATCGCGTACTGTTACGATGTTCTCATTGAGTTAGATTGTTACGTAGATAATCTATGAACTTGTGAAATCATCCGGCGGGTAATCTTATGGGGATCGTGCTTTGGGAACTTCCTGACTTTGTTGTTGATCAGGAAATCAGAAGGGAAATTAATACTGACACTGGCGAATTTTCGATTGACTTTAAAGGTACAGGTCAGCACTTAGGCAAGCTGCCGCTGTTATTTACGGAAGACGGTAGCAGTATCAGGGTCGTCAATAATTGGTTGATTCATTTAAAAGCTAATTTGCGTAAAAAAGAGGTTAATACCCAGGCTCAGGCTTTACTGCATTACTTTACCTTTCTTAATGAGATTGGCATGTCTTGGGATGAGATGCCAATCTCTATCAGGCTACGTCCCACCTATGCCTTTCGCAAGCGTTTGCGAGAGATGTTCAAACGGGGTGAGTTGGCGCGCAGTACCGCTAACAGCTATATGGGATCAGTGATTAATTTTTATAAATTCTATCTGGCTCGAGATCAGTTTTTTGCCTATCCTCCCTTTAAATATGAAGTGGTACGGTTACATAGAAATTCATCCCATGAATATATGAAAAATAATTTTATTCATGTGGATACAACGGATTTAAGATTGAAACTGCCCAGTGATACCCGCCATTTTGGATTATCACGAAAACTTATTCCATTAAGCAGTAAAGAATGGCAGGCCGTAGAGTCAGTATACAAAATTACTGGTATGGGTATTTCAAATAGTGCGGGTAAGGGGAATGAGGTTCCCCTGTCTGAGGAATGTAAACTTGCCATTGAACTGAGTCGATACTCTGGCCTGAGAAGGTCTGAAATTATAACGCTCAGAGCAAAAGAGATTTATAAGCCAGATGCTGAACAGCTCAAGAAAAAATATCTTATCAATACTGAGGGATTACTGCTTGATCCCCGACAAGGTGTTGAAACCAAAAATGGGACAATACGTACTGCTGAGATCCCCGCTGAATTAATGCAGACCCTGTATGATTATATTAATTCATCTAAATATATTAAGCGTAGAAATAGATATCAAGAACTTTATCCTGAACATAAAGATAACCCACCATTATTGCTAAATCAAAACGGTAAGCCCTATGCCGCTAAAACACTGGATGCCAGATGGTGTGAAATAAGAAATGCGGTTAGAAAAGAGTTACCCAATTTTAGTCATAAGTTTCATAATTTACGTTCAACCTATGCAGTAGAAAGGCTGAAAGAATTATTAAATGCTGGGCTAAAGGAGGGAAAAACGCTTGATTACTTGCAATCAGTGATGGGACATAAAAGTAGAGCGACCTTACTGGGTTACCTAAAATTCTGTGAGGAAGAAACAATGACGGCTAATGAAGTGCATGAGAAAGCATTAAATATTATTCTCAAGAGTGATAAATAATTATGGCGTTTTTAAAAGAGAATAAACGCAAAACAGTAACGACATCTAACATTGATACTGATACAGTAATTCATCTTAGCTTACGAGATAAATTTATAAAAGATCAAGATCGCTCTGCAAATTTTGAGCGTTTACTCTACGAAAATTGCCCTAATATTTCTATTACTGACAATAATATAAATATTACAATTGATAAACCGAATTTTGTTTATGCTAATCGACAATCACTTGTAGTACGTATTTGTAATGCAATACACAGTTTAGATGCAACAGATCGGACTAAAGTAAATGTTTTTAATGAAACTGTACGTTTCTTAAAAATGACAGATGAACAAAAAATCAAGAATGCTTTCTGCGTTGACACAATATCAATGTATATAAAAAATCTTGTTAGCTCACATAATCAAGGAAATAAAGGGAAAACATTATCCGGTCGTCAAAATTCCATAAAAGCTTTATTGAAAGCTATGGACTATGAACTATATAAAAAATGTGAAAGCATGTTTATTTCTTTTCCGGCAGATACGCAGAGTGTTACTCCTTATACTGATGGCGAAGTTAAAGAGCTTTTTTATGCATTGCAAACTATATATATATGTTATGCTGCGCATCTTGAAAATGGTACTAAGCCTAAAGCTTTTCCTCTTTATGAACTAAAAGATCTAGCAGGTAATCATAAATATAAAAATAAGACATCAACAGAGAGAACAGTCTCATATAAAAATAGTGATACTGTATGGTTATCTGACTTAGTTAGGGTAGCCTATTTTATGACATGTTTCTATACAGGTACAAATGCGTCATCGTTATTAAAGTTAAGATTATCTGACTTCAGCGAAGGTCTATTTAAAGATCTTAATAGAAAAACGTATAAATTAAACACAAAAAAAGGAAGGCAGTCAGGGCGAACGAATGAAATTGATGTCGGCTTTACTAAGGATGCGAGATCTTTTTTTGAAAGTTGGATTAGTGTTAGCAAAAAAATAAATAAAGATGAAAATAGTTTTTTATTTCCTAATCCATCAATTAATAATAAATTATATATGACTGATAGTAACATGAGTGTCTTAAATAAAACTATTGTTGATCTTGGACTACCTGCCTTGAGTAGCCAACGTTTTAGAAAGACGAAAGCCTCACTGATTATGAGAGCAACAGAGAGTGTGTTCTTTGTTTCCCAGGGGCTAAATAATTCCGTTGAAACGGTTGCAAAACATTATGCAGATGGTAACCGTGTCACCACAGAATTCTCACTGGCTTCCGCACTATATATCAGAGAGCAGACTGCCCTGGGAAAGCCGTTAGATAAGGCCATCACTGAGAGTGCATTCCTGTACCACGACCCGCTTAAAGAGAGCGAAGCCAGCAAGAAATTTAAAAAGTTGACCAATGGCTTAAGATGCGGTGGAGCATTTAAGGATAAAGCGATAAAAGTAAAAGAGCTACTGGTCAAAAATGGTCTGGCTGAAAATCATGATGTGGTGGCTTGTCATAAATTCCTTGAGTGTTATGGATGCAGGCACCACGCTATTATTGCTGAGGTTGATGATATCTGGCTTTTACTCTCTTTTAATGATGTTATTCTGGAAACAGTGACAAGGCCTGCTATTAACTCCCGGCCATCAAACTTACTGAATAAGGTAAATAATACTATTCAGGTCATCATAGAAAGAATGAAAAAGGAGCATGCTGCGGTGTATAAGAGGGCCTATGATAAGTATTTGGATGGAGTGCATCCCCTTTGGCTGGATACGAATGACCTGGAATTAATGCTGGGTATTTACTGATGAAAGAAGTTTTGAAATTTATTGATAGTAATAATATTTATGATGATCTGATCGTTTCTTTTGACACTGAAGGCAATCCATATAGCTACTATGGTTCTGATAAGTGGTATTTATGGTCATTAGGCTTTAACGTTTCTTTCTCCAGATTATCTGGTACTTTCAAGTCGACAATAAAATACCTAGTTCACAAGGTGATATCAAATGATAGCTTAAAGTCCAAAAAAAGTGCTATTAAAAATATCATTGAGGGTGCTGTTATTTTTGAAAAATGCATCACTAGATGTAATGGAATATCATATGACTTTATTGATGATGATGAGGGTTTTAGGCGGTTATTAGTTGAAGCCAAAAGTAAAAGCTTAAAGTTTAAAACATGGAAGAATAATCTTATTTTTTTATCTCATTTGCGTAATGCAGAAGTAATAACCAGAGAGATAAAGAATAACGAAGAGCTAGCATTATATTTATCTGTGAGTGGTGCATCAGTCTCACAAGCAGTATGCATTCCAGAATCTGTTGCGTCTAAATATTATGGTGAGGCACTGAGCGTTGTTGAAGCTTATTATCCTTATAGAAATGAAATATCTTCATGCTATGATGATTATGTGTCTGAGTATTTAGAATTATCAAAACGCTATAAGTCTAATATTTCCGCAAGAAGATATGCACTTAAGAATATTAAACAGCTACCAAAAAACATTGATATTCAATTTGACTATAGCGGCTCATGGTTATCCTGGCTCCGTGGAGCCTGTTATACCGTGATTGCGGCATTTACTGGCTGTCGGGATAGTGAGATAAAGTCTTTTGATATTTATTCCTATCAAGAGAAGAAATATGCAGGTATGACAGTTCCTGTTTTGCATGGTCTTGATACCAAACCTAATGCAGGAGGGGTAGCACGACACACCTCATGGGTAACGATACCGAGTGTTAAAAAATCTATCTTACTGCTTTGGGATGCATTTAGCTTTGCGCGTGAAAAGTGGAGAGCAAAAGCGGATTCAATAGTACATCCTGATGAAAGAAATGCTTTTCTTGAAAAGGTAGACAGCTTATTTGTTACGCTTCCCTATATGCGAGGACATCGACCTGAGGTTGGAAAACAATCATTAGCCCATTCTCTTAACACCTTCGTTAAATCCATTGGATATCGTGCTACAAAAAAGGATGTCCAAGAGTTCGACTTACTAAACCCCTCAAGAAAAGGTGAGCTTAAAATTGGACAAATGTTGAAGGTTCATCCCCATGCATTTCGTCGGACATTTGCTGTTTATCTGGTGCGTAATAAGTTGGCTTCTCTACTCGATATTAAGTATCAATTTAAGCATATGAATATAGCCATGACATCTTGGTATGCCAATCAGGCCAATATCGCTTCTTATGTTGATATGATGATTGACAAAGATCTACAGTATGAAATTGCGGGTGAAAACCAGAACTATATGACAGATGTTTTTTACCATATTTATAATGAAGCTGAAACATTAGCTGGTCATGAAGGGAAAAGAATTAAAAACCTTAGGGCTGAGGGTGACACGCGTATCTACCTAAATCGAGAAGAAATTCGTAAGCAAGTTCAGGATGGTCGGCTTTCGATAGTTGAACACCCTGGAGGATACTGCACTAACCCAGATTGTGACCGAATTTGTGATATGACGACTTGCCAGTATAAAATTGTCACAAAAGACAAGGCAAAAACACTCGTTAATATCAGAGAAAAGTTAATTATAAAATATAATGATATTGAATCTCTTGGGCTGGATATGCCGAATGTTACCTCGAAATTATTTTACGAAATCAGGGCAATTGAGCAGGTTTTATCAGAGCATCATCTTGAGCATGTTGCTTTTAATAAAAAGGATATCTATTAATGATTGATGAAGAGACTCTCTCGGACCGAGGTAAACAGACCATAATCAGGCTTGAACGGGCACTTGAACGTTTGTTGAACGGCGTCCCGAAGCGGACTCCCCACGATGGGCGAGTAAGTCTGAGCCGTATCAATCAGGAAGCGGGTCTGAGTTCGGGGGGGATCTACTACTACGATGAGTTTGTCCAGAAAGCTAAAAGAGCTATTCACGAAAGAAAGCTCGATAACGCAGTGTCTACTATCGAGTCAGGTAAAGCCTCGGTGGATAAAATGCGCGTACAAAGGGACAAACAACACGAGTTAAAAGAGCGTTACAGGTCTCAACGAGACGATATCAAAGCCTTCTGCGATAAGATTATTGCTAAAAATGCTCAGTTAGAATTCTCTTTGTTCGAAGCATTAGATAAGATCGAGGATCTGGAAAGGGAAGTATCAGCACTCAGGGTTGTTGATATAAGCAGCAGGAGAAGTCAGTGATTTTGTACATAGCTGAAAAACCAAGTGTGGGCAGGGCAGTTGCTGATGTTCTGCCTAAACCACATCAAAAAGGGGACGGGTTTATTAGAACCGCAAACGGTGATGTGGTGACTTGGTGTATTGGCCATTTACTCGAACAGGCTGAGCCTGGTGCCTATAACCCTGACTTTAAAAAGTGGCGCAGAGAGCATTTACCTATAGTGCCAATAGAGTGGAAACACTCTGTAAAGCCTGCCACGCAGAAGCAATTCAACGTTATAAAAAAATTGATTAACGAAGCAGATGTGCTGGTCAATATGGGCGACCCCGATAGGGTCGGGCAAATTCTGGTTGATGAGATTATCAATTATTGCGGTGTCCCAAAAGAGAAACGTAAAGCAGCTAAGCGCTGTTTAATTAACGATATGAACGCTGATGCTATTCAACGTGCGTTAAATGATCTACGCCGCAATATCGACTTTATCCCTCTGGCTACTTCAGCATTAGCGCGTGCACGCGCTGACTGGCTCTATGGTATCAATATGACCCGTTTATGTACCTTAAGAGGGCAGTCATCGGGTTATAACGGTGTGCTGTCTGTAGGACGGGTTCAGACGCCGGTATTAGGTTTGGTCGTTAATCGTGATTTAGAAATCGAGAATTTTGTCTCTAAACCCTTTTATGAAGTGTTTATCGATCTTAAAACCGATAAAGACCAAATTTATACAGCAAAATGGAAACCGAGTGCCGCCTGTGAACCCTATATGGATGAAGAGGGGCGACTGATACTGAAAAAGCTGGCTGAAACCGTGTTAAAGAAGGTAACAGGCCAGCAAGGAACCGTGGTTGCTGTAACCGAAGAACGTGCGAAACAAGCCCCGCCATTACCCTATAACTTGTCCGCACTGCAAATCGATGCTTCTAGACGTTTTAATGTCAATGCCCAGAAGACGCTGGATGTGTGCCAGCAGCTATATGAGAAACATAAGCTGATTACCTATCCTCGTTCAGATTGTCGCTATCTACCCAGCGGACACTTTGGCGATATACATAGAGTCACTCAAGCGATCGCTAAAACCGTCCCAGGACTGGCGACAGCTGTTGAAATTGCCGATCTGTCAGTCAAATCTAAGGCGTGGAATGATGATAAGGTCAGTGCGCACCATGCGATTATCCCGACCAGTCGTGGGGTTGATACGAGTCGTCTGTCGCTTGATGAGCAGAACATCTATGAACTGGTTGCCAGACAGTATCTGATGCAGTTCTATCCACCTTTTCAATATCAAGAAAAGCAGATCGATACCGAAGTCGGTGGCGGATTGTTTATCAGCAGGCAGAAAGAGGTTGTGGATAAAGGCTGGAAGGCACTATTGCCGGAGAGGAAATCATCGTCTGAAGATCCCGAGTTTTCAGCTGTAAGATTGCCAAATGTTATCAAAGGGGAGGGGGTACTCTGTGTTGATGGCAAGCTCGATGAAAAACAGACTTCACCGCCACGCCACTTTACCGATGCTTCTTTACTATCAGCTATGACGGGCATTGCCAGATACGTGACTGACAGAGCGATTAAAAAGGTACTTAGAGAAACCGATGGATTGGGAACAGAAGCGACCAGAGCAGGCATCATTGAGTTGTTATTTAAACGCGACTATCTGACCAAAAAAGGCAAAGAAATTCATGCTACGGATATTGGCCGACGATTGATTCTGTCCCTGCCGGAAGCCATGACCAAGCCAGATATGACTGCACATTGGGAGTCCCAACTAGAAGCGATTTCTGAGAAAAAAATCAAGTATAGTCAGTTTATGCAACCAATGGTTGATGGTTTGCACGAGTTTATTCATCAAGTGGACAATATCCGTTTTGATGGGCTTAGAGGATTAGGTAAGGCCTCCTATAAAAAAACTGCAGTAAAAAAGTCAGTAAAAAGGCAGAGTGAAGACTGATCGCATTTGATGCTGAGGTTGATATTACTTCGTGTAGTAAAAAAATATGCTATGCCGCATAGCAAGACCCTAGACAAAGAAGGATGTCCTCTATTTGGCATCCTCCTTTGTTTACAGAGATAACAGCTGGTTAACTGCTTGTAGCTTGCCATTTAGCTGATTTAGTTTTTCAGCAGTATCTTGTTGTAATCTCATTATTTTAAGCTTTTTTTTCGGTATTTTTTCCAGAAACTCTTGATAGGCCTCCAGCTCGTAGCGGATCTGCGCCAATTCTTTTTCTAATTTTTTCTTTTCAGAAGAGAGCAAAAGCGTTGCATCATTAACGACATGAAGTGGTGGATGATTTATCACACCAAAGGAAAACTGGTAACTAATATTTTTTACCTTCCCATCTGCCTTTACAAGGCCTTGATGCCTTAGCTGATAGATACCACGGTCAATCAGCCCTGCAGCCTGTTTCTCCGTGAGTTGAAACTCAGTAATTGCTATACTAATCAATTGACTGCGTAGTACTTTATGATTTCTGAGCTGGTTCAAAATATGACGAAATTTTTTACTGCTGCTGAATGAGATCCCTTGGTTCATATCGGTAAAAACTCACAGGCTAAAAACTTAGGATTGCTAAGTATACAGGAGTGAGAGAAACTTAGACAATCTAAGCATCCGAGACGTCAGATGATGAAAATACTTTGCAGAATAACCCCTTCCCAGAACGACTCAGGCAGGCCAGAAAAAAAGCCGGTTTGTCCCAAAAGGACTTGGGGATCAGAGCTGGTATGGATGAAGGCTCGGCTAGCGGACGTATGAATCATTACGAAAAGGGGCGGCATATCCCAGATATAGATATGCTCAAGAAGCTGGCGAGTGAGCTTGAGGTTCCGCTGAGTTACTTTTTTTGTGAGGATGATCTGAGTGCAGAGCTTGTTTGCCTGTTTAATGAATTAGATGAACAGGCAAAGCTGAACTTAGTTGAATATTTGCGCACAGCAATGTAACAAGTTTAAATAAATGTTTATTTAATCTGGTTTATTGCTCGATACAAATAAATCTGTATTTTTGCACTGATCGTTTTTATACCGTCCCCTGTACATCCCCAAAAATGACCATATTTTCCTTGTCTTTTTTTCATTGGTCGTCCACATTTACTACATATTTTTAAGTGATAGTTGCAATTTGGATTATTGCAAATGCTTTCATTTTTTCTATCTCTTGAAGGAGCTTTGCACTTACTACAGACTCTGGCCTTACTGTAAGTATCCCTGGGTTAGTTCCACGTACTTTTTGAGCTCACCGATTTTTCAGCCATCAACCGGTATTCTTCCGGTGTCAGGTTACTCAGGGATTCCTGAGGTCGCTCGCTGTTGTATTCATTTAGCCAGCGCTCCGTTATTTCCCGTGCCTCATTCAGTGTTCTGAATAGATAAGAATCCAGTATTTCGGTCCGTTATGTTCGGTTAAACCTTTCTATAAATGCGTTTTGTGTTGGTTTACCCGGCTTGATAAATTCTAGCACCACACCATACTCTTCTGCCCACTGCGCTAGAGTCAATGATATCAGTTCCGGTCCGTTATCCATCCGTAACTTCAGTGGATATCCACGGTTTGCCACTATTCTGTCCAACACCCGAACGACACGTTGCGCTGGGATATTCAGATCTATTTCGATAGCCAAAGCTTCACGGTTAAAGTCATCAACAACATTAAAAGTCCGAAAATGGCGCCGCATGTCAACGCGTCGTGCAAAAAATCAATCGACCAGCTCTGGTTTAGGGCCTCCGGTGTAGCTAAGGTACCGGATTACGCACCGGCAGACGTTGCTTCCCCTTACGACGAAAATTCAGTTTTAACAGACAGTAAATTCGGTGAACACGTTTATGGTTCCAGACATTTCCCTGCCTACGAATGACCTGAAAAAGCTTCTTAAAGCCGTATCGCGGATAACGTTCAGCCGCTTCAGTCAACGCCTGAACTACGGGTTCGTCACGCCGGGTATCTGGCGGATAGAAAAATACTGTCCTGCTCGGTGACAATGCCCTGCATGCCTGACGTGTGCTCATTGTAAACTGCGAGATCAGATAATGTGCGAGCTCACGCTTTATCTCTGTTTTTAAAGTTTTTTTCGATAACGTCTTTCAGTGCACGACTCTCAAGACTCAGATCAGCGAACATCTGTTTAAGACGCCGGTTCTCATCTTCCAGGTCTTTGATTTTTCCGATAGCAGAAGCTTCCATTCCGCCATATTTCGCTTTCCAGTTGTAATAGCTGGCTTCTGAAATGGCTGCCTTGCGGCAGATATCTTACACCGTTCGACCGGCTTCAACAGACTTCAGAACGGCGATAATCTGGTGTTCAGTAAATCAGGCTTTACGCATAGTGATCTCCTTCAGGGAACATATTCAGTATGTCGGAAGATCTCTAAAAGTGAATGGTTCTTTTTGCAGGGATAGTTACAATTAATCTCCTTTTACTCCGGCTTGGCTATATAGAATTGACTCTTTGATATAGGGTTGCACAACTGCCGAGTAACAAGTTTTGAGGATTAATTGTTCCAATTCACAAGAACAGACACATAAGATCAAGCACAAATTAGCTAATTTTGCTAAGTTAGCTACAAGTTCAGGTAAAAGCTGAGAAATAGGAATGAAAAAGCAGATTTTTCTGGCGATACGTCTGGCATTAAGTGGAGCTCCACGCAACCAGTACATGGCTGAGTTACACCTGCAAATGATCAAGTACGCTGACGAGCTTCAAGACATTACGGCGAAAGAGTTTTGCGAAGAGGTCGGCCTCAAGCCCAGCTATGGCACCGAATTTAGCAAAATGAGAAACCTTACAAGCCGATTGAAACACGCTGGCCTAGACGTAGACAAGATTTGAGGATCTAAGATGCCCATTTTGAATTGGCTTAACAAAGACGAAGCTGTAACCACGTCTAAAAAATGTACTTATAGACTGCTGGAAGAAGTACCAGAACTCTCCTACGGCGATGCTGATAACGAAAACCTATTGATTCAAGGTGATAATCTTGAAGCGCTTAAAGCCTTGATTCCTTATTATGCTGGGAAAGTTAAATGTATCTACATTGACCCACCTTACAACACAAAGTCTGCTTTTGAGCACTATGACGATAACTTAGAGCACAGTAAGTGGTTGTCTCTTATATATCCTCGCTTAGAGTTATTGCGGGAGCTGCTTTCCGAAGAGGGTTCTATCTGGATCAGTATCGATGATAACGAAAGCCACTATCTGAAGGTAATCATGGATGAAATATTTGGTAGGAAAAATTTCGTCAGTAATGTTGTTTGGCAAAAAAAATATGCACCTGCAAATGATGCTATATGGTTTAGTGACAATCATGATCACATCCTTGTATATGCAAAAAACAAAAATATCTGGCGACCAAACAAACTAGCAAGGACAGATAAATCGAACTCTGCATACAAAAACCCTGATAAAGATCCTAGGGGTGACTGGAAGGCTGGCGATTATACTTGCGCGAAATCTGCTGATGAACGACCAAATTTATATTACCCAATAATACATCCAACCACAGGAGAGGAAGTCTGGCCTAAAAAGACTCGGGTTTGGGCGTATGGACAAGTTCTTCATAAAGAGCATGTTAAAAATGACCTGCTCTGGTGGGGAAAAAATAAAACCAATGAGGTTCCATCCTTCAAGCGACATTTGAGTTCGGTTGAGGATAGCGGCGTAGTTCCTCTAACAATTTGGTCGTGGCAAGATGCTGGTCATACTCAAGACGGAAAAAAAGAGCAGTTAAAAATATCTGACGTGGAGCCGTTCGGTACGCCAAAACCGGAGAAGCTACTCTCTAACATTTTATCAATCGCAACAGATAAGGGAGATTTAGTTCTCGACTCGTTTCTGGGATCAGGGACGACAGTTGCTGTTGCTCATAAAATGAAGCGTCGCTATATAGGTATTGAAATAGGTGAACATGCCAAAACACACTGCCAACCAAGACTTAAAAAAGTTATTGATGGTCAACAAATCGGTATTTCAGAAGCTTATAACTGGCAAAGTGGCGGCAACTTCCGTTTTTATAAACTAGGTGAAGCTGTATTCGACGAATACGGTTGCCTCAATACCGACATTAAGTTTCCAACCTTGGCGTCGCATATCTGGTATTTAGAAACTAAAACACCCCTCGGCAATAAAGCGGATACCCCATTGCTGGGTGTTCATAATGATACTGCATATTACTTGCTCTATAACGGTATCTTAGGTGATCGCCGACCAGCAGGTGGCAATGTACTAACAAGCAAAGTACTCAACAACTTACAAGACATCGACAAACATGAACGCATCGTGATCTACGGTGAATCAAGCCGTTTGGGTGAGGCTCGCTTGAAACAATCGAACATCACTTTCAAGCAGATCCCATACGACGTCGGCACTCTTTGATAAGGAACCCACGGAATGTTTAAGTTAAAAGGTTATCAACAACGTGCCGTTGATGTGATGCAATCTTTCCTCTCTCACTGCCTCAATAGTGAAAGTGTTGAAAATGCGTATAAGTTAGCTCTGGGAGAACAAGAACTTCCTTCACACGCTTACCGTGATTATGGTTTCGAGCAAGTCCCGTACTTTTGTATGCGTATTCCAACGGGCGGTGGTAAAACTGTTCTTGGCTCATATGCTATTGAAGTTGCTGCACGTCATTACCTAGAGACAGAAGCACCTATTGCTCTATGGCTAGTCCCAAGCATCACGATTCGCGAGCAAACATTAGAAGCGTTGAAAACACCAGGTCACCCTTATCGTGAAAAGCTTGATGCTGCTTTCAATCGACAAGTTCTGGTGCTCGATATTGATGAAGTGACTCAAATACGTCCACAGGACTTAGGTAGCAAGGCGATTGTAGTGGTATCGACTTTAGCTAACTTAAGAGTTTCCGACACCTCTGGACGCAAGGTTTACGCTTATCACGAAAACTTTGAGCCGCACTTTGCCAAGATTCCTGCAAACCACCCTTCCTTGCCGCTGCTGGAGAGGGTTTCTGAGGCTGATGTGCAAGAGAACGGTTTGAGCAGTCGTGAAATTGGTAATATCAAATTCTCTTTTGCCAACCTATTAGCCCTATATCGGCCAGTTTTGATCGTGGATGAAGCTCATAATGCTCGTACCAGTTTAACCTTTGATACGTTGAGACGAGTCCATCCTGGCGCTGTCATTGAGTTTACCGCTACACCAAACACCACTAGCGCAAACGGTAGTAACGTTCTGTTTCATGTTTCGGCTTCCGAGCTGAAAGCCGAAGAGATGATTAAATTGCCGATTGTTTTGACGGAACATCAGAATTGGCAAGATGCTGTTCAGGATGCTGTGATAACTCGTAACAAACTTCAGACGGATGCTCAAAAAGACGAAGACTACATTCGTCCCATAGCCTTGTTCCAAGCTGAAAACAAAAATGGCGAGGTGACTGTCGAGTTACTTAGAGATCATCTTATAAATCAGCTTAACATTGATGAAGATAAGATTGCGGTCGCAACAGGTAGCCAGCGAGAGCTAGATGGAATTAACCTGTTCGAACAAAACTGCCCGATTGAATACATCATTACGATCGAAGCCCTTAAAGAAGGCTGGGATTGCTCTTTTGCCTACGTGTTCTGTTCGGTGAAGCAAGTGTCGTCTAGTAAAGATGCTGAACAGTTACTTGGCCGTGTACTGCGTATGCCTTACGCCCGCCGTCGAACCATTGAAGATTTGAACCGTGCTTATGCGCATCTCGCGACGTCGAAGTTTGCAAAAGCAGCTCAAGAGCTGACGGATAAGCTCATCGCTATGGGTTTTGAGGAAATGGAGATCGCCGCATTTTTACGTGAGCAAGCTCCGACGGGTGGTCAAGGGGATCTATTCGGTGGTGAGCAGGAGCAAACTCAAGTAAAACCGACACCACCTTCTGCTATTGTTGTAGAGGTTGAGGATTTACCAGATCTAACAGAGCTTTCTGAGTCAGAGAAGAAGCAGATCACTATGACTCGTGATGAGCAAACTGACACTGCGGTAGTCAAAGTGACAGGCGAAGTCTCACCAAGCATACAAAAAGTGCTAACGAAGCACGTAAAAGCGGGGAAGAAGCGTCTAGCCTTTGAACGTGATGTTCGAGTGCACAATCAGGCAATCGAAGCTACGAAAGCACCATCAGAACGTGGTGAAAAGTTCGGCTTACTTCCTTATCTATGCATGCTTGAGCAAGGCGAGCTGGAGCTGGTTGAATCAGAAGTTTTCCTTCACGCGCACAGCTGGAATCTGCTCGACTACCCAGCTGAATTGACTAACTTTGCAATGAACGAGACTAGCAATAGTTTTGCGATTGACATGGACGGTAAGTCTCTCATTTATAAGGTTGCCGATCAAAAGGAAGTCATCGCTTTCAACCAAGGTTTTATTGACGTTACAGAGCAAGATCTCGTCCGCTGGCTAGACAGGGAGTTGCGACAACCAGATGTTCTTCAGCATCAACTTGTTGGCTTCTTGGGTCGTCTAGTCAAAAATCTGCTTCAAAAGCCTAACTTGACCCTTACAGCTTTGGTTCGCAATAAGTTCCCATTGGCCCGTGCTATACGAGATCTTATCCGTTTGTACCGAAAGCAAGCTCAGCGAGCTGGATATCAAGCGTGTTTGTTCAGTGCTGAAAGTACAGCGTGTATATCCGATGAATTCATGTACCACTTCAAGCCGAGCCACTACCCATCTCGTCCACCTTACTATTCTGGTCGCTATAAATTCCAGAAGCATTACTTTCCGCAGAACCTTATAGAAGATTTAAAAGCTACAGGGGAGGAATACGAGTGTGCTAAAGCCATAGATGGCCTACCGGAGGTAAAACACTGGATTCGTAACCTTGTACGCCGAGATCAAGCTTCATTCTGGCTGCCACTGGCTCATAACAAGTTTTACCCAGACTTTATATGTGAGCTTAACGATGGTCGAATGCTAGTTGTCGAGTACAAAGGC
>NZ_JBXUHX010000039.1:0-33282 GCF_058148845.1 Pantoea sp. RCC30.1 | reverse complement strand
ACGCTGAAATTCTGCGTCAGCCGCGTTTCCTGGCGTTCGCGTTTGCCAATGCCGGTGCGCTGGGCATGGTGCTGACCTACGTGTCGCTGGCACCGCAGGTATTAATGACCGAAGGCGGGCTCACACCGATCCAGTTCTCATTTGCTTTCGGGGCCAACGGTTTCTGGATCATGTTTGTCAGCATGTTCGTGAATAAAGCGATTCGCAAAGCGGGTCGACCGTTCTGTCTGGCGATGGGATTCTTCACCATGCTGCTGGGCGCGGTGCTGCTGGTGGCGGGGACGCAGATTTTCCCGGCGGAGATGCAGACGCACTGGGCGCTCTACATGTTCCCGGTGGCGGTATCGGTGGCCGGACTGGCCTTTACAGTGGGACCGGCCACCAGCTATGCGCTGGAGCCGTATCAGCAACAGGCGGGCGTAGCATCCGCCCTGCAGGGATTTATTCAGATGGCGGGGGGTGCGGCAGGCAGCCTGGTGATCGTCGCGCTGCCGGTGGCAGAGAAGCTGTCGCTGAGTCTGATGATGCTGCTGGGTGCAGCGCTGGCCTTTATCGCCTGGCGCTGCAGCAGAAAGATGCGCGGCAGCCTGACCGCGCTTAAATAACAGTGACCGGAACGCGGGGTGCCAGTGCGCACATGAGCTCGTACCCTACCGTTCCGGCTGCTTTTGCCACCTGATCGATTTTCACCTGCTCACCCCATAGCTCAACGGCTGAGCCAATCCCGGCCTGAGGACAAGGCGTTAAATCTACCGTGATCATGTCCATGGAAACTGCGCCCACCACCTGCGTCATCACGCCATCGACACAGACCGGCGTACCGGTTGGGGCATGACGCGGATAGCCATCGGCGTAACCGCAGGCCACCACGCCAATCCGCTGCGCCGTGCTGGCGTGATAGCGATAGCCGTAACCCACGCCATCGCCAGCCTGTAATTGCTGAACTGCGATAATCTCACTGCTTAAGGTCATCACCGGCTTCAGGCCACTGCCAGCGATGTCCTGACAGTCACCGCTGGGCGATGCGCCATACAGAATGATACCGGGACGAACCCAGTCAAAATGCGCTTCAGGATGCCATAAGGTGCAGGCGGAGTTAGAGAGCGATCGTGGGCAATTTAGTCCCTCTGCCGCCTGCTCTACGCGCTGCAACGGAGCAATCAACCCCTGAGGATTTTCAGCATCGGCAAAATGGGCCATCAGCGTCATCTCACCGACATTGCTCAGCGCCCGCAGCTTTTGCCATGCGCCGTTTACCTGCTCCGGACGAAAACCCAGACGGTTCATTCCGCTGTTCATTTTGAGATAGATATCCACCGGCGCAGAAAGCGTGGCGCTGGCCAGCGCTTTGATTTGCCAGTTGCTGTGCACGCTGGTGGTGAGGCGATAGCGGTCGATCAGCTGCAGATCCTCTGGCTGGAAGAACCCCTCCAGCAGCAGAATCGGCTTTTTCCACCCCTGCTCACGCAGCTGGATCGCCTCTTCCATATTCAGCAGTGCAAAGCCATCGGTGGCGGATAACGCCTCGCGAACGCGATCAATCCCATGGCCGTAAGCATTGGCCTTCACCACTGACCAGACGCGCGATGCGGGCGCTGCCTGGCGAACGACCGTCAGGTTATGACGTAACGCCTGCTGATTGATGGTCGCGATAATCGGACGTGACATCCTCTCTCTCCCTGAATACTTAACGAGTTGCGTTGGCGTTACGCAGCGGCGATGAGGTCGCCGCGAAACCGGGTAAGTAGCGGAACACCGCTAAGTCATCCGCCGCAATGGCAGGCTTTTTACCGGAGATGAGATCGGCCAGTAACTGACCCGAACCACACGCCATCGTCCAGCCCAGCGTACCGTGACCGGTGTTGAGCCAGAGATTGGAGATTGGCGTGGCACCCACAATCGGCGTACCGTCTGGCGTCATCGGACGCAGACCGGTCCAGAAACTCGCCTGCGCGACATGACCACCTTCAGGATAGAGATCACTGACGACCATCTCCAGCGTTTCCCGCCGCGCTTCGGTGAGTTTGGTGTTAAAACCAACAATCTCCGCCATCCCGCCGACACGAATACGATCGTCAAACCGGGTCACTGCCACTTTGTAGGTCTCATCCAGGATTGTCGAAACCGGCGCGGCATCAGGGTTTTTAATCGGAATGGTGAGGGAGTAGCCTTTCAGCGGATAGACCGGAATATCGATAACGTTTTTTAACAGCGCGGTGGAGTAGGAACCAAATGCCACCACATAGCTGTCCGCCTTTATTATCTCCTCGCCGCACTTCACGCCATAAATGCGGTTGCCATCGCGCAGCAGATGATCGACCGGGGTGTTAAAGCGGAAAACCACACCCGCCTCTTCGGCCATTTTTGCCAGCCGCTGCGTAAAGAGCTGGCAGTCGCCGGTTTCATCGTTGGGCAGACGTAATCCGCCGGTGAGTTTATGCTGGGTTGCCGCCAGCGCCGGTTCAACGCGTGACAGCTCATGCGCCTCTAACAGCTCATAGGGAACGCCCGCGTCGCGCAGCACTGCAATATCTTTACTGGCGCTGTCGAATTGCTGCTGGGTGCGGAACAGCTGCAGCGTTCCGCCCTGACGGCCCTCATAGGCGATGCCGGTGTCGGAACGCAACGCTTTCAGGCAGTCACGGCTGTATTCGGCAATCCGCACCATGCGGCTTTTGTTCTGCTGATAGTGGTTGATGTCGCAGTTGCGCAGCATGTGCCACATCCACTCCAGCTGGAAACTGCTGCCATCGAGCCGGATAGCCAGCGGCGCGTGGCGCTGGAACATCCACTTCACCGCTTTCAGCGGCACGCCCGGTGCTGCCCATGGCGCGGCATAGCCCGGTGAGATCTGACCGGCATTGCCTGCGCTGGTCTCCATCGCCGCGGCGGGCTGACGATCGATAACGGTTACCTGATGTCCGGCACGCGCCAGATACCAGGCGCTTGCCACTCCAACCACACCACTTCCAAGAATTACAACGTGCATAGCTCCCCCACCCGGCATGTAAAAGCATAATTCACTGTTCAGCAGATGATAGTCAGCGGATTTACACAGCGGACACCACCTCATAAATTCAGCATCCATTTCACATCTTTTTCACTTTTCAGGTAACTAAAATCTTGTCACGCGGTCAATTTCAGCGCTTTATGCGCCTTAATGCATAAACACAGAAATAAATGACAACAAAGGCAGTTAAATCTGAGCGCGGCAGGAGAATCATTCAACCCCATACATTCTGCTTATAAACAGGATGATATTCCGCATTTTGAAATAACGTTCGAATTAAAGGCTATTAAATTCCCTGCCGCATCCGTCTTAATGATTTTGTGCCAAAGAATTCGTTTGAGTTCGCATTTCGGATAAGCGACAGTGGGCTATCATTGTTGTGTTCGCTCAGTTTTTTTCGGGTTCCCTTTTTCAGGATGAAGCCTTAAATAACCAGAACGGGTTGTCTTTCGGGTCAGCCGGTTTGCATAAAAGAGGTGCGCTATGACGACAATCTTTGACGAAGCCATCAGAGACAGCAAACGACTCAATGACGGACCAGACTGGACATTCGAACTGCTCGATGTCTACTTAGCAGAGATCGACAGGGTCGCTAAACTCTACCGGCTTGATACCTACCCGCACCAAATCGAAGTCATTACCTCTGAACAGATGATGGATGCCTATTCCAGCGTCGGCATGCCCATCAACTATTCACACTGGTCATTCGGCAAAAAGTTTATCGAGACCGAGCAACGCTATAAGCATGGTCAGCAGGGTCTGGCCTATGAAATTGTCATCAACTCCAACCCCTGCATCGCCTACCTTATGGAAGAGAACACCATGACCATGCAGGCGCTGGTAATGGCGCATGCCTGCTATGGCCACAACTCGTTCTTCAAAAATAACTATCTGTTCCGCAGCTGGACGGATGCCGGCTCAATTGTCGATTACCTGCTGTTTGCCAAAAACTATATCAGTGACTGCGAAGAGCGCTATGGCGTCGAAGAGGTCGAGCGACTACTCGACTCCTGCCATGCCTTAATGAATTATGGCGTCGATCGCTATAAACGTCCGCAGAAGATCTCCCTGCAGGAGGAGAAGGCGCGGCAGAAGAGCCGTGAAGAGTATCTGCAGAGTCAGGTAAACACTTTATGGCGTACCCTGCCACGCCGCGAGACAGAAGCCGTAGCCTTTGAAGCTGCACGCTACCCTTCTGAGCCGCAGGAAAACCTGCTCTATTTTATGGAGAAAAACGCTCCGCTGCTGGAATCATGGCAGCGTGAGATCCTGCGCATCGTGCGCAAGGTGAGCCAGTATTTCTATCCGCAGAAACAGACCCAGGTGATGAATGAGGGCTGGGCGACCTTCTGGCATTACACCATCCTGAATCACCTCTATGACGAAGGCAAAGTGTCGGAACGCTTTATGATGGAGTTCCTGCACAGCCACACTAACGTCGTGTTTCAGCCGCCCTATAACAGTCAGTGGTACAACGGCATAAACCCTTACGCCTTAGGGTTTGCGATGATGCAGGATATCAAGCGTATCTGTCAGTCGCCGACCGAAGAGGATCGCTACTGGTTCCCGGATATCGCCGGTTCAGACTGGCTGGAAACACTGCATTTTGCGATGCGTGAGTTCAAGGATGAGAGTTTTATCAGCCAGTTCCTGTCACCGAAAGTGATGCGCGATTTCCGGCTGTTCACCGTACTGGATGATGACCGTAATAACTATCTCGAAATCGCCGCGATCCACGATGAAGCGGGCTACCGGGCGATTCGCCAGCAGCTCTCTGCACAGTACAACCTGAGTAATCTTGAACCAAACATTCAGGTTTATAACGTGGATGTGCGCGGTGATCGTTCGCTGACGCTGCGCTATGTGCCGCAGACTCGTACGCCGCTGGATAAAAGCCGTCGCGAGGTGCTGAAGCATGTGCATCGTCTGTGGGGATTTGATGTGATTCTGGAGCAGCAGAACGAGGATGGCAGTGTGGAATTGCTGGATCGCAATCCACCACGGGGTGCTTCACTCTGACGGGTCATCTGAAGGTGATGGGTTAGAAACAAAAAACCGGACGCGATGTCCGGTTTTTTTAGCGCTTGTTGCCGAGGTCTTCGGGCAGATTCTTCTGCATGCTGTGCCAGATTTCACCGCTGCGGCGGCCATAGTTGCGCACCACGTCCACGATCTCATCCTGTCCTGGTTCTTTGTCGCACAGCGCCAGCAGTTTGAGATAGAAATCGCGCGCGACCTGACGGGCTTCCGGATTAGAGAAGTAGTGACGGCCAACGCGGGTGTACAGACCTTTCAGGCCATTCAGGATCAGACCGTAAATAGGATTACCTGAAGCAAACGCCAGACCACGGAATATCCGATAGTCAAGTTCGGTGTAGGAATCCGCCTGATCGGCTGCGGCACTCACCGTCTCCAGCACTTCACGCGCTTTGTCCGGATGATGGCGCAGCGCACGGCTGATAAAGATCGATGAAATATTACTGCGGACTGAGAGCAGGTTATCAATCAGCACCGGAACGCTGTCATGATCAAGACGGGCCAGCGTTTCCAGAATATTCAGGCCAGACGTCTCCCAGAAATCATTCACCCGCGTCGGTTTGCCGTGCTGAATCGTCAGCCAGCCATCGCGCGCCAGGCGCTGCAGCACTTCACGCAAGGTGGTGCGCGTCACCCCAATCAATTCAGAAAGCTCACGCTCAGCAGGAAGAATCGATCCAGGTGGAAAGCGACTGTTCCAGATGCTTTCAATAATATACTCTTCAGCAAATCCCGCTGGACTCTGAGCCTTTATAACCATAGCAATGTGTTCTCGTTGCTTTTCTAATCATGATGAGGACTCATCATACCAGACGCCCTATAGCGGATATAGCCTGCATAACTATTAAAACCGGGCGCGGGCGCATATTTCAGAATGGCTGACAGTTATTTCTGCTGCTTTAAGACGAGGGTCATTTGATACGATTTTCCGTGCTGAAACAATGCGTGTGCCAGAGCCGCAAAATGTCGTCCTGAAAGCGCGGGATGTTCGCACCGGATAGTCTGCGTCTGCCGTTTCTCTCGCTGCCGATAGCAGCCTGCTTTGTCACCCGCCTCGCTGTCCGCTCTGTTTGCTGAACGGACATCGCCTTTTTATCCTCATTTAACCTGCTCTGGATCAGAATCAGGTCATGTTTGCATACGATTTTTCCCCGTCCCTGGCTGGTTTGTAAACGCTTTTGGTTTACACTGCGTGGCATTAACGTTTACAGGGAATGCAATATGTTGCGATATCTGAATCAATGTTCACGGGGACGCGGAGCCTGGTTATTACTGGCACTGACGGCTCTTGCATTGGAATTGACGGCTCTCTTTTTTCAGCACGTGATGGGTCTGAAGCCCTGCGTGATGTGTATTTATGAGCGTAATGCGCTGTTTGGTGTGCTGGGCGCGGGCCTGGTGGGCGCGATTGCGCCGAAATCGCCGTTGCGTCTGGCGGCGCTGGCGTTGTGGATCTACAGTGCCTGGGAAGGTCTGCGTCTCTCTTATGAACATACGATGATTCAGCTGCACCCTAATCCCTTCACCACCTGTGATTTTGCTGCCCGCTTCCCCAGCGGATTGCCGCTGGATAAGTGGCTGCCGTCGGTATTTCTGGCCAGCGGTGACTGCGCAGAACGCAGCTGGACGTTCCTGACGTTCAGCATGCCGCAGTGGATGATTGTGGTGTTCGCCGGTTATCTGCTGGTCGCCGCGCTGGTGCTGATTGCCCAACCGCTGAAACCGAAACGCCGCGATCTCTTTGGTCGCTGAGAGCAAAAAAGGCTGCCAGTGGCAGCCTTTTTTACTATTCGGGTTAATGCAGCGGCGCTTAGCCGTTGCGATCGGGACGATCAATGATGTGATCTTCCCAGTCCCGCACTTCACTCTCCCGCACCGCAATATAACGCACCGAAATACGCTGCGCGTGCATCGCGGTTTTCGAACCGGCCCGCAGCGGATGCCAGGCGGGTAAATCTTTGCCCTCACCCAGCAGCCGATAAGCGCAGGTGCGCGGCAGCCAGTTAAAGGTGGTCAGATTTTCACGCGTTAACTTGATGCAATCCTCTTCCAGCTCGAAGCGGCGCTCATAGTTACGGCACTGGCAGGTTTTAATATTGAGCTGATCGCAGGCGACATTGGTGAAGTAGATCTCATCGGTGTCGGCATCCTGCAACTTGTTCAGGCAACACTGTCCACAACCATCACACAAGGATTCCCATTCCTCATCGCTCATTTGTGCCAGGCGTTTTTGTTGCCAGAAAGGGGTGTCAGTCATGATGATTTATCCGGATTGTGCCTAAACCGCACCTTATAAAGCCTATGCTGCGGTGATGCAAGTTTTTAGAGTACGCGCGTGCTGATGCCGTGGCCCGCCAGGGAGACTTCCAGCTGGTCACCCGAGCGCATCGGGCCAACCCCTTCTGGGGTGCCTGTCAGAATCACATCGCCAGCGCGCAGGGTAAAGTAGTGGCTCATGTGGGCAATCAGCGGCAGGATTTTATGAATCATGTCCTCGGTATTGCCGTGCTGACGCACTTCACCATTCACCACCAGCTTCAGTTCGACATTCTGCGGGTTGCCGCTGAAGTCCGACACCGGGATAAAACCGGAGACCGGACAGGCGTTATCAAAGCCCTTGGATTTCTCCCATGGCTGGCCCGCTTTTTTCAGCCTGGACTGCAGGTCACGCAACGTCAGATCCAGCGCTACGCCATAGCCTGCAATCGCCTTAGCCACGTGTTCTTCAGTCGCCTGCTTCAGGGTCGCCCCAATCAGCACCGCCAGTTCCACTTCGTGATGGACTTCGCCAAAGGCGTCGGGAATCGAGAGCGGCTGACGTAAATCACACAACGACGTCTCCGGCTTGATGAAGATTACCGGTTCGGTCGGTGTTGCGCTGCCCATCTCTTTAATATGTTTTGCATAATTACTGCCGACGCAAACCACTTTGCTGACCGGAAAATCTAACAAGGCGCCTTGCCAGTTACGATGCTGATACATGCTCATCCCCTGTTCAGGTTAGGTGTGATGCCAGCGCTGCTGGCGGGTTGATGTTTGCTTATGCGTTGATCGAAATGCCAACCTCATGGCGTGATAATAAGATCCTTTTAACGGTCCAGGGTGCGGAATTTGTCAAAAAGCGTAAATGAAGGCGTCGAATCGCTGAATAATCGTACAAATCGGGAGAGAAAAATGCGCAGAGAATTTAGTAATGAGTGAAACAGATAAGCTGCACCGTTAATTTTGCGCAGCTTCAGAGCAATATTATCCTGCCAGGATCGCACCGACAGGATTTATATTTACAGAAGAATCCGAGTTAAACTTTTTTATCGGTCTCTAAATGAATTTTTAGCAGACTTTCAATCGGCGGAGGGAGCTGTAAATAATAGCCCTGCTCACTCAATCCCTGCTTCACTTTATTGATATCCGCGTTAGCCAGCCTGTCGCGGCCCGCCAGCTTTAGCACCATCGCCAGCTGCGGCTTGCCAAAACCTTTCAGCAATTCTTCCGGAACGCGCGAAAAATCGTCCTTTTTTTCAACATAGAGATAAGTCTGGTCACGTAACGGGCTTCTGTAGATCACACAAAACATATTTTTTACTCGAATTAACCGGCGTTGAGGCTTGTCTGAATATAGCTGTAACTATAACATGCTTGCAGAACTTCGAATATTCACCGTTAGCGCTTCAGCGATGATTTTATCATCGCCTTGCTAACGGTAGTGAAAACAGGACTGAGTCGGGACAGATGTCGCAAACGCCAATCGAATTCAAAGGTAGCAGTTTCACCCTGTCTGTCGTCCATTTGCATCACCATGACCCTGCGGTGATTCGCAAGGCACTCCAGGACAAGATTGACCAGGCTCCGGATTTCCTGAAAAACGCCCCGGTCGTACTTAACGTCGCCACATTGAGTGCCGATGTTAACTGGAAACAGATGCAGCAGGCGATTCTCGCCACCGGTTTACGCATCGTCGGCGTGAGCGGCTGCAAAAATGAAGCACTTAAACGCATGATCTCCCTTGCAGGCCTGCCGGTACTGGCAGAAGGTAAAGAGGCCAGACCGCGCGCTGAAGCGCCGCAGCCGGCTCCCCTACCTGAACCGCAGCCGGTTGTAACCGAGACGGTGGCAACGAAAACTCGCATCGTGAACACACCGGTGCGCTCTGGCCAGCAGATTTATGCGCGTGACGCTGATTTGATTATCACCAGCAGCGTTAGCGCCGGCGCCGAACTGGTCGCCGATGGCAACATTCATATTTACGGCATGATGCGTGGTCGCGCACTGGCAGGTGCCAGCGGTGACCAGAACTGCCAGATTTTTTGTACCAACCTGGCTGCCGAGCTGGTCTCGATTGCCGGAGAGTACTGGATCATGGATCAGATCCCGCAAGAATTTTTTGGTAAAGCTGCGCGCCTGTGCCTGCAGGATGGCGCGCTGACTATCCAGACACTTAATTAGGCCCCTTTTCTTTTGTTAAGGAAATCAACATTTATGGCACGCATTATTGTAGTTACATCCGGTAAAGGGGGCGTTGGTAAGACCACGTCAAGCGCGGCCATCGCCACCGGTTTAGCGCAGAAAGGCAAAAAGACGGTTGTCATCGACTTTGATATCGGTCTGCGTAACCTGGATCTGATCATGGGCTGTGAACGCCGTGTGGTCTACGACTTCGTTAACGTTATCCAGGGCGATGCCACACTGAACCAGGCGCTGATTCGCGACAAACGCACCGAACTGCTCTATATCCTGCCTGCGTCGCAGACCCGTGATAAAGATGCGCTGACCCGTGAAGGTGTTGAAAAAGTCCTGAACGATTTAGCGGCGATGGAATTTGATTTCATCGTCTGCGACTCACCGGCAGGGATTGAAACCGGCGCACTGATGGCGCTCTACTTTGCCGATGAAGCCATTATCACCACCAACCCGGAAGTCTCTTCTGTCCGTGACTCCGACCGCATCCTTGGCATCATCTCATCCAAATCCCGTCGCGCTGAAAACAGTCAGGACCCGGTGAAGGAGCATCTGCTGCTGACCCGTTATAACCCTGGCCGGGTGAACCGTGGTGATATGCTGAGCATGGAGGATGTGCTGGAAATCCTGCGCATTCCTCTGGTCGGCGTGATCCCTGAAGATCAATCGGTGTTACGTGCCTCTAACCAGGGTGAACCGGTGATTCTTGACGGCGAATCTGATGCTGGCAAAGCCTATGCCGATACCGTTGAACGGTTGCTCGGTGAAGTACGCCCCTTCCGCTTTATCGAAGAAGAGAAGAAGGGTTTCCTGAAACGCCTGTTCGGGGGATAAACCATGGCATTACTTGATTTCTTTTTATCCCGGAAGAAGAACACTGCCAACATAGCCAAGGAAAGGCTGCAGATTATCGTGGCAGAACGGAGAAGGGGCGACAGTGAGCCCCACTATCTTCCGCAACTTAAGCGCGACATTCTGGAAGTGATTTGCAGATATGTGAAGATCGATCCAGAAATGGTGACGGTTCAGCTCGATCAGAAAGGGGATGATATCTCGATTCTGGAGCTGAACGTCACGCTGCCGGAAACGGATGAAGTGACTAAATGACGCTGACCGTTTCATGAATTTCCCCTGCGCTCTGGCAGGGGAAATTTAACCGGTTAACAACCCGCCAGAATTTCCTCAATGCCGGGTTTCAGCAGTTCCCCCCGCCATCCGGTGAGTAACTCCGGCTGACGCCCCTGTGGCTTCAGGCCCCAGTGCTGGCTCAATACCTGATTAATCTGACGTCGTGACGCCAGTAACTCCTGACTGAACCCACTCTTCTCGCTGACCTGCTGCACCAGCGCTTTCATCGCCTTGAACACCTGCTTGTAGTGCGGATGGTCGATCAGGTTGCCCAGCGGAGCCGGCAATTCACTCTCATCCAGCGCCTCTGCTTCGGCCACCAGCGCCACCAGCGTTTTGCCGTGGAAACGGATTTCATGGCCTGACAGCCCCAGATGATCCAGTTCACCCAGTGAACCAGGCATAAAGCGCGCTACTTTCCACAGGTGCTCTTCGCGCACCACAAAGTTCACCGCCATATCCTTTTCACGCGCCAGCTTCAGACGCCAGGACGCCAGTCGCTGCAGTGCCGCCAGCTGACGCGGGCGCAGTTGCCAGGCATTGGTGATATCGCGCCAGGCTTCCTCCGGCGACAGGCTATCCAGACGACGCTGACACAGGTTATCGCACTCACTGAGTGCCGCCGCCATGTTGCCAGCCTCTTCCGTGTTGATCATCAGCTGACGGGCAATCGGCAGCAGATAGTGAACGTCTGCCGCCGCATACTCGCACTGACGCTGAGTCAGAGGGCGTGCCAGCCAGTCGGTACGTGATTCGCTTTTATCGAGTTCGACCTGGGTGAAATGCGCTACCATCGACGCAAAGCCCCAGGAGAGCGGCTGGCCGGAGAAGGCCGCCAGAATCTGGGTGTCGATCATAGGCGTCGGCAGTACGCCGAAACGGTGCAGGAAAACTTCCAGATCTTCACCACCGGCATGCAGGAATTTGGTGACGCCGGTGTCAGTCAGCAAGGCAATAAAGGGTGACCAGTCACGGATATTCAGCGGGTCAATCAGCACCAGCTGATGATCGTCGAACAGCTGGATCAGGCCAAGCTGCGGGTAGTAAGTGCGGGTGCGGACAAATTCGGTATCCAGTGCCACCGCCGCGTGCTGGCGCGCTTTCTGACACACGTCTGCCAGTTGATCATCCTGGTCGATAAGGGAATAGTTCACGTCTGATTTCCACCGCAGCCAACAACGCGCGGCGCTCCATGTTAAAAACAATAAAAACGCCGGACATGCCGGCGTTCAACCTCAATTCCTGCCCGGACTCAGCTCGCGCCGGGTTTCGCCTCGTCGCGCAGCTCACGCCGCAGGATTTTACCGACGTTGGTTTTCGGTAACTCATCACGAAACTCAATGATTTTTGGTACCTTGTAACCGGTCAGCTGACGGCGGCAATGGTCGAGCACTTCTTCTTTGGTCAGCGATGCATCTTTTTTCACGATGCAGACTTTGACTGCTTCGCCAGAAAGATCGCTGGGCACACCAATCGCCGCGGCTTCACGCACTTTCGGGTGCTGCATCAGCACATCTTCGATTTCATTCGGATAGACATTAAAACCAGAGACCAGAATCATATCTTTTTTGCGGTCAACGATGCGAATAAAGCCTTCCTGATCAACGGTAACAATATCACCGCTGTGGAGCCAGCCATTTTTCAGCACTTCTGCTGTCGCTTCCGGATGCTGCCAGTAGCCCAGCATCACCTGCGGACCGCTGATGCAGAGTTCGCCCGGCTCCCCCGGCGGCACTTCATTGCCGTCGTCATCCAGAATCCGCACATCGGTAGAAGGCACCGGCAGGCCGATACTGCCGGTATGACAGCTGATATCATATGGATTGACCGATACCAGCGGAGAGCATTCGGTCAGGCCATAGCCCTCCAGCAGATAGTGTCCGGTCAGCTTTTCCCAGCGCTCAGCCACCACTTTCTGCACCGCCATGCCGCCACCGGCAGAGAGACGCAGCGTGGAGAAATCGAGTTTATTGAAATGCTCATCGTTGAGCAGCGCATTGAACAGCGTATTCACGCCGGTGATGGCGGTAAACGGAAATTTCCCCAGCTCTTTAACGAAGCCGGGAATATCGCGTGGATTGGTAATCAACAGATTCTGACCGCCCAGCTCCAGGAAAAGCAGACCATTCACCGTTAAAGCGAAGATGTGGTAAAGCGGCAGCGCCGTGACGACACACTCTTTACCGTCGCGCAGCACTTTGCCGTAGGTGGCGCGAGTCTGCTCCAGATTCGCCTGCATGTTGCGATGGGTCAGCATCGCCCCTTTAGCCACGCCGGTGGTGCCGCCAGTATATTGCAGGAATGCGAGATCATCATTCGAGACGGTCGGACGCTGATAATTGAGCGTGTCACCCACTTCGAGTACCTGGCGAAAAGAGATGGCACCCGGCAGATGATACTTAGGCACCAACTTCTTCACATATTTGACGACAAAGTTAACCAGCGTCGCTTTTATCGGCGCCAGCTGATCGCCCATGCGGGTCAGAATGACGTGACGCACCACGGTATCCCCCACCACTTTTTCCAGGGTATGGGCAAAATTCGAGACGATAACGATGGCGCTGGCACCGCTGTCATTGAGCTGATGCTTCAGCTCACGCGGCGTGTAGAGCGGGTTAACATTGACCACCACCATACCCGCGCGCAGCACACCAAAAAGGGCTACCGGATACTGAAGTAAGTTAGGCATCATCAGGGCCACGCGGTCACCCGCTTTCAGGCCCAGCTGCTGCTGGAGATAGGCGGCAAAAGCGCGGCTCTTCTCTTCCAGCTGGCGATAACTCATCTTCTGACCCATGTTCACGAACGCGGGTTGATCGGCGTAGCGTTTTGCAGCCTGCTCAAACAGATCCACCAGCGAGGTGTAACGATCTGCACTTATTTCGGCAGGCACATCTGCCGGGTAGCGTTTCAGCCAAACCTTATTCAAGGATCCACCCCGATAATTATGTTGTATTTCCATCGCTGCCTCAGCCAATCTGGTTTGTTAACAATATTTTAACTGATTGTACCAGTTTGCCTGTTTCGGCATGTTGAGGTTGCGAAGTGCATCACTAAATTTCGTGCTAAGAAATCAGGCCAATAAAAAGCCCGGCAGCGAGCACCGCGACCGGGCTGAATAAAATCATTTGTACATTACTCGGTCAGAATGGTCTGGACCTCTGTCGGGCCACTGTTGACCATTCCCCAATAAGGATTAGGCCCCCAGTATCCGCCGCGATGACGTGTCGGACCGTACCAGATCCAGGGATCCATCGGCTGCGGCGGTGCCGTTACCTGCTGAGCGAGGCGCCAGCGCTGATAGCCACGCACATCGATAACCGCAAATTTGTAATCTGCCTCACCAATTTTGCCCTGCTCCGTGCCCTTCAGCGTACCCAGCACCGTGACATACTGGTTTTTCACATCCACCGGATCGACAAAACCGTGGATATCGGCATAAATCCGGCCAACCGAGGCCGCACCCAGACGCGGTCTGGCGCTGTCATCCAGCGGCTGTGCCGCAATCTCAAGCCGGGTTTTGCCGTTCAGGTTAGTGACATTCACTACCTTGCCACCAAAGCGCGATTCCTGTCCGACAAAGAGCGAAGGATTGCTCATGACCCGCAACAGATCCTGCTGCGGCTGCGGTGAACTGCCCTGCAGCGTGTCAGGAATGGAGACACAACCGGTTAACGCCAGCACACAGGTCAACAGCAGACCTGAAAGCCCTTTACCACACATTGACGACATAAACGCTCTCCCGTTAGGTAAAGACTTAGACTGGACGCATAACAATAAGTTGCGTGCATTTTACCGGCCAGGTAATTTTTTCCAGGCGACTTCATTTCGCAGATAAGTCGGCTCCGCCGTCTCCGGCAGCAGCGTATTCCCCTGCGCCAGCGCAAGCGTCGCCAGCGGCAGCATATCCTGTGCGGCGGGCAGGGTAACCTCACTGGCGGTCAGGGTCAGATTATGTCCCTGCTGCAGGTCAGGGTAAGCCTGCCAGCCGGTGCCAGCGGTCATCCACTCGCCAGAGAGCGCCTGCATCCGTGCCAGTGCCGCCTCGGGCGACAGCACGCTTTCGCTGGCTTCACCCTGCCAGGCACCCTGCTCATCACGCTGATATTCGGCCCAGTAGACCTCGCCCATCCGCGCGTCGATAGCGGTTAATACCCGGGTTGCCCCGTGCAGACGCCATGCGCCTTCCGCCAGCGTCGCCAGCGTGGAAACGGCGATCATCGGCAGTGAGGCACCCAGTGCCAGGCCCTGTGCAATACCAATGCCAATGCGCACACCGGTAAAACTGCCGGGGCCGCGACCAAAGGCGAGCGCGTCCAGATCGGTCAGTTCCAGCTGCTGCGCCAGCAGGAGCTCCTCGACCAGCGGTAAAATACGCTGAGTGTGATCGCGCGGGGCGATCTCAAATCGGGCATCAATCTGTTGCTGATTCAGCAAGGCGGCTGAACAGGCTTCTGTTGCCGTATCCAGCGCTAAAATTCGGGCTGACATGACTACCTCAGAAGAAAGAAAACGGCGCGCATCTTAGCATAAAATTACGCGTCTGGTTCGGGTTGCTGGCGGATAAAGGCGATGGCACGGGCAATGTCGCGGGTACGCGGCGTCGGCGGCAGACTATTGAGAAACAGCGCGCCATAGGGACGGGAGACCAGCCGCTGATCGCAAATCACCAGCACGCCACGATCGTCCGTATCACGAATTAAACGTCCCACCCCCTGCTTCAGGGTGATCACCGCATCCGGCAGCTGCACATCGGTGAAGGGATCGCCTCCACGAATACGGCAATCTTCCATTCTGGCTTTTAACAGCGGATCTTCCGGGGAGGTGAACGGAAGTTTATCGATGATGACCAGCGACAGCGCATCACCCCGCACATCCACACCTTCCCAGAAACTGCTGGTCGCCACCAGCAGGGCGTTGCCCTTCTCAATGAACTGTTTCAGTAACTGACCTTTGCTGGTTTCGCCCTGCACCAGCACCGGTAGCGTCATTGAGGCGCGGAATTCTGCCGCCAGCTCACGCATCATCAGGTGCGATGTGCAGAGGAAGAAACAGCGGCCATTGTTGGCATCAATCAGCGGCTTCATCATCGCAGCCAGCTGGCGTGCGCCGCCGGGACGGTTAGGTTCAGGCAGATTGCGCGGCACGCAGAGTAGTGCCTGTTTGGCAAAGTCGAACGGGCTGTTCAGAATCAGGCTTTTTGTCGCATTCACACCCAGCCGTTCGGCGAAGTGGGCCATCTTCTCATCCACCGCCAGGGTAGCTGAGGTGAAGATCCAGGCCGCCTTGCGGTTATCCATCACTTCACGGAAGCGTTCGGCTACCGAGAGCGGCGTCAGCGCCAGGATAAAGTGGCGAGAGGTACATTCATACCAGTAGCTATAGCCCGGCTCGTTAATCGCCCGTAACCGTTTTAAGCGGGTACGGTAAAGCGCGGCGCGCTCAAAGGCGGCATCCAGCAGGGCTGAACGCCCCAGCGAGAGTTTAATGACGTCGTAACAGAGCTCCAGCGCATCATCCAGCAGGGTGAACATACGCAGAATCTGGTTATCGCTCAGCAGTTCGCGCAGATTACCGCGGTAGCCGGGATCGCCTAATGATAGCCGGAAATCTTGTGCGCACTGGGCCAGGCGGTCAGCGGATTTCTGCAGCTGTTGGGCATCACGCACTTCAGTGCGGTAAGCGGTAATAATATCTTTGGCGAGATCGAGTAACTGACGGCTGGAGAGCTGTTGACCAAAATACTGACTGGCGATATCGGGCAGTTGGTGGGCTTCATCGAAGATCATCACATCCGCTTCGGGAATGAGTTCACCAAAGCCGCCCTCTTTCACCACCAGGTCGGCCAGAAACAGGTGGTGATTGACGACCACCACATCGGCGTCCATGGCACGTTTACGCGCTTTAACTACAAAACACTCTTTATAGCGCGGACAATCGGTGCCGAGGCAGTTATCGTTGGTGCTGGTGACCAGTGGCCATACCGGGCTATCTTCGGTAACGCCAGCACAGCTGCTGATGTCGCCATCTTCGGTCTGTGAGGACCAGCTGCGCAACGTTACCAGATCGGTCAGCGCCTGCACGGTGAGGTCTCCGCCCGCCATCGATTGCTGTTCCATGCGTTCCAGACAGAGATAGTTGGAACGCCCTTTCAGCAAGGCGGTTTTACCTTTGAACTTCAGCGCCTTGATCATGGTGGGCAGATCGCGGCCATAGAGCTGATCCTGCAGCGCTTTGGACCCGGTGGAGACAATCACTTTTTTACCGGCCCGCAAGGCGGGTGCCAGGTAAGCATAGGTTTTACCGGTGCCGGTTCCGGCTTCAACCACCAGTTCGCCCAGCTGTTTTACGGCTTCAGATACCGCCTGCGCCATCTCACGTTGTGCTTCACGCGGCTTAAAGCCTGCGATCGCCAGCGCCAGGGCACCATCCACTGCAAAATCGTCTGCCACATACCCTCACTAAGAACGGCAAAAACACTGTAATTATGTCAGTATTGGATCAACAAAGCAAAATCCATAACTATCAGTAGGTTACCTGATTCTGGTTGATTTGGACGCGTGGATTAGTAACCTTTAATCATGGCTGGCAGACGTCAAAAAGGCGGCTCATAGCCGCCTGAAGAGCAGTGCCTGTAGTGCCGATAAGCCTGTTGGCGAATCGATACCGCAAAGAAGGCAGAAAACGCGGTGATTACTCTACAATCATGCGACCGTTGAGATGCTGCAATGGACGATTGTTGGTGGTTTTCAGCGCCTGTTTAAAGGCATCAAGCTGTGCCTGAGACAGCGTAACTGGCTGTTTCATCACCAGCCAGCGAATACCTTCGCTGCAGGGTGGCGTTGTCAGGGATCCGCTAAAGCGATAATAGTGCAGATCTTCCGGGAAGAGTTCGCGCAAATTTACCTGGCGATTAATACTGACCTGCTGGTTTTCCTTTTTCGGCATCGCGGCAATCAAGGGTTCCAGTGCCGGGTTCTCTTTGCCGACTTTAAACATCACCGCGACAACGGCGAGATCCCCATCCTCTTTGCTGTGTACAAAGTGGGCTTCAAGGGGAAAGGTTTCTCCATTAATCTGGTTTTCACTTGGGGTATGGAAGTGATACTGACGCAGAGTGAACTTTTCACTGTCCAGAACAAAGTCATCTTCTTCATCAACGGTCACCTGAATCGTGTGGCCGTTGTTAATCATTTTCTCTGCTGACGTATGGTAGGCCAGGTCGAGTGCCTGTAAATGTCCCTCAATTGGATCTTTAATATTAATCGGCGACTGAGATTTGCCTTCGTGACAGATATGGAAGTCACTGGTCAACTCACTCCAGTGTTCCGGGCCCGCTTTACCTTCGTACGTCCAGTGCGTTTCTGCCGCTCCCGCTACGCTGAAGAAAGAGATCGCCATAGCCAGACTTAACACTGTTAATCGTTTCATTTTATCCCTGTTTAAAAGCTAATTTGCGGCAGGGATAATATTCCGCTCAGCTTAAATTCAGCAAGGTGACAAAATGCGTTAAATCAAAATCAGAATGAATAAAGAGTTTATAATTTTTATCGATGTTAATTTAATTAACATCGTTGATTAAACTGCTTTATTTGAGCCGTTTCCTTGAGACGTTAATCTGAATAAACCGAACAGTATGAGGGCGTTAATTTGATGGTAATAGTAGCAAGGGATTTATCAGCAGATGCAAGCCTGTAACAGCATCGTAAGAGACGAAAAACCTGAGAAACCGCAAAACTGCGCCACTGGCGGTTTTGCGGTGTAGGCCAGCATTCAGAAGACCAGAACTTGGTCAGACAGCCTTTTCAGACGGCTAAACATCCTTTTCTAACGGATCGTCTTCTTCATCCTCTTCTTCATCTTCCGGATAGATCTCAGCATCATCTGGCAGCGGTTCATCGTAATCAGGACGTTCAGACATAATTACCTCCGGTGATAAATAGCAGTACTGCTATTTCAACTGAGCATAGTTAACCGTCATCACTATTCGCAGATTTTCCGCCTGAAGTGTGAGCCAAACGTAAAATTGCTGTAAGAGACTGAAAACGACCCTACCGCACGGCGCTAATGGTGTATGTAGAGCGCGCCCGCCAGCATGATGATGAACAGCACCGCAAAGGTGAGCACTCCCGGCTTAGTGCCTTTGGATAAACCCACAAATGCCGCGATAACAATAAACAGCAGCGTCAGTGCGCCAGCCATAACCCAAAAAAGATACTGCGTATTCGCCATGTTTTAATCCTCATCCTGTGGCGCGATTTTACAGCTGATTTATAACATTTTTAAGCTGGTAGCGCCCCTGATTCGTGCCTCCTCCCGCCCGTTAATGCAATGGCATGCGGATGCCCCGCGGAAGCTGTCGACATGACAGTGTGATGCAGTTATCAAATGCAGAGGAACGCCGCGAGGAAACAAAGGCCCGGATTATAATGATTAAATCAGCTTACTGTTGGGATGTGGCACCCGTAGGCTGACGTGCTGAGACTCGCTTAATATTGCCGATGAGGCGGTGTGAAGCAGATGGCCTTAACCCGACTGCCTGACTCAGGCGGAGGAACGTTATGAACTATGTCCGCATCGGTTCTCTGGCTGGCGTGCTGCTGCTTTGCGGCTGCCAGGCTCCTACACCTGAACAGGCTCGTCTGCAGCAACCTGTTTTTCAGGGTCAAAGCACGCGCACCGTTCTTCAGCTCAGCGACTGTATCTATCGCGGCTGGTCCACCACCAGCGTCATTGCACGAGATAACACCACCCACACCCAGCCGAACGGCAGTGAGATCAGCGTCTTTACCTGGGAAGAGTCGATTTTTGTGGATGTTTCGCCCCGCCGAAAAGGCGCTGATGTGAAATATTTCACCACCTTCCAGATGTCCCCAGAGGTGATGGCGGACAGACAGGCGATTGTTGAGCGCTGCCTGTAAGGCGTAAAGGGTGACAGCGATATCAGGAGTGTGCCAGGCTAATGCGCAATTAACCAGGGAGAAACTGATGAGTATTACCCGCATTGACCCGGAACATCGTATGTCCGAAGCCGTTATTCATAACGACACGATCTATTACACCAGTGTGCCTGAAAATCTGGACGCCGACGCCGAAGCGCAGACTGCCAATGCGCTGGCAGTGATAGACGCGATTCTGACGCGCCTTGGCAGCGATAAAAGCAAAATTCTGGATGCGACGCTGTTTCTGGTGGATAAAGCCGATTTCCCTGCCATGAACCGCGCGTGGGACGCCTGGGTCTCGCCAGGTAATGCGCCAGTGCGCTGTACGGTTCAGGCCGGGCTGCTGAATCCAAAGTACAAAATCGAAATTAAAATCATCGCCGCACGTTAATAATCCAGGGCGTTACTCTTCTTCGTTTTCGTCATCTTCGTCTTCGAACATCACCCTGACACGTTCGCCCTTGTGATTCTGCCGGATTTCCTGCGCCACCTGGGCGATCGCTTCACCGCTTGATAAACCACCCGCCATCAACTCCTGAATACGTTCGACGGCCTGCTGTTGCTGCTCATGTGAGAGAGCCGGTAATCCAATAAACATGTTTCACTCCTGCGTTGGGTCAGACAGTATCCCACGTGGAACTAACAGGTGCCAGTCAGGAAAAAATATGTCAGTCTGACCGCCTCTTTGCTTTATGATTTGTCTGCCCGATGATTGTTGAAACCCTCACGCTTGATTATACGCCGGATGCGCTGACTCAGCGTTTCGCCACCCTTGCCCATCTGCCCTGGGCGATGTTGCTCTCCTCCGCGCAGGCCAGCCACAGCGACAACCGCTTTGATATTCTGACCGCCGATCCCCGCACCACCCTTGTCACACGCGATGCGATAACGACCGTGACTGATCAGACTGGCACCAGCGAATCAACCGCCGATCCCCTGTTGCTGGTGCAGCAGCAGTGTGATGCGCTAGGCATCACGCCCGTAGCCAGCGAGGCCCTGCCGTTTCAGGGCGGTGCGCTGGGCCTGTTTGGTTATGATCTTGGACGCCGGTTTGAGTCTCTGCCCCAAAAAGCCGCAGCCGATCTCACAACACCGGATATGGCGGTGGGGATCTATGACTGGGCATTGATTGCCGACCATCATCAGCAAACCCTGACGCTGGTAGCGTTGAATAGCATTGAAGCCCGCGCAGCCTGGCTGAACCAGTGGCCAGCGCGAGAAGTCATGTCCTTTTCACTCACCAGCCGCTGGCGCTCTAATCTGAGCTATGCCGAATACGCTACGCGATTTGAGGCGGTTCAGGCTTATATTCAGGCCGGTGACTGTTACCAGGTGAACCTTGCGCAACGTTTTCAGGCCGGTTATCAGGGTGATGAATGGCAGGCATTTACTCTGCTTAATGCGGCAAACCGCGCGCCGTTCAGCGCTTTTCTGCGCCTGCCTGACAGTGCGATCCTCAGTCTGTCGCCAGAGCGCTTTTTGTCGCTGAATAACAGGCAGATCGAAACCCGACCCATCAAAGGAACCCGGCCACGCTGCGACGACCCGATTGCCGACGCACAACAGGCGGAGTCGCTGCGCCATGCGGAGAAAGACCGGGCTGAGAATCTAATGATTGTCGATTTGCTGCGCAACGATATTGGCCGCGTGGCGCTACCCGGCTCGGTCACGGTGCCGGAGCTGTTTGTGGTTGAACCCTTCCCCGCCGTGCATCATCTGGTGAGCACGGTGCGGGCGAAACTGCCTGACAGCCTGCAGGCCACGGATTTGCTGCGCGCCTGTTTTCCGGGTGGCTCAATAACCGGTGCGCCCAAGATTCGGGCCATGGAGATTATTGATGAGCTGGAACCTCAGCGGCGCAATGCCTGGTGCGGCAGCATCGGCTATATCAGCCTGTGTGGCCGGATGGATACCAGTATCACTATTCGCACGTTGATCGCCGAAGGCCAGCAGCTCTACTGTGCTGCGGGTGGCGGGCTGGTGGCAGACAGCGATCCGCAAGCGGAGTATCAGGAGACGCTCGACAAAGTCAGCCGGATTTTACCGGCGCTGGAACAGGCAGGAGGTTCAGTTGGCACTGACGCTTGAAGTTTTTCGCAGCCGTTTTCTGTTACAGCAGCCTGCACGCAGCACGCAGCGCCTCTCCGGACGCCATGCGGCGGTGCTGGTGCCGATCGTCGCGCGGCCTGAACCGGGTCTGTTGCTGACGCAGCGTTCACACGCCCTGCGCAAACACGCCGGACAGGTCGCCTTTCCCGGCGGAATGCAGGATGACACCGACGCCTCTTTGATTGCTACTGCACTGCGGGAAGCGCAGGAAGAGGTCGGCATCGATCCGCAGCAGGTCGAGGTATTAGGCGCGCTTCCCGCAGTCACCAGCAGCACCGGCTTTCAGGTGACGCCGGTGCTGGGTATTATTCCGCCCGATCTGCGGTTAACCATTAATCCGGATGAAGTCAGCAGCGCCTTTGAGATGCCGCTGGCCGAGGCTTTGCAGCTCAGCCGCTACAGCGCACTGGAGGTACATCGGGCTGGCGTTCGTCACCCGGTCTGGCTATCGCGCTATCAGGATTATCTGGTGTGGGGCATGACCGCCGGAATTATCCGTTCATTGAGCACGCAGATCGCATTCTGAGACCCTGTTAACGGTTTTTTACCTCACAGGCTCGTCAGTGAACTGCCGGGCTGCGCTATAATTTTTTCTATTGGTTTTGATAAGTTTATTTCATGCGAAAAGCTGCTCTTTCCTGGTGCATGGCTATTACTATGGGCGCCATAAACTGCCCCGGCAGACTGATAATAATTGTGAGGAGTGTCACCTGTGATTAGTGTTTTCGACATGTTCAAAGTGGGCATCGGCCCCTCGAGTTCGCATACTGTCGGCCCGATGAAAGCGGGTAAACAGTTTGTGGATTTGCTGTGCGAACAGGGAAAGCTGCAGGAGGTAACACGGATCGCCGTGGATGTTTACGGTTCTCTGTCTCTGACCGGTAAAGGGCATCACACGGATATCGCGATTATTATGGGTCTGGCGGGCGAATCGCCGGACACGGTGGATATTGATGCAATCCCCGCGTTTATTAAAGATGTCGAACAGCGTGAGCGACTGCTGCTGGCGAAAGGCGCACATGAAGTCGATTTCCCGCGCGAAGGCGGCATGGTGTTTCGCAGCGAGAACCTTTCGCTGCATGAAAATGGCTTGCGCCTGCTGGCGTTTGCGGGCGATCTGCTGATCCTGTCGAAAACCTATTACTCAGTGGGCGGCGGTTTCATCGTGGATGAAGAACACTTCGGCCAGTCGGCACTGGATGAAGTCTCTGTACCCTGGCCGTTCCACTCCGCCAAAGATCTGCTGGCGAACTGCCGTGAAACCGGTCTGTCGCTATCGGGCCTCGTGATGAAAAACGAGCTGGCGCTGCACAGCCGCGACGAGATCCACGCCTATTTCACTAACATCTGGCAGACGATGCAGGCCTGTATCGATCGCGGTCTGAATACCGAAGGCGTCTTGCCTGGACCGCTGCGCGTGCCACGTCGTGCCGCCTCACTGCGTCGTCTGCTGACCTCCTCTGACAAGCACTCCAGCGATCCGATGATTGTTATCGACTGGATCAATATGTATGCGCTGGCGGTCAACGAAGAGAACGCTGCGGGCGGCCGTGTCGTGACCGCACCGACAAATGGTGCCTGCGGTATCGTGCCTGCGGTGCTGGCTTACTACGATCACTTTATCGAGCCGGTCACGCCCGATATTTTCCTGCGCTATTTCCTCGCCTCTGGCGCCATCGGCGTGCTGTACAAAATGAACGCCTCTATTTCAGGCGCGGAAGTGGGCTGCCAGGGTGAAGTCGGCGTGGCCTGTTCAATGGCGGCGGCGGGTCTGGCTGAGCTACTGGGCGGCAGTCCGGAGCAGGTCTGCGTAGCCGCTGAAATCGGCATGGAGCATAACCTGGGACTGACCTGTGACCCGGTGGCGGGCCAGGTTCAGGTGCCCTGCATTGAGCGTAATGCTATTGCTTCAGTTAAAGCGATTAACGCGGCGCGCATGGCGCTTCGTCGCACCAGCGAACCCCGCGTCTCGCTGGATAAGGTCATCGAAACCATGTATGAAACCGGTAAAGATATGAACGCCAAATACCGTGAAACGTCGCGGGGTGGCCTGGCGATTAAAGTGCAGTGTGATTAAGCGAAACGATTAAATGTTTAAATTACGTGCAAACGTAATTAAATCCGTATCCTGCGCTATCCCGGCGCAGGTTTAGACGGTAGAGTGATTTCCGCGCAGCCGTCCGGCTTGCGCAGCTTACCAGACCCGCTTTTCTCTGTTCCGGCCTCAATATTAACCTGGTCGTGCCGATACTAACCCCGTAGTTTTTGCATTATTGTGGCTTTTTGGGAAGGTGGATACTGATGTTTATGGCCCAGCAATTTGTTGGACAATTCAGACGCAAGCGTTTGCTCATAGCACTGTCTATCGCCCTTGTGGTGATGATATTGACGCTGGCCTTTCGCTATATTGAAGAGAAGTCACGTATCGAACAGCAGGCGATGGATTTCGCCGATAAAGCTATTATGCGGTTTGACCGGATGTTCTCACCGCTTGAGGTTTCCGCGAATAACACGCTCGGTCTGGTTGGCATCCCCTGTAAAGATGTGCGTTTTCCGCTGATCGAAAAAATCTCTACCCTCCAGACAGTCCGGGCGATCCTGCTGGTCGATAACGATGTACTCTACTGCTCCAGTGTTTTTGGACCACGAACGATTACCTTCAGCCAGGCCTGGCCTGACCTTGCCTATAACGGCGAACGAATGACGCTTTCAACCGATCAATATCTGCTGAAAGGCTCGCCAGTTTTAATGCTGTGGACCCCAAAGAGCCAGGACAACCGCTCCGGCATATTGCAGGTGATTAACATCGAAATGATGAGCAATTATCTGCTGGAGCCGCAGTTGCCGTGGGTAGAACGCGCCGTCTTTAACGTCAACGGACAGAGCCTGGAGTATGGCAACCCGTTGATTGAGTCCACGGTGGCAGCAGAAGATGAAGTGAGCTATGAGCAGGGCTCAATGCGCTATCCGTTTACGCTGACCCTCTATGGTCCCTCTCCGACGCGGCTGGCGCTGGCGACGCTTCCTTCACAGCTGCCGCTGGCGCTGCTGCTGAGTCTGCTGATGGGCTATATCGTCTGGCTGGCGACCGCAAACCGTATGAGCCTGAGCTGGCAAATCAGTTATGGCATCACCGCCAAAGAGTTTATGGTTTATTGCCAGCCGCTGATCAACAGCAAAAGCGGTGAGTGTGATGGTATAGAGTTGCTGCTGCGCTGGCATAATGCCCGTCAGGGCTGGATTGCGCCGGATGTCTTTATTCCTCTGGCCGAGCGCCAGAATCTGATTAAGCCGCTGACGCGCTTTGTGTTGAATGAGGTGGTGAGAGAATTGCCTCAGCTTCCCAGAGATCCCGCCTTCCATATTGCCATCAACGTTGCTGCCAGCCATTTTCGCGATCGCGCCATCCTTGAGGATCTGCAAAACCTCTGGTGGCCGGCTACGCCAGTGCCGAAACTGGTGGTAGAACTCACTGAGCGGGATGCCTTGCCAGTGGTGGATCAGTCGGTGATTGCGCAACTGCACGATATCGGCGTCCGGCTGGCGATTGATGACTTCGGCACCGGTCACAGCTCGCTCTCCTACCTGAAAGATCTGCAGCCTGATGTGCTGAAGATCGACAAGATTTTCACTGCGGCCATTGGCACTGACGCGATTAACGCCACGGTAACAGATATGGTGATTTCGCTGGCCCAGCGTCTGAATATCAGCCTGGTGGCCGAGGGCGTGGAAACGGCTGAGCAGGCGGATTATCTGCGCGAACGCGGCGTGGATCATCTGCAGGGCTACTATTTTGCCCGTCCGATGCCGCTGCAGGATTTTCCGGCGTGGCTGTTACTGCATCAGGCCGATACCCACAGATAAAAAAACAGCCGCGGCGTTGAAGCAGCGGCTGTCGGGAAGATTCAGCGCGGCCGGTTATGCCGGCAGTGCCTTAGCAACAACATGAAGAATTAACCCTCTTCATCCTCGTCATGCGGTTTATCTTTGGTGACACGCACCAGATCGATGCGATAGTCGGTCGCTTCGATGATCTGGAAGTGCAACGGAGTGATATCAATTACATCACCAGGCAGCGGTAACTGCCCTTTCTGCTCAATCAGCAGGCCCGCCAGCGAGGCGTGGTCTTCTGTCGGGTCCACCAGTTCATGGAAGTCAAGCAGCTGCTGCAGCGAGTGCAAATCAGTTCCGCCTTTCACTAACCAGCCATCCCCATCCGCAATGATATCGGGCGTTTCATCTTCATCCGGGAATTCACCCGCAATCGCTTCCAGCACGTCCAGCGGGGTAATCAGACCCTGAACCACACCAAACTCGTTGGTAACAATCACGAAACCGCCCCTGGCACGACGTAGCACGCCAAGCAGGTTGATCGGATCGAGCGTCTCCGGCACCACGATGGTCGGCGTGTTGGCCGCAAAGGTGGCGACGTCTACGCCATGCTCCAGCGCCACCAGCAGCTCTTTGGCGCGCACTACGCCGACAATTTCATCCAGCTCACCCCGGCAGACCGGGAACAGGCTGTGTGGCGTATCCAGCAACTGACCGCGAATCTCATCCACCGGACGATTCGCATCGACCCAGGAGATCTCACCGCGTGGCGTCATGATGCTGCGAATCGAGCGGGAAGCCAGTGTCAGCACGCCATTAATCATGTAGCGTTCTTCATCTTTGAACGCCTCCTGCGGCATCGCTTCCGCCAGCGCAGACTCTTCGCTGCTGCTGGCATTGCTATTGCTGGCCTGATGTACGCGGTTGCGGCCCCCCATCAGGCGCAGAATCGCCTCTGCGGTGCGTTCACGCATCGGGCGATTGGACTGATGGCGGATAAAGTTACGACGCGCAATCTGGTTAAACATCTCAATCAGAATCGAGAAGCCAATTGCCGCATAGAGGTAGCCTTTAGGAATATGGAAGCCGAAGCCTTCTGCCACCAGCGACAGACCGATCATTAACAGGAAGCTCAGACAGAGCACCACCACGGTCGGATGCGCGTTAACGAAGTTGGTTAACGGCTTAGACGCCAGCAGCATCACACCCATCGCAATCACCACAGCGGTCATCATCACCGGCAGGTGGTTGACCATACCCACGGCGGTGATCACGGCATCCAGCGAGAAGACCGCGTCCAGCACCACAATCTGCGTCACGACTGCCCAGAAACTGGCATATCCCCGATTCCCTGACCCGTCGAGCTGCCGGTTCTCCAGCCTCTCGTGCAGCTCCATCGTCGCCTTAAACAACAGGAACAGACCACCCGCCAGCAGAATTAAATCACGACCGGCAAAGCTGAAACCGCCTACGCTGAAGAGAGGTGTTGTCAGCGTCACCATCCAGGAGATCAGCGACAGCAGGCCCAGACGCATAACCAGCGCCAGCGACAGACCGATTAAGCGTGCTTTATCTCGCTGCTTTGGCGGCAGTTTGTCGGCCAGAATGGCAATAAACACCAGGTTGTCGATGCCCAGTACGATTTCCAGCACGATGAGCGTCATCAAGCCCACCCAGATTGAGGGGTCGAATAAAAATTCCATTATTTATGACTCCAGAACAGGGAACAGATTGAGCCGGTGCGTATCAGCGCAGCAAAGCGTGACATCCGGGTGGTCGGGAAAGCAGTGAAAACGCCGCGAGGCGAAGGGTGACGCGCCAGCAGGCGCAAAGAACAGGTTAAGCGACGTCGGTGACGATCCATAAAGGTGGGCTGAAGCCCGTTACTCCTGAGCAATAAACAGAACGTTAATGTATCAGTTCGGGGAAATGCGTCAAAAAATTTTCTTATTTTTACAATCTGTAGAGCGGATGATCGGGCGCATAAAAAAGGTGACTCGCCTCTTCACGGGGTGAATAGCTGACAGACATCACAAAATTTATTTTTTCGATCACTAAAATAAATCGCGACTTTATCGCCTTAACGTCATTAATCCATGTTTTTTCGACGCTATACCGATTAATCGAATCACCCGGTTAGAACAATAACCAAAGCATGACTCAATACAGTTCATTGACTCAGATGAGCTTCTCTAGCGAACGGAGGTAGCACGTGACCATTGCGATTGTAATTGGTACACACGGCTGGGCAGCGGAACAACTGCTGAAAACAGCAGAAATGCTGTTGGGCGAGCAGGACAATGTCGGCTGGATAGATTTTGTCCCCGGTGAAAATGCAGAAACGCTGATTGAAAAATATAACGCACGACTGGCAGAACTGGATACCAGCAAAGGAGTCCTGTTTTTAGTCGATACATGGGGTGGCAGCCCGTTTAATGCGGCCAGCCGTATCGTCGTCGATAAGCCACAGTATGAGGTCATCGCCGGGGTCAATATCCCGATGCTGGTCGAAACCCTGATGGCGCGCGATGACGACCCAGGATTTGACGAACTGGTCGCCGTCGCGGTTGAAACCGGCCGTGAAGGGGTGAAAGCCCTGAAAGCCAAAGAAGCGGAACCGGCACCGGCTGCGGTAAAACCGGCCGCTGCAGCGCAACCGACTAAACCGATGGCGCCTGGTGATCACATGAAAATCGGGCTGACGCGCATAGATGACCGTCTGATTCATGGACAGGTCGCGACACGCTGGACCAAAGAGACCAACGTTCAGCGCATTATCGTGGTCAGCGATGAAGTTGCCAACGATCACGTGCGTAAGACCCTGCTGACACAGGTCGCCCCGCCTGGGGTTACGGCCCATGTGGTGGATGTCGATAAGATGGTGCGGGTGTGGAATAACCCGAAGTATGGTCAGGATCGTGTAATGCTACTGTTTACCAATCCCACCGATGTTCTGCGCGTCGTGGAACAGGGTGTGGACATTAAAACGGTGAACATCGGCGGGATGGCATTCCGCCAGGGGAAAACCCAGGTCAATAATGCGGTCTCGGTTGATGAAAAAGATATTGCCGCTTTCCGCAAACTCAATGAACGCAATATTGAACTGGAAGTGCGTAAAGTTTCCAGTGACCAGAAACTGAAAATGATGGATCTGATTGCGAAAGTTAACGCGTAACAGAAGCACTTCTGCGCCTGCGTTTCCGGGCTCATCGTTATCCTGCTGAGGACAAGAAGTATGATGGAAATAACCTCGCTACAAATTATTTTAATTTTTATTGTCGCCTGTATTGCCGGTATGGGGTCGATTCTGGATGAGTTCCAGTTTCACCGTCCGCTGGTCGCCTGTACCCTGATTGGTATCGTGCTCGGTGATATGAAAACCGGCATTATCATCGGTGGTACGCTGGAGATGATTGCGCTGGGCTGGATGAACATCGGTGCCGCTGTTGCCCCTGATGCCGCCCTCGCCTCCATCATTTCGACCATCCTGGTCATCGCTGGCGGTCAGAGTGTGGGAGCCGGTATCGCGCTGGCGATTCCGCTGGCTGCTGCCGGACAGGTGCTGACCATTATCGTGCGTACGCTGACCGTGGCCTTCCAGCACGCAGCTGACAAAGCTGCCGAGAAAGGTAATCTCACGGCCATCTCCTGGATCCATGTCTCTGCTCTGCTGTTACAGGCGATGCGTATCGCCATCCCGGCGCTGATTGTGGCGATTTCGGTCGGCACCAGTGCGGTTCACGCCCTGCTCAGTTCTATCCCTGAAGTGGTCACCAACGGTCTGAATATCGCCGGTGGCATGATTGTGGTCGTCGGTTACGCGATGGTCATCAACATGATGCGTGCAGGCTACCTGATGCCGTTCTTCTACCTCGGTTTCGTCACCGCGGCCTTCACCAACTTTAACCTGGTGGCGCTGGGCGTGATTGGCGTTGTCATGGCGGTGCTCTACATTCAGCTCAGCCCGAAATACAACCGTGTGGCGGGAGCACCCAATGGTGCAGCAACCGCAAACGATCTTGATAACGAACTCGATTAAGGAACAGGTGAGCACATGGTTGATATTACGAAAGTCGAAAAGAAACTGACCCCCGGGGATGTTCGGGCCGTCTTTATGCGCTCTAACCTGTTCCAGGGTTCATGGAACTTTGAACGTATGCAGGCGCTGGGCTTCTGCTTCTCAATGGTGCCAGTGATCCGCCGTCTCTATCCGGAGAACAACGATGAGCGCAAGCAGGCGATAAAGCGTCATCTGGAGTTCTTTAACACCCATCCTTATGTGGCCGCGCCGGTACTGGGCGTCACTATGGCGATGGAAGAGCAGCGTGCCAACGGTGCACCCATCGACGACGCGGCGATTAACGGCCTGAAAGTTGGTCTGATGGGACCACTGGCTGGTGTCGGCGACCCGATCTTCTGGGGTACGGTACGTCCGGTGTTTGCCGCGCTGGGTGCCGGTATCGCAATGAGTGGCAGTCTGCTTGGTCCGTTGCTGTTCTTTGTGCTGTTTAACCTGGCGCGTCTGCTGACCCGCTATTACGGTGTGGCGTATGGCTATCGCAAAGGGATCGACATTGTCAGCGACATGGGCGGTGGTTTTCTGCAGAAGCTTACGGAGGGGGCTTCAATTCTGGGGCTGTTTGTCATGGGGGCGCTGGTCAACAAGTGGACGCACGTTAACATCCCGCTGGTTGTCTCGCGCATTACTGACTCCACCGGTAAAACCACCGTCACCACGGTACAGTCGATCCTTGATCAACTGATGCCAGGCGTGGTGCCGCTGCTGCTGACCTTTGGCTGTATGTGGCTGTTACGCCGTAAAGTGAACGCACTGTGGATTATCGTCGGCTTCTTCGCCATCGGTATCTTTGGTTACTGGATCGGCCTGCTCGGTCTGTAATTTCACCCGGCCGGGAGCCCGCGCTCCCGGCTTTTAAGCGTGGTAAGCTGAGCCACAACCGGCTGAGCTCACCCTGTTTGAGGTAGATGTGATGTCTTTAACTGACGCGTTAATTGCGTGTTGTATCGCCGCCCTGATGGGATTTGCCGTTTACCATGAGGCGATTCTGCCGCGTCGGCATGGCCCCACCCGCTTGCGGGTCGCGCTGCGCAGGCAGCATAAACTCGACAGCCTGATTTTCATCGGCCTGCTGCTGATCCTGCTATGGAACAACGTCAGTCATCACGGCCCGCAGCTCACCACCTCACTGCTTATGGTGCTGAGTTTTCTGGCGTTCTGGCTCTTCTGGCTGCGAAAACCTACGCTACTGTTGAAGAATGATGGATTGTTTTACGCCGGTGTCTGGATCGATTACCGGCGGATTCAGGGGATGAATCTCTCTGAGGATGGCATCCTGGTGATTCAGCTCGAACAGCGTCGGCTGCTGATCGCGGTGCAACAACTCGACGATCTGGAGCGCATTTATAACACCCTGGTAGAAGCGCGTTAGTCTCGCTGCCACATCGTCAGGCTAAAGTCGGCATCGCAGCTGAACTGCTCGCTCTGCTTCAGCGTTTGCCAGACCGCCTCACGCGCCCGCCAGGCAAACGGCGTCATCTGAAGCAGAGTTGTCGCAGCAGTGCCCCTCAGCGCCATCGGGTAACTCAGCGCCTGCTGAGTTACCTGAGTGAATCCGGGATACGCTTTCTGCTCCGGCACATGCAACTGCACTTCGCGGTAAATCAGCGCTTTAAACTGTTGCAGATGATGCGGGCCTGGAGTGACAGTCAGCACCAGGCCACCTGGCTTCAGCACGCGCGCCAGTTCCGCTTCATTGCAGGGGGCATAGATGCGTACCACCGCATCCAGGGCGTGATCGGCAAAGGGTAAGCGCTGGCTGGAAGCGACGCAGAAGCGCACCGCAGGATAGCGCTTTGCCGCCAGACGTATAGCCATTCGGGCCACATCCAGCCCATAAATCTGTGCCTCTCCGCCTGCCGCCTCAGCCAGTGCGGCGGTGTAGTAGCCTTCGCCGCAACCGATATCCAGGATTTTGCATCCCGGCTTGTCCAGCGCCGGGGCGAGAAGGCTCACGACCTTATCACGCAGCGGCTGATAGTAACCGGCCTCAAGAAATTCCCGCCGCGCCTGCATCATCTCCGCACTGTCACCCGGCTCCCGTGACCGTTTATGCTGAACGGGCAGCAGATTGACGTAGCCTTCTTTCGCCTGATCAAACTGATGGCGATTTTCGCAGCACCAGCTACGGTCGGTGAAGATCAGAGGAGAGAGGCAAAGAGGGCAAATCAGGGACATAGGGTGCTCCGGCATCAGATAACGCGGCGCAGTGTAACCTTAACGTTTACGCATCGGAAGCATAAAGAAAGCCCCGGCTGAAGAGCCAGGGCTTTAAGATTCCGTGTCAGGGTGCAATGCACCGAGGCGGAGTCGAATCAGATAGCAGTAACGTTAACTGCTGCCGGGCCTTTCTGGCCGTCCTGAATTTCGAACTCAACGCTCTGGCCTTCAGCCAGGGTTTTGAAACCATTGCCCTGAATTGCAGAGAAGTGTACGAACACATCTTTGCTGCCGTCAGCAGGGGTGATAAAACCAAAACCTTTAGACTCGTTGAACCACTTAACCTGACCTTTAATCTTTGCCATTTTGCAAATTCCTTTAGATGTTTATTTAGCCCGAAGGCTGTCATACAGAAAAACCAGAGACATTACTGCATGAGGCACTAATTAAGGTTCGGCAAGGAAGCGGTATTCAACGTCAACGTCTTTACTCGTACTTCTTTACTGAAGATGCCATGCATAAACAGAACTGTACCTCGTTTAACTCAGGAATTGTTATCACATATCCTAAAAATAATGGCAAGCCATTTTTAATGGCTCAGCAAGCCTGCGCGCATAATTGCCAGAAGGCTCACATTGCCTGTTATGTGGGGTTTACAAAATCCCGAGTGAATAACGCGCCAACGTGTCCAGCGCCCTCTCCTGCCCCTGCTTCGAGGGCTAACCCAATGGATACCATAAGAAATTAATATTTCACAAATATGGCAATAACAGAATTAATAAGCGAAACGGTAACGGAGACAGTTATCAGAAATCGGTCGTCAATCCTGTACAGCATCTTTTATTTCGTACAAATAACACTTTTTTTGCACCAAAAGCAGGAGAGACACATTAGCCTTGCTCCAAATAAAAGCAACGAAGCCGATTTTACTTATTAAGAATTTAACTTTTGATTTGAAAAATTGATATCAGATAAAAACCCGTCGGAATTTGTTTATCCCGGAGGCTTTAGGATAATTCCTAGGTGCAATTATTCAGTCTGCGGCTTTCACCTATTCGCCAGGGCGCAAAGCCGCCATTCTGCTCGTTTGCCCGCTGCAGCGCATCAGTCAGTTCGTTTGGTGGCGCATCCAGCGACTCATCGGCCAACTCGAACACACCCCAGTGGATCGGCAGTGTCTGCGGCCTGCCTGCTGCCTGCCACAGCGCCACAGCCTGATCGGGATCCATATGCTGGCTCGCCATGAACCATTTGGGTGCATAAGCGCCAATCGGTAAAGCCGTGAGGCTGAACGGGCCAAGACGGGCCGGAATCTCCAGAAGGCCATCGCTGTAGCCGCTGTCACCCGAGAACCAGAACCGCACAGAGGCAGAACGCACCACCCAACCGCACCAGAGCGAACGGTTTCGATCGCGTGGCGTTCGCATACTCCAGTGCCTTGCCGGTACCGCATCAAAGCAGAGATCGCCGACCGTTAACTGCTGCCACCAGTCGAGCTGATGGACGTTTTTCACGCCTCGCGCCCTGCACCA
>NZ_JBXUHX010000038.1:0-34294 GCF_058148845.1 Pantoea sp. RCC30.1 | reverse complement strand
GATGCTGCGCTGCGCCAGCGGACGTCGTTTTATCGGCGGCCCTGAAAACTGGGCGCGCATGCGTCTGGTTGCCCTGCCCACGCCCGATGCGGCGGGCAATACTCATCGCGTCAGCCTGGCCTTCGATACCCGCTGCGTGGCGGAACAGGATGGCGGCGAACAGCTCGGCCTGAGCGCCGCTGATGCGCAGAATGGCGTGACCTTTGCGCTTGCCTGGCACAACTACGAGCTGGGTGAGTTTCTTGACCTGACCTGGGTCGATGGCTGGCTGCGCGAATCCTTTACCGACCGCGTTTCCGATCGCCGCGAACAGGCGATTAATCAGGCGCTGCGCGAGTTTGAGTATCAGGCGCACTACCTCAATCTGCTGGAACTTCTGGGCGAACAACTCGACCTCAGCGAAATCCACATTCAGGCTGCCACGCTGCAGACCCCAGCGGTCAACGTCGATATCATTCTGGATGTCGGCAACTCCCATACCTGCGGCGTTCTGGTGGAAGATCATCCGGAAGAGAGCAACGGCCTGAAGCAGACCTATGAGCTGCAGTTGCGCGATCTCTCTGAGCCGCATCAGGTTTACAACGAGCTGTTTGACAGCCGCCTGGAATTTGCCGAGACCCGTTTTGGTAAAGCGAACTTCTCACTGGAAAGCGGTCGTGAGCAGGCCTTTATGTGGCCGTCTCTGACGCGCGTCGGACGCGAAGCGAGCCGTCTGGCACTGCAGCGTGTGGGACTGGAAGGCAGCACCGGCCTCTCCAGCCCACGCCGTTACTTGTGGGATGAAGCGCGCTATCAGCCAGGCTGGCGTTTTAATACCCCCGGCGATCAGGCTGAACCGCTGGCCTATGCCGCGCCCTTTACCACCCTGCTGAACGACGAAGGCCAGCCGCTCTCTACGCTGGCACCCGACGATCGTCTGCCGGTCTTTTCACCGCACTACAGCCGCAGTTCGCTGATGACCTTTATGCTGTGTGAGCTGCTGGCTCAGGCGCTGATGCAGATGAACAGTGCGGCACAGCGTCAGCGGATGCCGCAGAGTCACGCGCCGCGTCAGCTGCGCCATGTGATCCTGACGCTGCCGTCAGCGATGCCGAAACCGGAGCGTGAGATTTTCCGCCGCCGGATGCAGGAAGCGCTGGCGCTGGTCTGGAAAGCGGAAGGCTGGCTGGCGGACGAAGAGGATCCGTCACCTTCGCTGCCGCGTCAGAACCCTAAACCGTTGCCGGATGTGCAGATGGAGTGGGATGAAGCGACCTGTGGTCAGATGGTCTGGTTGTTCAATGAAACCCAGGTCAACTTTGCCGGTCGCGCCGAAGACTTTTTCAGCAGCATGGCCCGTCCGGATCGCCCGCGCGATGCCGACGAACTGCCAGGCAAGAGCCTGCGTATCGCTTCGATTGATATCGGCGGCGGCACGACCGACCTCGCCATCACCCAGTATCGTCTGGACGATGGTCAGGGCAACAACGTCAAAATCACCCCGCGCCTGCTGTTCCGCGAAGGCTTTAAAGTGGCAGGCGACGATATCCTGCTGGATGTGATTCAGCTGTGGATTTTACCGGCGCTGCAGCAGCATCTGCAGAAAGCGGGTCTGACGCTGGCAGAACCGCTGATGAACAAGCTGTTTGGTCACGACAGCCGCATGGACGGTCAGGCGACACTGCGTCAGCAGGTCACCCTACAGCTGTTTATTCCGCTGGCGCAGGCGGTGCTGGAGCGTTACGAAAACTGGGATCCGCTGGAGAGCCACGCAGAAATCAATGCCCTGTTTGGCGAACTGGTCGATCAGCCGCCAGGCGAGGCGGTGCTGGCGTTTGTTAACGGCGAAATTCAGCGTGAACTGGGTGGTAATAGCCGCTTTGACCTGCTGCAGGTGCCGCTGGTGGTCAGTCTGGCCCAGTTGCATGGCGAATTTATGCAGCACCGGATGGCCATTATTCCGGCGCTGCGCTCAATGTGTGAAGTGGTGTCGCTCTATCAGTGCGACGTGCTGCTGCTGACCGGTCGTCCATCGCGCTTCCCTGGCATTCAGGCGCTGGTGCGCCACTTGCAACCGCTGCCGGGCAGCCGGATTCTGTCGCTGGAAGGCTATCACACCAGCGACTGGTATCCGTTTAACAAGCATGGCCGCATCGACAACCCGAAATCCACGGCGGCGGTCGGCGCGATGCTCTGCCTGCTGGCGTTGGATCTTCGTCTCAGCAGCTTCTGGTTCCGCGCGGGCGATTTTGAACCTTACTCGACGATTCGCTACCTTGGCGTGCTCGATGAAAACCAGGCGCTGACGGACGAGAACCTCTGCTACAGCGAAATTGATCTCGACAATTCCGGCTATGTGCTGGATAAAAAAGGCAGTTTCCGTATTCGCGGCAACGTCTGTCTCGGCTTCCGTCAGCTCGATAACGAACGCTGGCCCGCCTCGCCGCTCTATAGCCTGACGCTGAACGACGCCACGCTGGCACGCAAAGTGGCCGGTGAGAGCGTGCTGCGCATCCGCCTGGCGGTAAAAGCGGGCCCTGATGCCTCCGGCCCGGAAACCCTGGTGCTAAGCGATGCGCGTCTGGATGATGGCACCCGCGTGCCACTGGAGCAGTTAAGTCTTAAGCTGAATACCCTGTCGGCAACCGGCAATGCCAATGCGCAATACTGGATTGACAGCGGGAGCGTGTGTAAACGATGAAAGCTTTGAAACCCCGTCAGCCACAAACGCTGGCAAAACGTCTTAGCCTGTTGCAGGACGCACTGAATAACAGCCTGACGTGGATTGAAACCACACGCGAGCAGTCGCCGCGTCTGGCACTGGAAGCCGAAACCCTGACGCTGCAACTGCGTCAGGCGCGCGTGCAGGCTCAGGCACTGGCGCAGCAGGTGGCGCGTCCGGTGACGCTGGCGCTGTTCGGTCAGTCACAGGCGGGCAAAGCCTGGCTGCTGAACGAGATGGTGGCCGATGCCCAGGGTCAGTTAGTGACCCGCATGGGCGAAAAACAACTGAGCTGGTTCCAGCATATCAATCCCGGCAACCTCGATTTTGCTACCGCAACCCGTTTCTGCCATCAGCGCGAACCGCTATCAGGCGAATGGCCGGTTGAACTGACGCTGCTAAGCGAAGCGGAGATCGTACGGCTGATGGTCGCCTGTGCCGGCGCGACCACGCCTGACACCACGCAGATCGACAGCGCACTGCAGCGCCTGCAGCGTCATCGTCTCGCTACGCCGCTGGCCGGTCTGGAAGGTGATGCGCTGGTCACGCTCTGGTCCTGGAGCCGTCGCCGTCCGCACCATGATGTGCGGCTGGATCGTCACTTCTGGCCACAGGCGGTTGAACTGGCCCCGTGGCTGAGCGTTGACGACCGGGTGCAGCTCTTTTCGCTGCTGTGGTCCGGAAAGCCCGAACTGAATGAGATGCTTCGCAGCCTGCTGCATCTGCGTCACCAGCTGCGTAACAGCAGCCGCGTGCTTGCGCCGCTGAGCCTGCTGACCGACGCGTCATTGCTGCCAGCCGAGCAGCTGATTGTGCCAGCCAGTGAGCAGGATCAGCAGCAGCTGGTCGAAGTCTGTCCGCTGAACGGTAACCGCATCGGCAAGGCGCAAAACGTCCCGCTGGGATTACTGGCGCTGCTGACGCTGGAAGTGCTGGTGCCGCTGAGCTCAACACCGCGCACCGCGCTCTATGATGATGCCGATATGCTGGAGCTGCCCGCGCCGGGCCAGTCTGCCGACGTGGCGACTCAGGAAGATCGTCAGCGCCTGCAGCAGCAGGATCCGCTGCGAGCGCAGCTGCTGGAACAGAAACGCGCCCTGCTGCCCGGCTTTTATGCCGCGCGTCAGGCGATTGATCTGCTGCTGGTTTGCACCGCAGCCAGCCATCGTCAGGATGCTGACCTCGCCAGCGAAACGCTGCGCGAATGGCAGCGTCAGCAGCCCGCTCAGGAGTCGGCTGAAAAACCGCGCCTGATCTGGGCGATTACCCCGTTCGATGCCCGCCATCAGCAGGTCAATGTGGATGAAGCGGTGCAGCGTCAGATGGGACAACCGGGTCAGCACTGGGGATCGATGCTGGCGCTGGATCGTGCGGGCGTCGACCGCATGGCGAGCTGGTTGCTGGAAGAGATGCAGCCGGAAGCCCGCCGCGACATGCTGCTGGCTCAGCTGGCGCAGATTCAGCACACCGTGGTGGAGCGGCGTCTGCTGCCCTGGACCGAAGCGGGTGCCAGCCCGGAACAGGCAGCACGCAAACAGAACATCGCCGACACGCTGCTGAAGTGTTTACAGCATCGCACCGGCCTGCATGGCGAGCTGCTGGAACGTCTGCAGCCGCCGCGTGAAGCGCTGCGCCAGCTGTGGCTTAATCAGTCGGCCTTGCAGGGCAGCAAACCGGCCACTATTCAGGCACCGGAAAATCAGTTCGGCATCGGGTTTGAATTTGACCTGTTTAGTGAAAGCCCGGCTGAAGCGCCGGTTCAGCCGCGTCAGAGCCTGCAGAGCGCCCAGCAGTTCCCGCGTCAGGTGCTGCTGCTGTGGCTGGATCATCTGCGTCAGTTGCCGGAAAACCGCAGCCTGCTGGCGTTGCTGAACGTGGATAAGGCGACGATGGAGTGGCTGGTTGAGGAGTTGATCACGGCCGGTTTCCGCACCGATATCGCGCAGAAACTGCAGCAGGCGCTGCATGAGCCGGATACGCAGAGCGTCAGCCATGAATCTCGCGCCGATCGCCAGGTGACGCGCGCGATGACGGTGCTGGGGGATTTTGTGGCCTGGCTCGGCTTTTTACAGCGTCCTGAATCCGAACGTCCGGCCAGCCGCGTTAACCGGGGTCAGGTGATTTTCTCACGCCCTCCGGCACCCAGCGTCAGCTTCAGTGCCGGTCAGCGCCTGACCAAACTCTCTGCGGCTCCGGCTAACCACACCGCCTACTATATCTACGACTGGCTGGTGGGTCTGAATCAGGTGATCATTGAGAACAACGGTTACACTGGCGGCGGCGATCTGCCGCTGGCGGCCCGCGAAGCGCTGGTGGCGCTGCTCAGGCCACTGCGCGCTTAATCGATAATCAGGCGCAGTTCGCCCTCCAGCGACTGCGCCGCCTCCTCCAGCAGCGCCAGCACCGGCGCTAAATCGGCCTGATGCGCAGCATAGTGCTGCAGCCAGATAGTGGCAGGCAGCCCCATTCCGCCCGTCAGCCAGTCCCACAACGCATCCAGATTATTTCCGAAGCTCTGCGGGCAGCCACTCTGTTCAGCAAACTGCTGATAAAAGGCCGCGCGCGTGGTGAGCTGTCGCAGATCAAAGGTCAGATTAAGCATGATCAGGGCACCTGTCTGAAGCTGCGGTAGTGATCGGTGGAGAGAAATACCAGCCCGTCAGAGGAGTAGACAAGGCGGTCGGCGTCGCGATGACCACAGCGATAATTCACATCCGCTTCATACCACTGACGGCCCGCACGCGATGGCAGACGTTTTTCACGGTTGGTAAAACGATCGCCACCGATGGCTTTGCCAGGCAGCACTTCGCACAGGTTGCCTTTGGCCGGATTCCAGCCACGCTTACGCGCATCACTTTTGGTGAGGTAGTAGTCCGGCAATTGCTGATGCTGCAGCACCCAGCGCGCCACGGTATGGGCATCGGTCAGGGTGGCGATATCCGCCTGAGCAGGAGCTGAAACGGTGTTCAGATAGGGTTTCAGGCCGTAGAAGCAGGCCGCGAGGACGAGGAAAAGTCCAATCCAGAGTTTTTTTGACATGATGGCATCCGAGACGACAGGACGCAGATGATACCAGTTTTGCGCACAGAGAAAAGCGCGGGCCAGACAAGCTGGCCCTGGCGAGGTTATGCTGCGTGCGATTCCCCGCTGTGACGACGCCATGCACCCGGCGCGACACCATACTGACGTTTGAAGCTGCGGTTAAAGGATTGCTGAGAGTCGAAACCTAGCGAGATCGCCACATTGAGAATCGGCTCATCGGTCGTGGTCAGGCGATCGGCTGATTTCTTCAGCTTCTTAACGCGAATGTATTCACCCAGTGGATAGCCGGTGTGCTCTTTGAACATGCGCTGGAGGTGCCACTTGGAGTAACCCGCGCGCTCTGAAACGGTATCCAGATCCAGGCGTGCTTCGATGTTGTTATCAATCCAGTCGATTAAATCGTGAATAAAGGCGTCACTCATCATTCCAGTCTCTCCTGTCGCCGTGGCGAAAAGTATTAGTATCAGTTGCAGTTACACTAAAGGGTGGCTGACTATGCCATTTAATGCAAGTTTTATTAGTACATTAAATGCCGCACTTTTTGTGGGGTTTTTACTGCTTTGTTCAGGTCTTCATCGCCCTGCCCCAAACCGCACATAAAGTGTATCTGTTATTCTTGCAGTTGCCAGCCACGCAAGCCTACACTCACTGCGATTAATTGCAATCTTAAAAGTTGCAAATATTGGCCTGCAGGCCGCCTGTTTATATCTATCGCGGAATAACAACAATGATCACGAACCGGGTTCGTCAGGGTTTAACCCTCTTAGGGATGGTACTGCTCATCACTCAACTGAGCGGCTGCGACAAGGGTGTGGCGCAAAACGCCCCGCCACCACCGCCTGAAGTGAGTGCAGCACCCGTGCTGATCAAGCCGGTCAGCCAGTGGGACAATTTCAATGGCCGGGTTGAAGCGGTGCAGAGCGTTCAGTTGCGTCCGCGCGTCTCGGGCTACATCGACTCTGTTAACTATCGCGAAGGCGATGAAGTCAAAAAAGGTCAGGTGCTGTTTACCATTGATGACCGGAGTTACCGCGCGGCGCTGGAGCAGGCCAAAGCGGAACTGGCACGCGCACGCAGTCAGGCAAGTCTGGCCCGCAGCGAATCGGGCCGCAGCGAGAAGCTGATTGGCACCCAGGCCATTTCCCGGGAGGCGTGGGAACAGCGTCGCTCTGCCGCCAGTCAGGCGCAGGCGGATGTGCTGGCCGCAGAAGCCGCGGTAGATATGGCGCAGCTGAACCTCGACTTTACCCGCGTCACCGCGCCGATTGATGGCCGCGCCAGCCGGGCGCAGATCACCGCGGGTAACCTGGTGACCGCCGGCGACAGCGCCAGTGTGCTGACCACGCTGGTGTCGCAGCAGCAGATGTATGTCTATTTCGATGTCGATGAGAACACCTTCCTTAACTATCAGGCGATGGCACGTCAGGGTCAGCAGCGTCACGCGCTGCCGGTAGAAATTGCGCTGGTCGGCGAACAGGGTTTCCCGCATCAGGGCAAAATCGATTTCATGGATAACCAGCTGACCGCCAGCACCGGCACCATTCGGATGCGCGCCCTGCTCGACAATCAACAGCGTCAGTTCACGCCTGGCCTCTTTGCCCGCGTGCGTCTGCCAGGCAGCGCGCAGTTCGAGGCGGTGCTGATTGATGATAAAGCGGTATTAACCGACCAGGATCGCAAATATGTCTACGTGGTGGATGGAGAGGGAAAAGCCCAGCGGCGGGATATCCAGCCCGGCGCGATGATAGATGGCCTGCGTATTGTTAAGTCGGGTCTGCAATCCGGCGACAAGGTGATCATCGCCGGTCTGCAAAAAGTATTTATGCCCGGCATGCCGGTCACTGCTCAGCAGGTCGCCATGCGTGCGGCAGCCGCTCAATAATTCGAGGCCGCTATGGACTTTTCCCGCTTTTTTATCGACCGGCCGATTTTTGCTGCGGTGCTGTCGATCCTGATTTTTGTCACCGGCGTAATTTCCATTCCGCTGCTGCCGATCAGTGAATATCCCGATGTCGTGCCACCCAGCGTACAGGTGCGCGCTGAGTATCCAGGCGCTAACCCAAAAGTGATTGCGGATTCCGTGGCGACGCCACTGGAAGAGGCGATCAACGGCGTCGAGAACATGATGTACATGAAGTCAGTGGCTGGTTCAGACGGCGTGCTGGTGACTACCGTCACCTTCCGTCCAGGCACCGATCCCGATCAGGCGCAGGTTCAGGTGCAGAACCGCGTGGCACAGGCGGAAGCCCGTTTGCCGGAAGATGTGCGTCGGCTGGGGGTGACAACCCAGAAAATGTCGCCGACCCTGACGCTGGTCGTCCACATGTTCTCACCGAACAATACCTATGATTCGCTCTACCTGCGTAACTACGCCACGCTGAAGGTGAAAGATGAGCTTGCCCGCCTGCCGGGCGTCGGTCAGATCCAGATTTTTGGCGCAGGCGAATATGCGATGCGCGTCTGGCTGGATCCCAATAAAGTCGCGGCACGTGGCCTGACCGCCTCTGACGTGGTGACGGCGATGCAGGAGCAGAACGTGCAGGTCTCTGCCGGTCAACTGGGTGCCGAGCCGCTGAAGAAGCAGAGCGACTTCCTGCTGTCAATCAACACGCAGGGACGACTGGAGAGCGAGCAGGAATTCGGCGATATCATCCTGAAAACCTCAGAAGATGGTTCGCTGGTGCGCCTGCGAGATGTGGCGCGAATTGAGATGGGTTCAGGCAGTTATGCCCTGCGCTCGCAGCTGAATAACAAAGATGCGGTCGGTATCGGTATCTTCCAGGCACCTGGCGCCAACGCTATCGATCTCTCCAATGCGGTTCGCGCCAAAATGGATGAGCTGGCAACCCGCTTCCCCAACGATGTGAAATGGGCCGCGCCTTATGACCCGACGGTGTTTGTTCGCGACTCGATCAAAGCGGTGGTTCAGACTCTGCTTGAAGCGGTGATCCTGGTCGTGCTGGTCGTGATTCTGTTCCTGCAGACCTGGCGCGCCTCGATCATTCCCTTGCTGGCGGTGCCGGTTTCAATCGTCGGTACTTTCAGCGTGCTCTATCTGCTCGGCTTCTCGTTGAACACCCTGAGCCTGTTCGGGCTGGTGCTGGCGATCGGTATCGTGGTGGATGACGCCATTGTGGTGGTGGAGAACGTCGAACGTAACATCGAGATGGGTCTGTCACCGCGCGCTGCAGCGCATCAGGCGATGCGAGAGGTCTCCGGGCCAATCATCGCCATCGCGCTGGTGCTGTGCGCCGTGTTTGTGCCGATGGCGTTTCTTTCCGGCGTTACCGGGCAGTTCTACAAGCAGTTCGCCACCACCATCGCCATCTCAACGGTGATCTCGGCCATTAACTCGCTGACGCTCTCGCCTGCGCTGGCGGCGATGCTGCTGAAAGATCATAACGCGCCTAAAGATCGACTGACGCGGATTATTGATGCGCTGTTTGGCTGGCTGTTCCGTCCGTTTAACCGCTTCTTCCAGCGCAGTGCGCATGGCTATGAGTCGCTGGTTGGCCGCACGCTGCGTCGCCGCGGCGCGGTGTTTGGCATCTATCTGCTGCTGCTGGCCGGTGCCGGATTTATGTTCCACACCGTGCCGGGCGGCTTTATCCCGACTCAGGATAAGCTCTATCTGATTGGCGGCGTGAAGATGCCGGAAGGCTCGTCACTGGCGCGTACCGATGAAGTGATTCGCAGGATGAGTGAAATTGGTATGCAGACCGAAGGCGTCGCCTATGCGGTGGCGTTCCCCGGCCTGAATGCGCTGCAGTTCACCAACACGCCGAACAGCGGTACCGTGTTCTTCGGCCTGAAGCCCTTTAATGAGCGCAAACATACGGCGGCAGAGATCAACGCGGAGATCAATGCGAAGATCTCGCAAATCCAGCAAGGCTTTGGCTTCTCGATTATGCCACCGCCGATTCTGGGGCTGGGTCAGGGTTCCGGTTATTCACTCTATGTGCAGGACCGTGCCGGTCTGGGCTATGGCGCATTGCAGACGGCGATTAATACGCTGTCGGGCAGCATCATGCAGACGCCAGGCATGCACTTCCCTATCTCCTCCTATCAGGCCAACGTTCCGCAGCTTGATGTGAAGGTTGACCGGGATAAAGCCAAGGCACAGGGCGTGTCGCTGACCGCGCTGTTCAGTACGCTGCAGACCTATCTTGGCTCGTCGTATGTGAATGACTTCAACCGTTTCGGCCGCACCTGGCGGGTGATGGCGCAGGCTGACGGGGATTTCCGCGACAGCGTCGAAGATATTGCTAACCTGCGCACCCGAAACGATCGCGGTGAGATGGTGCCGATTGGCAGCATGGTCAACATCACCACCACCTACGGTCCCGACCCGGTGATTCGCTATAACGGCTATCCGGCGGCGGATCTGATTGGTGATGCCGACCCGCGCGTGCTTTCCTCGGCGCAGGCGATGAGTCAGCTCGAAGCGATGTCCGGTCAGCTGTTGCCGAACGGCATGAACATCGAATGGACCGATCTGAGTTATCAGCAATCAACGCAGGGCAATACCGCGCTGATTGTCTTCCCGATGGCCGTCCTGCTGGCGTTCCTGGTGCTGGCTGCGCTGTATGAGAGCTGGACGCTGCCGCTGGCGGTGATCCTGATTGTGCCGATGACCATGCTCTCTGCGCTGTTTGGCGTCTGGCTGACCGGCGGGGACAACAATGTCTTCGTGCAGGTCGGACTGGTGGTGCTGATGGGGCTGGCCTGTAAGAACGCGATTCTTATTGTCGAGTTCGCCCGTGAGCTGGAGATTCAGGGCAAAGGGATTGTGGAAGCGGCGCTGGAAGCGTGTCGCCTGCGTCTGCGTCCGATTGTGATGACCTCCATCGCCTTTATCGCCGGTACCATCCCACTGATTCTGGGTGAAGGCGCGGGTGCAGAAGTGCGTGGTGTGACCGGTATTACGGTCTTCTCCGGCATGCTCGGCGTGACGCTGTTCGGCCTGTTCCTGACGCCGGTATTCTATGTCGCCCTGCGCAAGCTGGTGACGCGGCGGTCAGGGAATGCATCGTCCGTGACGGTGTAAACCGTAAAGGTTAACAGGGGCGATCATGCGATCGCCCCTTTTTTTATTCGTGATTCACTGATTCCAGCAGACCCGGCCTTGCAGGTTAGCGCTGCTTCAATCTTTCATTGAGCGTTTCAATGATAAACGCATTCAGCGAGGTTTCATTTTGCGCGGCAGCCTGAGACAGGCGCTCTCCCAGCGATTCAGGATAGCGCAGCGTAAAGGTTTTAATTTTTTCCTGCTCAGCATAGGGATTAATGCCGGAGGCTGCACAATCTTCCAGGTATTCGCGCAGCGAAATCTCGCCCTCTTTGTACAGGCCCTGTACGCTGTCAGAGACAAAATCACAGTAGCCTGACAGGCCAGTAAAGCGCCCACGGAACATGTTGAGTTCAGGGACATAGGTGATCACGGCGGGTTGCCCGGCGACGTTAGCTAGTTCTGAATGATTATTCATTTTTTAAGTCCAGCGTTTTGATTGCCTGGATATCAGGAATGGATTTTCCAAATAATAAATTGATTAATAATTTAAAATTTACCCCATATATATCAGTTAACTTCAGTAGAAGCGAATCTGGTTCTGTCACGTCTTACGCTCCCTTCTCATCCACTATTCACTAAAGGAAAAAACTCTACTCACAGTCATTAACCGCATGACCCGTTAATCATGGAAGTTAAAGTCTGGCACTTAAATGACTTTTTATCTTTTCCAGAAAAGTTCGTGCCGTTTCCCCCCAGGGTTCAGGATAGAACTCTCCCTGGCTGATGGACTCAAACGCCTCTGTCAGTGCTTGATCATTCAACGATAGTAAATACTCTGCCTCCTGACAGACTTTTGCTGCTGTTTTTGGATTCTCAGTTTCTAAATAACTGTCCAGTATTTCTTCTACCGTTTCCCCAAAAAGATCATAATCCTGACCAAAAAAAACCCGAATAAGCGTTCCAGTATTTTTATAGTTTTTTTTCATTGATAGCCTCAGAAAGAAGGATATGAAGTCAGAAGATAATAGGGTTTGCCGTTAAACACTTTACGGTGCAAAACAATGCTGACAGCATAAGCTTCAAGACGAGTTGTACTACCTTGCCTGAAACCATAACCGACTACCGTTCGGGATTGCCAGGTTAATTCCAGAATGCTTTCGCTTTTGGCTGCAGCCCAATAGATAATCTTCCAGCGGTTCGCTTTCAAACCGGCGCTTATGAAGCGCTCTGCCTGCTCAATATTAACAAACGAACTTGCAAGCGGCGTTTTAGGGCTTCGTGCAAGACGCGCGAGCAAATCCGCTTCGGAAATATTTACATGCTTATCAATAGTATGTCCGCCAGCCTTAATACCTTTTAAAGCTTCATGCTCAGCCAGCTTTAACTTACCGAAGCGTACAGAGGCGACACGTGCCGCTCCGGAAGCAAAGGCAAAGGCCATCGGAACAGAAATATCGACGGTTAAACCTATATTCATTGCGGTCTTATTATCGGCGCCAAGCTTTTTAGCCGTCGCTGTGGCCAACTCAAAAGTTGCTGTACGTGTATTTCTGCCTGTCAGTACCTGATTAGCCGCTGCATGAATGCTATCCAGACTGTGTGCGCCAACGACAACGCATGCCGCTTTTGTCAGTCCGGATGGATCTGGCGCTATGCACAGCGCGGTTGCTCCGGTTAATTCAAGTGTCCCTAATGCAAGATTCAACCCACCGTACAAGCGGTTACTGAGCGATTCACCTTCAGTAACCGTTTGATCCGAGAGAGCAGCGGTGAGCTGAACCGGGGACATCATGATTTTTATATCATCATCCATAATGAAGCCTCATGTGAGCAGTAGATGCGTGGCTAAATTGTCTCTTACCTTCAAATTTTACATCCATTAAAAGCCAGAAAGTAGACTTTAAGTGAACATGTTCTCCTGTCATTTCAGAAAACGAAAACAACATTAATATTGTGATGGATGCTGAATTTCAAATGATCCATCAGGTTCAGCGTGATAACCGCCCCCAGGAAAATGAGTTATTGGCTTATGGCGGTTTTGAGGCAGGCCGTTACGGATCAGCAGGCATAAAAAAAGCCGCTCATCAGCGGCTCTTTTTGCAGAGATCATCAATCTCTTCGGGTTCAGGTTCCGGCACGGCGGTGCAGTTACTGGTGTCGCGTTTCTTCAGCTCGTTCAGTGCGTCTGCCACGGTGCGTTTTGCCAGCACATCCAGCGATGCCTGCTCGGCTTCATCGGCTATCGATTTGAAGTACCAGCAGAGGTTGGCACTGACCAGACAGCGCGGCGCGACATCAGGACGTGCGGCCCAGATCTTTTTGTCCTCGATGACGGAGACATAGATATCCCGCAGGGTAATTTCCGCAGCAGGACGGCCCAGATGAATCGAACCGGTTCGGCCCAGCGTAGAGACGATAATGCCGTCACGGGTCAGCGGGACCATTAATTTTCGAATGAAACTGGGATTCGCTTCCAGCCCGTAGGCCAGAATCGCGCTGGTAGAGCGTTTACCCATTTGCTCCGCCATCGCTACGCTCAGAACCATTTGCAAAGCTGTCGGGAAGCGATAATCAAGCATTTCTTTATCCTGAGTTGCGGTGGATCTTATTGTTTTATTGCCGCATAAGTGAACAATCAATGAGCAATAAATATAACAAACACTGTTGCTTTTTTGAAGCAAACCGGCAGCGACAAGGCACGTATTCACCAAAGGCGGAGGCCCGATAGCACAAGGTGCTCAGCCTGCTAACGGCCCTCTCTGCGGAACAGGAGTAACAGCACTGTCATACGCTAAGAGCTGATGTCGCCGGTAATCGCTGCTTCAGTGCCATAACCAGTACCACGTTAAAGATTGCTAAGGCGCAAAGCAACCACAGCGTTGCAGGGGCCCCCATTCTTTCAAACACATATCCACCAACCAGCGGCGTCAGCGCCTGCCCCATTAATGCCGGGCGGGCCATTTTACCCACCACAATTGCGTAGGACTCTGGTTTGACCATCGCCAGCGGCAAAGTTCCACGCACGATGGCACGTAAGCCATTACCTGCGCCATACAGCACCATGCTCAGCAGCGCCATCTGTGGGAAAATAGCCAGCAGCAGCAGGCCCAGCGCCACCAGCCCGACAGAGAAAAAGGTGGTACGGATAGGATGACTTCGTTTAAAGGCGATATCGACGATACGGGCCCCCACCTGACACGGGCCAAGCACAGCGCTGATCGCCAGCGCCGAAGTCAGCGTATGGCCTGTGGCCTGCAACAGGGCGATGAGCTGCACGGAAATCGCCGTCATGATCACGGATGCCAGAGTAAAGATGGCGCACAGGAGCCAGAACAGCGCGGGTTCGATCTCCGCCGTGGCAGGCTGCTTGATCATACGTTTAACTGGCCGTTTAGTGTGACTCGCGGGTAACGCAAACAGATAGGCAGGCAGCACGCAGACCACCATCATGGCCGCAATAATCAGTGACGCATCCCGCCAGCCGAATCCGTGGATTAACAAAGCCGTGCCCGGCCAGACCAATGTGGTGCAGAAGCCCGATATCAGCGTAATACTGGTAATCGCGGAACGCGCCTGACCGCCATAGCAGGTGCCGAGCGTGGCAAACAGCGCATCATAGAGGCCCATTGCCATACCGATGCCAATAATCACCCAGGCGAACAGAAACAGCGGCAGCGAGTCGCTATACGCCATCATCACCAGCCCCACCGCCATCACGACTCCGCTCAGCGCCAGCAGCAGGCGTCCGCCGGTTCGGGCGATAATCCTCCCCGCCAGTGGTGACAGCAGGCCCGACACCAGAATTCCGGTTGAGAGCGCGCCATAAATCCATTGCTGTGACCAGCCCGTCTCGGCCGCAATCGGATTCGCCATCACCGCCATCAGATAGAATGACCCGCCCCATGACAGGATCTGCACCCAGCCCAGGGTAAAAATGGCGGCGATACCGGGTTTGTTGTTCTGATTCACAGGCGATCTCTTGGTTAGCAGGCGAACCGTTTTTATAACATGTTCTGCGATAAGGCAAAATGCGTGAGCTCCTTTTCGCTGGACGGCCAGGCAGACCGCACGTTTTTAGAGAAACCACTAAAGTATGTTGTAACTATATACCACTTGCATCCTCGCCGGGCTTCTGCCACATTGTGGACGTTGTAACTATGGAGGCACAACATGACGCGCTACGACTTAGTGGCTGATATGCATCAGTGTGTAAACGACCTGGAACTGGCGCTGGGCGAGTTGCGTCAGCAGATTGAAGCGCAGCCTCTGCTGATCGCCCGCGTCTTCAGCCTGCCGCCAGTGGTGAAAGGCCGTGAACATGAAGCGATCACTCAGATTTCCGTTGAGCAGCATCTCGGCGAGAGCGCGTTGAAGATGGCACTCGACCACTACTGCCGTCTGTTTATGCAGCATCAGTCCGAACAACTGAGCACCAAGGCTGCCGTTCGCTTACCCGGCGCTCTCTGCATCGAATGCGATGCACAGCGGGAAGCGGAGATCGGCTCGCTGGTCGACCTCATCAATCAGCTGAAAGCCCGGCTGGAGCAGCTGATCACGGTGGACTCAGGCCTGCCGAGCGAAGCGCGTTTTGAGTTCGTCCACCAGCATTTACGCGGGCTGATTACCCTGAATGCCTATCGCACGATCACCCTGCTGAGCGCACCCGACAGCCTGCGTTTCGGCTGGGCCAACAAGCACATTATCAAGAATCTCAAGCGCGAAGAGGTGATCGCCCAGCTGGAAAAAAGCCTGAAGTCGGGACGCGCGAAGGCACCGTGGTCACGGGAACAGTGGGCGGAAAAAGTGCAGGAGGAGCTGGCAAGCGTGCGCGCCCTGCCCGCTTCGGCACGGTTGAAAATCAAGCGTCCGGTGAAAGTCCAGCCGGTGGCACGCGTCTGGCGCGCGGATGAACAAAAGCAGACCCAGCTGGCCTGTCCTTCGCCGATTCTGGTGATCTGTCGCGATCGCACTCAGGTTCCGGTGCTGGGCGAGTTGCTCAATTACGACGCCGATAACATAACGCATCGTCATAAACCCGCCGCTGAACCGCTGAATCTGCTGATACCCCGACTGCATCTGTGGGTCGATTGCCCCATCTGAATGAAAAAAGGCCAGCATCCGCTGGCCTCTGACTCATCCATAATCTTAGGACTTCATACTGCCGACCATCTCTTCCGGCCGGACCCAGGCATCAAACTCTTCTTCCGTGAGATAACCCAGTTTCAGCGCCGAGCCTTTCAGTGTCAGACCCTCTTTATGCGCCTTCTTGGCAATTTCTGCCGCTTTGTCATAGCCAATATGGGTATTCAGCGCTGTCACCAGCATCAGCGATTCGTTAAGTAACTGATCGATTCGCTCACGCACCGGTTCAATGCCAACCGCACAATGATGATTAAAACTGTCCATGCCATCCGCCAGCAGGCGAATCGATTGCAGGAAGTTATGGATCACCATCGGACGGAACACATTCAGCTCAAAGTTACCGGACGCGCCGCCCATGTTAATCGCCACATCATTACCCATTACCTGACAGCAGAGCATAGTCATCGCTTCGCACTGTGTCGGATTCACTTTGCCCGGCATGATGGAACTGCCAGGTTCATTTTCAGGAATGGCGATTTCGCCAATGCCACAGCGCGGACCGGAAGAGAGCCAGCGCACGTCGTTCGCGATTTTCATCAGTGAGGCGGCCAGCCCTTTCAGTGCACCATGGGCATGCACCAGCGCATCACAGGTGGCCAGCGCCTCAAACTTATTGGGCGCGGTAACAAACGGCTGCCGGGTAAGATCGGCCAGCGCCTTCGCCACACGCACCGCATATTCCGGGTGAGTGTTCAGGCCGGTACCCACGGCGGTTCCGCCAAGTGCCAGTTCCGCCACGTGCGGGATGCTTTGTTCGATATGCTTCAGGTTGTGCTCCAGCATCGCCACCCAGCCAGAAATCTCCTGGCCCAGCGTCAGCGGCGTCGCATCCTGCAGGTGAGTACGGCCAATCTTGACGATATCTTTAAAGGCGTCGGACTTCTGGCTCAGCGTCTTCTTAAGCACCTGAATCTGTGGGATCAGTTGTTCGCGCAGGGCGATTACCGCGGCAACGTGCATCGCCGTCGGGAAGACATCGTTGGAGCTCTGGCTCTTGTTCACATCGTCGTTGGGATGAACCAGGCGCGACATACCGCGCTCTCCGCCGAGGATTTCACTCGCGCGGTTCGCCAGCACTTCATTCATGTTCATATTCGTCTGGGTGCCGGAGCCGGTCTGCCAGATCGCCAGTGGAAATTCATCCGCATGTTTATCCGCCAGCACTTCATCCGCCGCACTGACAATCGCATCGGCACGGTCAGCGGGCAGCAGTCCCAGATCGCGGTTCACGCTGGCCGCAGCGCGTTTGGTCAGAGCCAGCGCATGCACCAGCGCGGTCGGCATTTTTTCGGTTGAGATACGGAAGTGTTCCAGTGAGCGCTGCGTCTGCGCGCCCCACAGTTTGTCTGCCGGTACGTCAATGGGGCCCATTGAATCTTTCTCAATGCGGTTGCCTGCCATGAATACGTCTCCTTCACCTTGTTTTTAAAAGAATGACCGCCAGGTCGTTGCAATCAGCTGTCGGGCGGTCAGGATAGTAATACACAATAATTTAACATTATCAGAGATTAGCGTCCTTTTGCGCTGGATATGTATTTTTACCGGCAGTTTCTGCTTTAATAGCCGCAATAATTTCCCGTGATAAAGGGTTATACGATGCAAAAAATGAACAATTCGTTGCAAAATTACGCGTGGGGCAGCAAAACTGCGTTGATGGAGCTTTATGGCATTGCGAATCCGGAGGGGTTGCCGATGGCGGAACTCTGGATGGGCGCACATCCGAAAAGCCCCTCCACCGTGATGGATCAGGGCAGCGAGCGTTCTTTGCGTGACGTGATTGATGCCGCGCCTGCCGCCATGCTCGGTGAGGCGGTGGCGCACCGTTTTGGTGAACTGCCTTTCCTGTTCAAGGTGTTGTGTGCCGATCAGCCGCTGTCGATTCAGGTTCATCCCAGCAAACACGCGGCTGAAGTGGGTTTTGCCCGTGAGAATGCGGCGGGTATTCCACTGAGTGCGGCAGAGCGTAACTATAAAGATGCCAACCACAAGCCGGAACTGGTCTATGCGCTGACCCCTTTCCAGGCGATGAATGGCTTTCGCACCCTGACACAGATGGTTTCACTGCTGGAACCGGTCGCGGGCGCACATCCGCAAATTGCCCATTTTCTGCAACATCCCGATCAGGAGACGCTGGCTGCGCTGTTCTCTACCCTGCTGTCACTGGCGGGCGAGCCGAAATCGCTGGCGCTGGGCGTTCTGAAATCCGCGCTTGATGCGCAACAGGGCGAGCCGTGGGAAACCATCCGCATGATTGCGGCAGAGTATCCTGACGACAGCGGCCTGTTTTCACCGCTGCTGCTGAATGTGATCACCCTGCAACCGGGCGAGGCGATGTTCCTCTACGCTGAAACCCCGCACGCCTATCTGAAAGGCGTGGCGCTGGAGGTGATGGCAAACTCCGATAACGTGTTGCGGGCCGGTCTGACTCCGAAATATATCGATATCGCCGAGCTTATGGCTAACCTGAAGTTTGAGGAAAAGCCAGCCAGTGCGCTGCTGACCGAGCCGGAGCAACAAGGCAACGCGCTGCGCTTCCCGATTCCGGTCGAAGATTTCGCCTTTGCCATTCATAGTCTGAACGCAGAACCGCAGTCGCTGGCGCAGGAGAGCGCCGCCCTGCTGTTCTGTATCGAAGGCCAGGCAGTGATCGCCAAAGGCGAGCAGCAGGTGACGCTGAAACCGGGTGAATCCTGCTTCATTGCCGCCAGCGAATCACCGGTAACCGTCGCGGGTACAGGCCGACTGGCGAGGGTGTTTAACGACTTAGGGTGAAGCGGCTGACGGAGTGCCTGTTAACTGCTATTATTTCAACCTATTAGCTTTTAAATGCCTGCGGGCGTTTTTCTTCAGTCGCTGGGGTAAACCTGCGGCATAAGCGGACTCAAGGATAAGGACGAATCAGCAATGAAAAAGACCAATGTTGCCGTAGGTGTGATCATCGCACTGGGCGTAATCTGGACTGGCGCGGCATGGTTCACCGGCAAACAAATTGAAAGCCACAGGGATGAGCTGGTGCAGAACGCCAATGCCCAGCTGAATGCTTATGCCCCTAACAGCCGACTGAAGATCAGCTATCAGGACTATCAGCGCGGCGTGTTCAGCAGCAAGGTGAATCTGGTGGTTCAGGCTAACTCGCAGACGGAAGATAATCCGCTGCTGAAGCCGGGTCAGAGCATCATTCTTAATGAGACCATCGATCATGGTCCTTTTCCGTTTGCGCAGCTGAAGCATTTCAATCTGATCCCGAGCATGGCGTCGGTTCATACCGAACTGGCTAACACCGATGCGGTGAAGAAGTTGTTTGAGCTGACCGGCAACAAATCGCTGATTAACGCAGATACCCGCATCGGCTATAGCGGTGCTACCGATACGGCGCTGCGTGTCCTGCCGGTTGATTATCAAAATGCGCAAACCGGCGAACGTCTGGCCACCAATGGCGGCACCTTCAATGTCAGCGCGGATAATAAAGGCGATAAAGTGTCACTGGACAGTGACGTTGATAGCCTGGCCTTGACCAGTAAAAATGAGATGGGCCAGCCGGTGCTGTTCACCATCAATGGTCTGAAGCTGAGCGGTAACACGCACCTCAGCCCCGAAGGCGTGCGTATCGGCGACCAGTCAGTGAATATTGAGAAGGTTAACGCCAGCATCAATGGTCAGGACGCCCTGACGCTGAACAAAATGAAAGGCACCTCCTCTTTCGATAACAGCGCCGGTAAGATTGGTGGCGATATCGACTACAAGGTTGAAGGCGTTCAGCTGCAGAAGCAGAACTTTGGTCAGGCAGCGCTGAAGATGAAGCTGTCCCAGTTTGACGCGAAGGCGGTCAAAGCCTTCTCTGATCGTTATAACGAACAGATGCAGGCACTGCTAAGCCAGCCTGGCGTCGCGGAAGATCCTATCCGCTATCAGGCGGGCGTGCAGCAGATTCTGATGAGCAATCTGCCGATGCTGCTAAAAGGATCGCCATCCATCAGCATCGCCCCGCTGAGCTGGAAAAATGATAAAGGTGAAAGCACCTTTAATCTGACCGCCAGCTTCAACGACCCTTCTGCCGTAACCGGTGAAGCACAAACCCTTAGCGCTATGGTTGATCGGGTTCTGAAGAGCCTGGACAGCAAGCTGGTTATCAATATGCCGATGGCGACCGAAACCATGCATAAAGTGGGACTGGCTGAGGGTTATCAGGCTGATGACGCTCAAAAGCTGGCGGATCAGCAGGTGAAAGGTCTGGCGGCGATGGGTCAGATGTTCCGCCTGACTCAGCAGCAGGATAACAACATCGTTACCAGCCTGCAGTACGCCAACGGTCAGGTGAACATGAACGGCGACAAAATGACGCTGGAGCAGTTCATGTCCCGCTATATGCTGGGAATGCCCACCAGCGAAGGCATGCCACAGTAATTGAGCTGTCTTCTATCAAAGGCGACCTCCGGGTCGCCTTTTTTATGCCGACCCGCGAATAACCAGCTGTGGCGGCATAATCACGTTTTGCCGGGCGGCGTCAGGATGCGCCATCCGCTGCAGGATACGGTCTGCGGCCACGCGGCCAATCTCCCGTGCGGAACTGGTGACAAACGTCAGAGGTGGATCGGTGAGTTCCGCCTGTGGTTCATCGCCAAATCCCATTAAAGCCAGTTGTTGATCGTAATAGCTGTCGACTGCACCACGGGAAAATGTGCGCCCGGTGCGCATCAGCCCAAAATAACACCCCAGCGCGGTAGGGGCATTGTAAGCCAGCACAGCGGTCAATCGGGGATGGTGCTGAAACAGCTGGACCGCCGCTTCAGCCGCCTCTTTCTGGGTACTGCCGCATTCAATAATCCATTCAGGCCTGAACGGCAGACCATATTGCAGCAGGGTGGCGCAATAGCCGCCAAGCCGTTCCGCCCGCGTCAGTGAAGCGCTATGACCGCCCAGCCAGGCAATCCGCTGATGTCCCTGACGAATCAGGTATTCAGTGGCAAGCCGTGCAGCCTGAGCATTATCGGGTCGGATAGCGTCGACCTCCTCAAGACTACTGGCGCGCGCAGCGCAGACTAACGCCATATTCAGTTCTCTGGCTCGCGTCACAATCTGGCTGGCCTTATCGGCACCGCCTCCCAGCACGATGCCATCCACCCCCTGAGCGACCAGTGATTCAAAGCAGCGATGCAGATGCTGTCCCTGCGCACCGCTTTGCGTCAGAAACAGCAATTTACCCTGTTTTTCCAGCGCTTCGCTCAGACCTGCCGTCATCTCGGCATAAAACGGCTGACTGAGATCGCGGACGATCAATCCAATCACACCACTCTCACCGCCACGCAGCATGGTCGCGGAACGGTTACGGACGAAACCGAGTTGCTCAATGGCCTCGTTCACGCGCGCCATGGTGGCCACAGAGATCCGTCCTTTACCGGATAACACCAGCGATACCGTGGTCACCGACACGCCCGCCGCCGCCGCAACATCATTGATGGTGATTTTACTCATCAGATTACTCAACTGAACTACAGCATTAGAAAATAAGGTAAAACGTTACACCTTATGACGTCAGAATAATATCACCCATGACCTTAGGATTGTGATTTAGCGCGCATAAGATCCAGGTAAAACGTTTTATCATCCCGCCACTTTACTCAGTGGTCCTCTTATCCAGGAGCGTTCATGTCACCCTCTCACCAAAAAATGTCCGTCTGGGAATTTTTCCAGAGTCTGGGGAAAACCTTTATGCTGCCGGTTGCCCTGCTCTCATTCTGCGGCATCATGCTCGGGATTGGCAGTTCACTGAGCAGCCATGACGTTCTGACTCTGTTGCCTGTGCTTGATCACTCCTGGCTTCAATATCTCTTTCTGTGGATGGCCAGGCTGGGATCGTTCGCCTTCAGCTATCTGCCGGTGATGTTCGCCATTGCGATTCCGCTGGGTATGGCGCGCGAAAATAAAGGTGTTGCGGCGTTTGCCGGTTTCGTGGGTTATGCCGTGTTAAACCTCAGCATCAACTTCTGGCTAAATATCAATGGCATTCTGCCGACCACTGATGCCGCCCTGCTGAAAGCGAATAACGTTCAGCCGATCATGGGGATCCCGTCGATCGATACCGGCATTCTGGGTGCGGTGATTGTGGGTATCGTCGTGTTCTGGCTACACGATCGCTTCCATAACATCCGACTACCCGATGCGCTGGCCTTTTTTGGCGGCACCCGGTTTGTGCCGATTATCACAACGCTGGTGATTGGTTTAATGGGGCTGGTCGTGCCGCTGATCTGGCCATTTTTCGCACGGGGCATTACCGGTTTAGGCTGGATGATCAATAGCGCGGGTGACTTTGGCCCGATGATTTTTGGTACCGGCGAACGCTTGCTACTGCCGTTTGGCCTGCAGCATATTCTGGTGGCGATCATGCGCTTTACCGATGCGGGCGGCACACTGGATGTGTGCGGCAGGAGCGTCAGCGGTGCCTTAACCATTTTCCAGGCGCAGCTCGCCTGCCCGGAAACCCACGGTTTTGCTGAAAGCGCGACCCGCTTCCTGTCACAGGGCAAAATGCCTGCCTTCCTCGGTGGCCTGCCAGGTGCCGCCCTGGCCATCTATCACTGCGCCCGCCCGGAGAATCGCCATAAGATCAAAGGCCTGTTAATCTCCGGCGTAGTGGCCTGCGTGGTCGGCGGCACCACTGAACCGATCGAGTTTCTGTTTCTGTTTGTCGCCCCTTTCCTCTATTTGATCCACGCCCTGCTGACCGGCGTTGGCTTTAGCATCATGGCGATACTCGGGGTCACTATCGGTAATACAGACGGCAATATCATCGACTTTGTGGTGTTTGGTGTACTACACGGCCTGTCGACAAAGTGGTACTGGGTACCGGTTGTTGCAGCGATATGGTTTGCCGGTTACTACCTGATTTTCCGTTTCGCCATTCTGCACTTCAACATCAAAACGCCGGGCCGGGAAGTAGAAAATGCCAGTGCGGTTGCGCAGCAGGTCAGCAATGCCGGTAAAGGTAAATCGGGCTATAACTCTCCGGCTATCCTGGCGGCGCTGGGCGGCGTTGAGAATATTACCTCGCTGGACAACTGCCTGACGCGTCTGCGTTTAACCATGGCGGATATGAGTAAGGTGGACGATGCGGCGCTGAAAGCCAACGGCGCGATTGGGGTTGTGCATCTCAACCAGACCAGCCTGCAGGTGGTCATTGGCCCGCAGGTACAGTCGGTGAAAGATGAACTTTCACACCTGATGAACGTGACTGCATAATGCGCTGGAGCCGATAATGTTTAACTTTGACGACGTCATCGATCGCCGTGGCAGCTGGTCTACGCAGTGGGATTTTGTGGCTGACCGCTTTGGCGTATCCGATCTGTTGCCATTTACCATTTCAGATATGGACTTCAGAACAGCACCAGCGGTTCAGCAGGCGTTGGCCCAGCGCGTGGCACACGGCGTGTTGGGTTACAGTCGCTGGCAGCATGACGATTTTCTTTCCGCCTGCTGCCACTGGATGACAAGCCGTTTCGGCTACCAGCCCGATGCTGACACGCTGGTTTATGGCCCATCGGTGATCTATATGGTGGCGCAGATGCTGCGCCGCTGGAGCAACCCGGATGATGAAGTGGTGCTCCACACTCCCGCCTACGATGCTTTTTATAAAACTGTGCGCGGCAATCAGCGACAGGTGCTGGAGATGCCATTGCAGCGGGATAACGGGCGCTGGCGTTGTGATATGGCCGCGCTGGAGACGCGACTGGCGCGCCCGCGCTGCAAAGTTCTGTTGCTCTGCAGCCCGCACAATCCCACCGGCAAAGTCTGGACGGCAACGGAGCTGCAACAGATGGCGGCGCTCTGTGATCGTCACGGCGTGCGGGTGATCAGCGATGAAATCCATATGGATATGGTAATGGGTAACCAGCCCCATACTCCGTGGGCCAGCGTGGCGCGCAGTGACTGGGCGCTGTTTACCTCGGCGTCGAAAAGCTTCAACGTGCCGGGCCTGACGGGTGCGTGGGGCATCATCCCGGATGCGGCGGACAGAGCAGCCTGGTTTCAGGCGCTGAAAAATGCTGATGGCCTTTCGTCTCCGGCAGTGCTGGCCGTCACGGCACACGTTGCCGCCTACCGACAGGGCGCACCGTGGCTGGATGCGCTGCGCAGTTATCTTTACGGCAATTTCACGCGAGTTGCCGGTAGGCTCAACACTGAGTTTCCCGCTCTTGACTGGCACATTCCCGAGGCGACCTATCTCGCCTGGATCGATATCAATCCGCTCGGCATTGCTGAAGAAGCGCTGCAACAGGCGCTGATCCAGCAACGGGTCGCGATTATGCCCGGCTCAACCTACGGTGATGCAGGCAGAGGGTTTCTGCGTCTAAACGTTGGCTGTCCGCGGAGTAAGGTTGAAGATGGCATTTCGCGCCTCATTGCGGCAATACATCAGTTGCAGGGCTGACATCGATCGGCGAAGTGGCTCTCACTCGCCGGTTATGGGTAATTAAGCAGCATCCGGCGCGACTGTTGCGCAAATAGCTGGCGCTGTTGCGCAAGATATTTTTATAATGCTCTGCACTTCACCGACAACTGAGCGAGTGCGCCATGATCGATTCTAATATTCCTCTGACTGATATTCACCGCCACCTTGATGGCAACATCCGTGCACAAACCATTCTCGATTTAGGTCGCCAGTTTAACCTCACCCTGCCTGCTTCCACGCTGGAGACGCTGCGTCCGCATGTGCAGGTCGGCGAGAATGAGCCTGACCTGGTGAGCTTCCTGCAGAAGCTCGACTGGGGTGTGAAAGTACTGGGTGATCTGGATGCCTGCCGCCGGATCGCGCAGGAGAATGTCGAAGATGCCGCCCGCGCGGGCATTCACTATGCTGAACTGCGTTTTTCTCCTGGCTATATGGCGATGACCCACAACCTGCCGATTGCCGGTGTGGTTGAAGCGGTGATCGAAGGCGTGCGCGCAGGCCGTCAGCAGCACGATATTGATGTGCGTCTGATTGGTATTATGAGCCGCACCTTTGGCGAAGATGCCTGCCTCGGCGAACTGGAAGCTTTGCTTGCTCATCGCGATCACATTACCGCTGTCGATCTGGCGGGTGATGAGCTGGGCTTCCCGGGCAGCGAGTTCCTGAGCCACTTTACTCAGGCGCGCGACGCCGGCTTCCGCGTTACCGTGCATGCAGGCGAAGCGGCCGGACCAGAAAGCATCTGGCAGGCAATTCGGGAGCTGGGTGCTGAGCGTATCGGTCACGGCGTTAAAGCGATTGAAGATCGCGCGCTGATGGATTTCCTGGCGGAGCACCGGATTGGTATTGAATCCTGCCTGACCTCCAATATTCAGACCAGCACAGTGCCATCACTGGCGCAGCATCCGCTGAAAACCTTTCTGGAGCATGGCATTCTGGCGACCATCAACACGGATGATCCGGCAGTTCAGGGCATTGAGCTGGCGCATGAGTATCAGCACGCCGCACCGGCTGCCGGTCTGAGCGCGGCGCAGATGCGTCAGGCGCAGGAGAATGGTCTGACGATTGCCTTCCTCAGCGAGGCTGAGAAAGCGGCTATCCGCGCCCGCGTGCAGTAATCTGCTGGCTTGGTCTTGCAGTTGGCGCTGCTAATAAAACGGGCCGGATAACCGGCCCGTTCTGCTTTCTGCATTAAGCACCTACAGATCAGACGCGCTTCAACGACATCGTCTGGCGTTTCTCAGCGGATTGCAGACCCAGTTCGATCAGTTCCATCACCTGAATCGCCTCTTCCGCCGTTACCGGATTGTTACCGCGTCCGGCAATCGCATCGCGGATGCCCGCATAGTAAGCGGGATAGTTGCCCGGCTGAGTCAGCTGTGTGGTTTCGGTCAGTGACTCACCGTCAACCAGCGTCAGCGTGCCGTCGCGCATGTCATAACCCCAGTCCTCCTGCGGCGGGAAATCCCCCGACTTCAGGCGATCTTCCTGTGGGTCCAGACCATATTTGACGTAACTGCCGCGCGTCCCGTGGACGGTATAACGGGCAGATTCTGCCGCCACCAGCATGCTGGCGTGCAGCACCACGCGGCGCTGCGGATAGGTCAGCGTGGCGTGGAAGTAGTCGGTGGTCTGCGCGCCCGGACGCATCTCAGCCAGGTCGACATTGATAGCGACCGGCGGGCCAAACAGCTGCAGCGCCTGGTCCAGCAGATGTGGCCCCAGGTCATACCAGATTCCGCTGCCTGCGCCCTTCATTTCGCGCCAGCGATTACGCACTTCCAGACGGAAGCGGTCAAAGTGCGATTCGAAATAGCGCACTTCACCCAGTGAGCCTGCCTCAAGGAGGGATTTCAGCGTCAGGAAGTCACTGTCCCAGCGGCGGTTATGGAACACCGATAGCAGCAAACCTTTGGCTTTTGCCAGCGCATCCAGTTCGCGCGCCTGTGACAACGTCACGGTAAACGGCTTATCGACCACCACATGTTTACCGGCGTTCAGGGCCGCTTTAGCCAGCGGGAAGTGGGTGTCGTTGGGGGTAGGAATAACAATCAGTTGCAGCGTAGGGTCGTCCAGCAGCGCCTGAGGATCGGCTACCACCTTAACGGCAGGCCAGTCGGCGTGGACTTTGCTGGCGTCGCTACTGGAAATGGCTGCCAGCTCGACGTCCGGCGTCCCTGCAATCAGCGGGGCGTGAAACGTTTTACTGGCAAAACCGTAGCCGATCAGACCAACACGTAATTTATCGCTCATTTTGATTCCTCTTAGTCGCTAACCTGATTGATTTAAGACTATTAACCAGGTGAGGACAAGGAGGAATCCCCCGAAAAAACTAAGAGATAGCACTCCGCGCCAGGGGCCAGGCCGTCTGTGCTGCCAGGCTGTCGTGCGCGTCCTGATTGCGGCGGCGGAAGTCGCTGGGGCTGACGCCAACACGCTTGCGGAACACGCGCGAGAAGTAGAGCTGGTCATCGTAACCCACTTCACGCCCTACCGAGGCGATCGGTTCCTGAGTGGTCTGCAGCAGCAGTTTGGCGCGAATAACTCGCTGATCTTCACGCCAGCGCAGCAGGTTTACACCCATCTGCTCGCGGAACAGGTGCGCCAGCCGCGACGGTGACAGGCAGACGTGACGCGCCACCTCTTCAATCTTCACCTCGCTGGCGAGATGGTTGGTCACATACTGGCAGGCTTCAATCACGCGCGGATCGCGAATTAGCTGATGACTACGCGGATCTTCTTCAACGGCACGCAGCAGCAGCCGCTCCAGCAGGTTCATCGCCAGCTCTTCCGCAAAGCGGCGACCCGAATTGTGGGTCTGTTCGATACTGGCAAACAGGCGGTCGAATTCACCCCGCAGGGATTCCGGCAGCAACAGACGTCCCACGCCCTCCTGCTCGTCCTGCCAGCGTAGCCAGTCATGCCAGTAAGCACGCGGACGGAAGTAGACCCAGCGGTGAAACCACTGCGGGCTGTCCGGCGCACGACCATAATAGTGGGCGGTTTTTGGCTGAAACAGCAGCATTTCACCCGGTTCGCAGTCAAATGCCCGCTCGCCGTCGAATACCCGCCCTTTGCCTTTAATGGTGAGATTCAGAATGTAACCTTTCATGCCGTGCGGGCGATCGATAAAGAAATCGAGCGGACCATCAGCGGTAATGGGCGTCAGCCCCGCCACCAGCCAGGCATTGAATGAATAGCCTGGCAACAGAGGGTTTTGCTGCTCGGCCGGTAATTCGCGGTGATACATAGCGTCCTCACTCAGTCTGTTATTGTTCGGATAGCCCGCAGAGGCGTCTGCCTCTGCGGGCCAAAGGCTCGCTCAATCAGGCTTTTTTCTGTTTGTAACGATCAAAAATCACCGCAGCTAACAGTATCAGACCGCGCACCACATACTGTGAGAATGGCGAGATATTCAATAAATTCATCGCATTCTCTACAGTGCCGAGGATTAAGACCCCTGCTACCACGTAAGAAATTTTACCGATACCGCCCTTCAGCGAAACGCCACCCAGTACGCAGGCAGAAATGACGACCAGCTCATAGCCGATTGAGGTCATTGGCTGGCCGCTGGTCATACGTGACGCAAGGATGATGCCCGCCGCCGCTGAAACCAGACCGGAAAGGATAAAAATGATGATGCGGGTACGGACCACCGGCACACCGGCCAGGCGCGCCGCCTCTTCATTACCGCCAATCGCCAGGGTATTACGGCCAAAGGTGGTTTTGTTGAGCAGGAAGCCGAAGATCAACATAGTGGCCAGCGTCAGCCAGATTGGCGCGGGTACGCCTAGCCAGTTGGCAAAACCGAGTTCAAAAAAGCGCTCATCTTCGATACCGACGGCTTTACCGTCAGAGAAGATATAAGCCAGGCCGCGTACGATCTGCATCGTCGCCAGCGTGGTGATCAGCGCATTGATCTTGAGCCGGGCAATCACAAAACCGTTGATAAAGCCGGTGATCATGCCGAGTACCAGACCGGCTGCCACACCAATCCACAGGCTTTCGGTCATGTTGATCACCACGGCGGTGACGACACCCGCACAGGCGATGACGGAAGCGACCGACAGGTCAAAATCACCGGAGGCCAGACAGAACAGCATGCCGCAGGCGACCATGCCGGACATCGACATCGCCAGCCCTAAGCCTTTCATATTGATAAACGAGCCGAAGTTCGGCACAAAAATCGCACAGACAATAAACAGCAGTGCAAATACCACCAGCATGCCGAAGTTGTCCCAGATGCGACCTAACCGCAGGCCACCGCGTGAAGCGGGCTGCGGCGTATTTGAGGTCGTGGATGAAGCCATGATGATCTCCTGTCAGGCCACGGCGGCCGCTTGAGTGGTTTTGGGCATCGCCAGGCTCAGCGTCTGCTGCTCCGTGGCGTCGTCGTGCAGCAGTTCACCGGCAATGGCACCTTCACGCATCACAACGATGCGATCGGCCAGGCCCATCACTTCCGGTAAATCGCTTGAGGCGAACAGCACCGCAATGCCCCGGTTCGCCAGCTGATAAATCAGGTTATAAATTTCATGTTTGGCACCGACATCAATACCGCGCGTTGGCTCATCCAGCAGGATCACTTTCATATCCTCGGAGAGCCAGCGTCCCAGAATCGCCTTCTGCTGGTTACCGCCGGAGAGGTTCATGATCAACTGATCGGCGCTGGGCGTTTTGATGTTCAGCGAACGGATATGGCTGTCGGCATTCTTGTTTTCCCAGCCGTTTTTAATCAGGCATCCGGCGGTAAGATTGTGACGACGGGCGCTGATGTTGATGTTGTCACGCACCGAGTGCACCGGAATAATGCCCTCAGCTTTGCGGTCTTCCGGGCAGAGCATGATGCCGGCGCGGATGGCGTCGATAGGCTCCCGCAGCGGCAAGGGTTTGCCGTCCAGAATCACCTGGCCGCCACGCAGACGCGTGCCGCCAAACAGCCCTTTCAGCAGTTCACTGCGTCCGGCACCGACCAGGCCAAACAGCCCGACGATTTCACCGGCATGAACTTTCAGCGAAATGGGTGTACGCACGCCCTTCGCTTCGACCTTGTCCAGTTCCAGCCGCACTTCCCCTTTGGGACGCGGTGAGTAGCCATAGATATCACCCAGGTTACGTCCCACCATCGCCTGCACCAGATCGTCGTGATGGGTGTTGGCCATGTCAGTAAACGTCCGCACGTAGCGGCCATCTTTAAACACGGTGATCGCATCGCTGAGGGCGAAGATCTCTTCCATGCGGTGTGAAACGTAGAGCACCACCCGGCCCTCCTCACGGAGCTGGCGGATGACACGGAACAGGTTGTCGATTTCACGCGCCGACAGGGAGCTGGTTGGCTCATCAAAGGCGATAATGCGCGCATTGCGCGCCAGCGCTTTGGCAATCTCCACCATCTGCCACTGCCCCAGCGACAGGTATTTCAGCGGCATATCGGGATCGATATCCATGCCCAGGTTTTTCAACTGAACGCCCGCTTCAAAACGCATCAGCTTACGGTTGACCAGTCCATGTTTGTGCGGGATCTGGCCGAGATAGATGTTCTCCGCCACGCTCATTTCCGGCACCAGATGCAGTTCCTGGTAAATAATGGCAACGCCCGCGTCCAGCGCATCAGTCGTGCGCTGAAAACTCATCGGCTTGCCTTTAATGCGAATCTCACCGCCGCTCGGCTGATAACTGCCGCTGAGTATTTTTAACAGCGTCGATTTGCCTGCGCCGTTCTCGCCCATCAGAGCATGGACTTCACCGCCACGGCAGTCGAAGGAGATATCCTGCAACGCTTTCACGCCAGGGAAGGTTTTACTGATGCCATGAAACGACAGAAATGCTGAATCAGTGTTCATGTTAATCCTCACTCTTTCGCGCCACCGGCCTGTTATGGCGGGCGACGCGAAATGGGCTATTAAGAATGCCGGGCTGCGAACAGCCCGACAGGCTCAGGTTTACATCAGTCCTTTTTTCGCCAGTTCAGTTTTGAAGTTGTCACGGGTGATCAGCACCACATCAGTAACTTCGGTGAATTTCGGTGGCTCTTCACCTTTGCTGACCCAGTTGTAGAGCATCTGGCTGCTTTTGTAGCCGTGGATATCCGGGCTTGGCAGCAGCGAACCGTAGAAGCCGGTCGCCTTGTCTTTTGACAGTTCACTGATGGCATCCACGCCGTTGATGCCGATACCGATTACGTCAGCCGCTTTAAAGCCCTGACCTTCGGTGGCACGTACGCCGCCCAGCACGGTGTTGTCGTTCATGCCGACAATCAGCCAGTGTTTGACTTCAGGATGCTGCACCAGCAGGGAGTTACCGGCGTCAAACGCGCCGGGGATATCGTTAGATTTGGTTGGGACCTGATAGATCTGGGCTGCCGGGAAGCCAGCGGCTTTGATCGCGTCCATTGAGCCGCCGGTACGACGACGGGCGGTGTCGAGTTCGTTCGCGGTAATGGCCATCACGCCGGTGGTTTTCACATCCCAGCCGCGTTTCTGCATCTCTTTATAGAGTTCCTGACCCTGACGTTCACCAATTTTGGTGGCCGCCATCATTACCAGTGGCACGGTGTCCATTGGCTTGCCTTTGGCGGTGACGAACTGGTCATCCACTGCGATGACTTTCAGACCGTAGCCACGCGCTTTCGCCATGATGGCAGAGCCGAGTTTCGGATCGGGCGTACAGATGACAAACCCTTTTGCGCCGTTCGCCGCCAGGCTGTCGATGGCATTGAGGGTTTTTTCACCATCCGGCACGGCAATTTTAATGACATCAAAGCCAAGATCTTTGCCCGCTTTATCGGCGAATTTCCATTCAGTCTGGAACCAGGGTTCTTCTGGTTGCTTGACTAAAAAACCCAGCTTCATGGTCTCGGCGATAGCGGATTGTGACATAACCGCTGCCAGGCCGATGGCCGCGAATGCTTTAGTGAATTTATGCATGATGCTCTCCGGTACCAGGTTATTTTTCGCTGCTAATAACGAATCGGTGTAAACGCTACCAGTTTGTTTTGTTTTGTGGGTACAGCCATAAATCAGTGCGTTAGGCTGGCATGTGCTGACAGACTGTCCAGACGCTGGGCTAGTTTTAGCGGTATTAGCGAAGAAAAATGTAGAGCGGTATCACATCTTAAAATCACGACAAAATGATCCATATATTCAGCAAATTTAACCGGACCTTAACTTTTGCAATGGATCACAAAATCACTGCCGATGACAGAAAAGTGCATATTGTCAGCCAGCGATGACTAACTGATTTGGCGCGCCGAACCCAGGATACAGGAGTTAACTAACTACAGGAGATTCCGATGCGTGCTGGAGCCATCAGCCTTGGGCTGGACTTTGGTAGTGATTCGGTGCGTGCGCTGGCCGTGGATTGTCATAGCGGCAAAGAGCTGCAGAGTGCGGTGTTCAGCTATCCGCGCTGGCAACAGGGCTTATACAGCGATCCGCACACTAACCGTTTTCGTCACCATCCACAGGATTACATCGACGCTATGGAGCAGGCGCTGCTCGGTGTGCTGAATGCACTGAGTGAAGATCAGCGCAACGCCGTAGTCGGCATTGGCGTTGACAGCACCGGCTCAACCCCGGCGCCTATTGACCGCGACGGCAACGTGCTGGCGCTGCGTCCGGAGTTCGCTGAGAACCCCAACGCGATGTTCGTGTTGTGGAAAGATCACACCGCTATAGAAGAAGCGGAAGAGATTAATCAGCTGTGCCACAGCGGCCGCTTCCAGGATTACAGCCGCTTTATTGGCGGCATTTACTCCTCGGAGTGGTTCTGGGCGAAGATTCTGCACGTGTCGCGTGAAGATGCGGCCGTGCGTGAGGCCGCCGTCTCCTGGGTCGAACTGTGCGACTGGGTGCCTGCCCTGTTAAGCGGCACCACCGCGCCAGACAAACTGCGTCGTGGCCGCTGTGCCGCCGGGCATAAAGCGCTGTGGCATGGCGACTGGAACGGTCTGCCCGATGTCGATTTCCTGAATGCGCTCGACCCGCTGTTAACGCAGCAGCTCGACTCGCCTCTGTTTACGGATACCTGGACTGCGGATCTGCCGGTCGGCACGCTCAGCCCCGAATGGGCGCAGCGTCTTGGCCTGACGCAGACCGTCACGCTCTCCGGTGGCGCGTTTGACTGCCATATGGGGGCCGTGGGTGGCGGAGCCAAACCTTATACGCTGGTGAAAGTGATTGGCACCTCAACCTGCGACATCCTGATTGCTGACGCGGAAAAGGTCGGCGATCGCGACATCAAGGGCATCTGTGGTCAGGTCGATGGCAGCGTCATGCCGGGCGCTATCGGGCTGGAGGCGGGTCAGTCTGCCTTTGGTGATATCTACGCCTGGTTCAGTCGCTTACTGGGCTGGCCACTGCAACTGGCGGCGCAGCAGCATCCGGAGCTGAAGCCTCAGCTGGCTGAGATGCAAAAGAATCTGATTAAGGATCTGACCGAGGCCTGGGCCGCGAATCCGCAGCTCGACCATCTGCCCGTGGTACTCGACTGGTTTAACGGTCGTCGCACGCCGAATGCTAATCAGCGTCTGAAAGGGGTGATTACCGACCTGAATCTGGGCACCGATGCCCCCGCGCTGTTTGGCGGTCTGGTCGCGGCAACCGCATTTGGCGCGCGCGCCATTATGGAGTGCTTCGAGCAGCAGCAGATCCCGGTCGAGAGCATTCTGACCCTCGGCGGCATTGCGCGGAAATCCCCGGCGATTATGCAGGCCTGCTGCGATGTGATGAACCGGCCTTTGGATATCGTCGCCTCTGACGAGTGCTGTGCGCTGGGTGCGGCCATTTTCGCCGCCGTCGCCGCCGGTGTTCACGCCAGCGTCCCTGATGCACAGCAGGTCATGGCCAGCCCGATTGCCGTGACGCTGCAGCCCGATCCGGCGCGTGTCGCTCGCTATCAACAACTTTATCAACGCTATCAACAATGGTGCGTGACGGCTGAACCGCAATACGCCGCCCGCCCCGCTTCCGCTAAGTAAAGGAGTGGTTTTATGGAACAGTCAAACAGCTACAGCGTGTGGTTCGTCATCGGCACACAGCACCTCTACGGGGCGGAGACGTTACGCCAGGTTGAACAGAATGCGCGTCAGGTCGTCGACGGGTTAAATCAGGCCGGTTTACCCGTGCGTCTGGAGCTGAAACCGCTGGTGAAGTCACCGGATGAAGCGCTGGCCCTGTGTCGCGACGCAAACTATGACAAGCAGTGCGTCGGGATCATTACCTGGCTGCACACCTTCTCTCCAGCGAAGATGTGGATCGGCGGCCTGAGCGTGCTGAATAAGCCGCTGCTGCAATTCCACACCCAGTTCAATGCCGAGATCCCGTGGGACAGCATGGACATGGACTTTATGAACCTGAACCAGACCGCGCACGGCGGCCGCGAGTTCGGTTTCATCGGCGCGCGCATGGGCCTGCAGCACAGCGTGGTGACAGGTCACTGGAAAGACAGCGCCAGTCAGCAGCGTCTGGGCAACTGGATGCGGGCGGCTCTGGCTAAACAGGCCAGCCAGCAGCTGAAAGTCGCCCGCTTTGGCGACAACATGCGTGAAGTGGCCGTGACCGAAGGCGATAAAGTTGCCGCACAGATTCAGTTCGGTTACTCAGTGAATGGCTGGGGCGTTGGCGATCTGGTCGAGGTAATCAATGGCGTCAGCGATGGCGACGTGAATGCGCTGATCGATGAATATGAAAGCCTTTATCGCTTTACCGATGTCGCCGCTTCAGGCGGTGAAAAACGTCAGAACGTACTGGATGCTGCGCGTATCGAACTCGGTCTGAAGCGTTTCCTGGAAGCGGAAGGCTGCCACGCCTTTACCACCAACTTCCAGACGCTGCACGGCATGACCCAGTTGCCAGGTCTGGCGGTTCAGCGTCTGATGGGTCAGGGTTATGGCTTCGCAGGCGAAGGTGACTGGAAAACCGCTGCGCTGCTGCGCATTTTCAAAGTGCTGGCA
>NZ_JBXUHX010000037.1:21916-35697 GCF_058148845.1 Pantoea sp. RCC30.1 | reverse complement strand
GGTGGCGTATATTACGCTTTCCTCCTGCAGAGTCAACCTCTATTTCAGAAGTTTTTCTCCGGCGGCTCAGTCTCCTGCGCCTCTCAACCCGTTTCCCGTTGCCGGTGTTCCGTGTCGATGGAGGCGCATTATAGGGAACGGCTGAGATAGCGCAAGTGCAAATTGAGACTTTTTTGCTGACCGGTCAATTTGCACTCAAAAGGAGTAATAAATAAACAAAAGCCCCTTGAAAGGACAAAAAAAACGGGCCAGAGGCCCGTTTTTCGATTCGCACTATTACTGATGTGCAGTTATGACGTCGTTTACTACATCCATTTCGATGGTTTTACCCGGCACCAGCGAACCTGCAAGGATCTGCTGAGCCAGCGGGTTCTCGATCTGCTGCTGTATCGCACGTTTCAGCGGACGCGCACCATAGACAGGATCATACCCGTTCTCCGCCAGTTGTTTGATTGCATCATCGGAGATGTGCAGCTGATAGCCACGTTCATCCAGGCGTTTGTACAATCGCTGCAGCTGAATCTGCGCAATGGACGCAATGTGTTTCTCAGCCAGCGGATGGAACACCACCACCTCATCAATACGGTTGACGAATTCAGGACGGAAATGCTGTCCGACCACACCCATCACAATATCTTTCATTTCCGGATAGCTGAGATTGCCGAACCGCTCCTGGATTAAATCCGATCCCAGGTTAGAGGTCATGATCACCACGCTGTTCCGGAAATCGACCGTACGACCCTGCCCATCCGTCAGACGCCCATCATCCAGCACCTGCAGCAGAATGTTGAAGACATCAGGATGCGCCTTCTCGACTTCATCCAGCAGAATTACAGAATAAGGGCGACGACGTACAGCTTCGGTCAGATAACCGCCCTCTTCATAGCCGACATAGCCCGGAGGTGCGCCCACCAGCCGCGACACCGAATGTTTTTCCATGAATTCGGACATGTCGATACGAACCATCGCATCGTCACTGTCGAACAGGAAGTTAGCCAGCGACTTACACAGTTCGGTCTTACCTACCCCGGTAGGTCCCAGGAACAGGAAGGAACCGATCGGCCGGTTGGGATCAGAAAGACCAGCGCGACTACGGCGGATAGCATTCGATACCGCTTCAACCGCTTCATCCTGTCCGATGACCCGGCCATGCAGATCCTGCTCCATGCGCAGCAACTTATCACGCTCACCTTCCATCATTCGTGCCACCGGAATACCGGTCCAGCGAGCCAGCACATCGGCAATTTCCACATCGGTTACCCGGTTACGCAGTAACTTCATGGTTTTGCCTTCCGCCTGAGTCGCTGCTGCTAACTGTTTTTCCAGTGCCGGAATTTTACCGTACTGCAACTCTGACATCTGAGCGAGGTCACCCTGGCGACGTGCCTGCTCTAAATTCAGACGCGCCTGCTCAAGTTCAGCTTTAATGTTCTGCGTGCCGGACAGCGAGGCTTTCTCTGTCTTCCACTCATCTTCCAGCTCAGCATATTCGCGCTCTTTCTGATTCAGCTCGGTTTCCAGCATCTCCAGACGCTTAATACTGGCATCGTCCGCCTCTTTCTTCAGTGCCTGCTGCTCAAGCTTCAGCTGAATGATACGGCGCTCCAGGCGATCCAGTGACTCCGGCTTCGAGTCCATCTGCATACGAATGCTGGATGCTGCCTCATCGATCAGGTCAATCGCTTTATCCGGCAGCTGCCGGTCAGCAATGTAGCGATGAGACAGGGTCGCCGCCGCGACAATCGCCGGGTCAGTGATCTGCACATGGTGATGCAGTTCATAACGCTCTTTCAGACCACGCAGAATGGCGATGGTGTCTTCCACACTTGGCTCAGCCACAAAGACTTTCTGGAAACGACGCTCCAGCGCGGCATCTTTTTCAATGTACTGACGATATTCATCAAGCGTCGTGGCACCCACGCAGTGCAATTCACCACGTGCCAGCGCAGGCTTAAGCATGTTGCCGGCATCCATCGCACCGTCCGCTTTACCCGCACCGACCATAGTGTGCAGTTCGTCGATAAACAGAATGACGTTGCCTTCCTGTTTCGACAGGTCGCTCAGCACCCCTTTCAGACGCTCTTCGAACTCACCACGATATTTCGCTCCAGCCACCAGCGCACCCATATCCAGCGCCAGTACCCGACGACCTTTCAGACCCTCAGGCACTTCACCGTTAATGATGCGCTGCGCCAGCCCTTCGACAATCGCAGTTTTACCCACACCAGGTTCACCAATCAGCACTGGATTGTTTTTTGTACGGCGCTGCAGAACCTGAATGGTGCGGCGAATCTCTTCGTCACGGCCGATGACCGGATCGAGTTTGCCCTTCTCGGCACGCTCGGTCAGATCGATGGTGTATTTCTTTAATGCCTGGCGCTGATCTTCAGCCCCCTGATCGTTCACGTTGTCTCCTCCCCGCATCTGTTCAATCGCACTGGTGATTTTTTCGCGTGTTGCGCCCGCTGCTTTGAGCAGATCGGCCAGTGAGCCACGAGATTCCAGGGCGGCCAGAACAAATAATTCTGATGAAATGAAGTTATCGTTGCGCTTCTGCGCCAGCTTATCGCACAGGTTTAATACCCGGACGAGGTCAGATGAGGGTTGTACGTCCCCTTCGCTGCCTTCAACTTGTGGCAGGCGATCGATGGCCTGCTCAACCTGAGCGCGAAAAGGCGTAACGTCGACACCGGCCGAAGTCAGTAAAGGTGAAACCGATCCGCCTTCCTGTTTAAGCAATGCGCTCATAAGGTGCAGAGGTTCAATGAATTGGTTGTCGTGTCCCAGAGCCAGGGACTGCGCGTCGGCGAGAGCCAACTGAAATTTGTTAGTAAGACGATCCAGACGCATAATTCCTCCCATTACAGGTCAAAATGCTACTGGAGATTAAATGAGGTCATCCCTCAAAATTTCAAGGTTAATGACCTGAGATTTGAGTAAAAAATACGCTAACTGGACCGTCTTATGGCGTAAGGTTATAACAGCCAGATCAAAGTTGCCATACGCCCGGTGATCCCATCACGGCGGAAGGAGAAGAAATCATCGCGCTGCGTAAAAGTACAACGGCTGTCGGCGCTGATTGAATTCACGCCCGCTGCCTGCAGCCGCATACGCGCCAGCAGCCAGATATCAGCGTAAAAACGGCCGCCTGAAGGACGGAAAGCCTGCACGGCGCGGGGCTCCTGAGCCATAAAGGCTTGACGCACTTCTGCACCAACCTCAAACGCTTCCGGTCCGATCGCCGGTCCCAGCCAGGCATGAATCTGCTCAGGCGGCGAGCGAAACTGCGCCAGCGTATTTTCCAGTACGCCCGCACAAAGTCCGCGCCAGCCTGCATGTGCCGCCGCCACTTCCGTCCCATCCTGCGAACAGAACAGAACTGGCAGACAGTCAGCGGTCATGACGGCGCAGACGACGCCGGGCTGATTGGTGATACAGGCATCAGCACGTAGAGGCGTACTTTCTCCTGCTATCAGACGCACAACCTCAGTGCCATGGACCTGATCCAGCCACTGCGGGATCGCAGGAAGGCCCGCTTCTTCCACCAGCAACTGCCGGTTACGCGCCACCATATCCGGATTATCCCCTACGTGCCCGCCGAGATTCAGCGCATCCCAGGGCGACGTGCTTATGCCGCCCTGTCGCTGCGTCGAGCAGGCCCGAACGCGTGACGGCGCAGGCCATTGAGGAGTAATCAGATTCATCACCAATTCATCTGGTCTTTGAATTCTTCAGTGTCTGCTTTTAACGCCGCGATCAGATCAACCATGTCCTGCGGAAGCGCAGCATGAAATTCCATCTCAATACCGCTGATTGGGTGATAGAGGCGCAACATCGTGGCGTGCAGGGCCTGACGGTCAAAACCGCGCAGCGTAGTAATAAATGCTTCTGATGCCCCTTTTGGCGGACGCGGACGGCCACCATAAAGCGGATCGCCCACCAGCGGATGGCTGATGTGAGACATATGCACACGGATCTGGTGAGTACGACCCGTTTCCAGACGCAGTCGCAGACGCGTATGAGCCCGGAAGTGCTCCATGATGCGGTAATGCGTCACCGCCGGTTTACCCATTGGGTGTACCGCCATGTGGGTGCGTTTAGTTGAGTGACGGCTGATAGGCTGCTCAACAGTGCCGCCCGCCGTCATATTGCCAATTGCGACCGCTTCATATTCACGGGTGATTTCGCGACGTTGCAGCGAGTCCACCAGATGCGTCTGAGCCGGCACGGTTTTCGCGACCACCATTAAACCGGTGGTGTCTTTGTCCAGGCGGTGTACGATGCCCGCGCGTGGCACATCCATAATCGCAGGAAAATGATGAAGTAAGGCGTTTAATACCGTGCCATCCGGATTACCGGCGCCAGGGTGAACCACAAAGTCGCGTGGTTTGTTGATGACAATAATGTCTTCATCTTCATAAACGATGTCGAGTGGCAGATCCTGCGGTTCCCAGCGCTGTGCCTCTTCGATCTCAGCGTCAATCGCGACCCGCTCGCCGCCCAGCACTTTTTCTTTGGGTGTATCGACCATGACGCCGTTTACTGTAACGCGACGGTCAAGGATCCACTCTTTTATGCGAGAACGTGAATAATCAGGGAACAATTCCGCCAAAGTCTGATCTAAGCGTTGTCCGAGTTGTGATTCGGATACCGTTGCGGTGAGTTGAACTTGTTGTGCCATATACAGCTTCTTCGTTAACGTTGGGTTTTCACGGCGATGCCGTTTAATATAATGTGCTATCGTACCTGGTCATTACCGGGAGCTATACGGACAGCTTCCGCCATAACATTTGAGGATAATCACTTCGTCATGACGCGTATGAAACATCTGGTGGCTGCTGCCACACTGAGCCTGGCACTTGTTGGTTGTTCCGGCTCAAATGACGCGGTACCGGACAACCCGCCTTCTGAAATCTATGCTACAGCGCAGCAAAAGCTGCAGGACGGTAACTTTAAAGCCGCGATTAAGCAACTGGAAGCGCTGGATAATCGTTATCCGTTCGGTCCTTATTCGCAGCAGGTGCAGCTGGATTTAATCTACGCGTACTATAAAAATGCCGATCTGCCCCTGGCGCAGGCTGCCATTGCTCGCTTTATGCGTCTGAACCCCACGCATCCGAACATTGACTATGTCATCTATATGAAAGGTCTGACGGACATGGCGCTGGATGACTCCGCGCTGCAGGGCTTCTTTGGTATCGATCGTTCTGACCGCGATCCGACGCACGCTCGTGATGCTTTCCGCGACTTCTCCCAGCTGCTGCGTAATTACCCGAACAGCCAGTATGCGGCTGATGCTCAGAAACGTCTGGTCTATCTGAAAGACCGTCTGGCTAAATATGAGCTGTCAGTGGCGCAATTCTATACTAAGCGTGAGGCTTATGTCGCGGTTGTTAACCGTGTCGAAGGTATGATGCGCGATTACCCGGATACGCAGGCGACACACGATGCCCTGCCGCTGATGGAAAATGCTTACCGCAATCTGCAGCTGAACGCTGAAGCCGATAAAGTGGCGAAAATCATTGCAGCAAACAAAAGCTGATAGCACCTGATTTCAGCCACAAAAAAAGCAGCCTGCAATGGCTGCTTTTTTTTGCTCAAAGAACAGTCAGGAATGGATCTGATGCCAGTGAGCTAACTCATCAAGCATGCCGTGTTAATCGTTTCGCTTCAAGCCATTTCAGCCAGTTTCTCTGCCTTTCTCACAGAATGTTGTGACTGACAAAAAGTGACATTTTTTCGTGATCTAAATCTCACATTTAACGCTTTTTCGCGCTATGCTGAGAAGACCAAGACGGAAATGACAGAGAGGTAAGAACGATGATTCTGAACATTACCAGTAAACAAATGGACATCACCCCGGCAATCCGAAGCCATGTTGAAGACCGTCTCGCCAAGCTTGAAAAATGGCAAACCGACCTGATTAATCCGCATATTGTCCTGTCCAAAGAACCCAAAGAATTCGTGGCTGATGCCACTATTAACACACCGAACGGGACTCTGGTGGCCAGTGCCAAACATGACGATATGTATACCGCCATCAACGATTTGATTGCGAAGCTCGAGCGGCAGCTGAATAAAGTGCAGCACAAGTCTGAAGCGCGCCGTGCCAGTGCCAGCGTAAAAGACATTATACCCGCCGACGAAGAGTCCTGATTTTCGTAACGCGCCTCCGGGCGCGTTTTTTATTGACAGCTTTTAAGCAGTACGGTTACTCTCAGGTCACTCTCTATTCGGACGTTATCATGAAACTTGATCTGTTTTTCTTCGCTTTCTTTTTTACCTTCCCCTGAACGGGAGGCCATTCGTCGTGTGAAAATGAAAGCGAAGACGAACAACGAAGCCTCCCAACCGGGAGGCTTTTTTATTGGATAGCATACAGGTGAGCCCTATGAATCCCGACAATCCATTGCTGGCGCTACGCGATAAGATTAGCGCAGTGGATAAAAAACTTCTGACGCTGCTGGCCGAGCGTCGTCTGCTGGCAGTGGAAGTCGCACAAGCAAAACTGGCAACGCATCGCCCGATTCGGGATGTGGAACGCGAGCGCGCGCTGCTGGAGAATTTGATTGTGCTGGGTAAAGCGCACAAGCTGGATGCCCACTACATCACCCGCCTGTTCCAGCTGGTCATCGAAGATTCCGTGTTGACTCAGCAAGCGTTGCTGCAGAAAAACCTCAACCATCCTCATGCGCATGCCGCCCGTATCGCATTCCTCGGCCCGAAAGGCTCTTACTCGCACCTTGCCGCACGCAACTACGCATCACGTCATTTCGACAGCATGGTGGAGTGTGGCTGCCTGAAGTTTCACGACATCATCAAGCAGGTCGAAAATGGCCTGGCTGATTACGCCGTGATGCCGATTGAGAACACCAGTTCGGGCTCGATCAATGATGTCTACGATCTGCTGCAACAGACCAGCCTCTCTATCGTGGGCGAACTGACCTTACCTATCGACCACTGCGTGCTGGTGAATGGCCCCACCGATCTGCAGCAGATTGAGACGGTGTACAGCCATCCTCAGCCCTTCCAGCAGTGCAGCCAGTTTATTAACCGTTTCCCACACTGGAAAATTGAATATACCGAGAGTACTGCGGCAGCGATGGAGAAAGTGGCTGCGCTCAACTCATCTAAGGTGGCGGCGCTGGGTAGTGAAGCCGGTGGCGAACTTTATCAGTTGCAGGTGCTGGAACGTAATCTGGCGAATCAGCAACAGAACCATACCCGGTTTATCGTTCTGGCCCGCAAATCCATTGAGGTTTCAGATCAGGTACCAGCCAAAACCACGCTGATTATGGCAACCGGCCAGCAGGCGGGTGCGCTGGTTGACGCTCTGCTGGTGCTACGTCAGCACAACCTGATTATGAGTAAGCTGGAGTCACGCCCGATTAATGGCAATCCGTGGGAAGAGATGTTTTACATTGATGTGCAGGGCAACCTGCAATCTGAGCGGATGCAGCAGGCTCTTCAGGAACTTCAGACCATGACCCGCTCTTTGAAGGTGCTGGGCTGCTACCCTAGCGAGAATGTGGTGCCCGCTGAACCAGGCGATGAAACTGCCGAATAGAAAAAAGGCATCCGCAAGGATGCCTTTTTCATTTATGGCCGGCTGTCATTAGCCGAGCGCAACAGGCTCCGGCTTTCCACCAGGAAGCGTTTCGCGTGATCGCCAAACCACTGTTCAACCCGGTTAAAGCTGGCAATAAATGCTTGCTTGTCGCCCTGTTCCAGCAGCGCAATCGCTTCACCAAACCGCTGGTAATAACGTTTGATCAGCGCCAGATTACTCTCTGACGACATGATAATATCCGCATAAAGCTGTGGGTCCTGAGCGAACAACCGCCCCACCATCGCCAGCTCCAGCCGGTAAATCGGTGACGACAGCGCCAGCAGCTGATCGAGATTGACGTTCTCTTCGGCTAAATGCAGGCCATAGGCAAAGGTGGCAAAGTGACGCAGTGCCTGAATAAAGGCCATGTTCTGGTCATGCTCAACCGCGCTTATACGATGCAGACGCGCCCCCCAGACCTGAATCTGCTCCAGGAACCACTGATACGCTTCCGGCTGTCTTCCATCACACCAGACTACTACCTGTTTTGCCAGGCTACCGCTGTCCGGGCCAAACATCGGATGCAGACCCAGCACCGGACCACTATGGGCGGCTAGCATCGCCTGCAGAGGCCGGTTTTTCACAGACGCCAGATCAACCAGAATACAATCTTCCGGCAGTGGCGGCAGCTGGGCAATGACCTGCTCGGTCAGGTGAATCGGCACACTAATGATTACCATACCGGCATCGCTAAGCAGCGTTTCAGCCTGAGGCCAGTCTTCTTTGTCCAGCGTTTTAACCGTGTAGCCTGACAGGCCGAGCATTTTTTCAAACAGTCGACCCATCTGGCCTTTACCGCCGACGATCACCACCGGGCGCATTTCAGGACAGAGGGTTTTAAAGCCTTTGTCATTCTCGCTGGTATAGGACTCACGCATCACGCGACGTAATATATCTTCAATCAGATCCGGGGGTACGCCGAGCGCCTCAGCCTCTTTGCGACGGGAAGCCAGCATCGACGCTTCACGCTCAGGCACATAGATAGGCAGACCGTAACGGCTCTTAACCTCCCCTACCTCAGCCACCAGCTCCAGCCGTTTAGCCAGCAGATCCAGCAGTGCCTTATCAACACTGTCAATTTGATCGCGTAACGCGGTCAGTTCAGCCACCATTGCTCTTAAACCTCTTGTGACAGACGCGCCGACAGCACTCCCTGCAGATCCTGATGCATCTCACGCAGCAACGTTTCGGTCACTTCCCAGTTGATGCAGGCATCGGTTACGGAAACGCCATACTTCATTTCGCTGCGTGGCTGCTCAGAAGACTGGTTACCTTCATTGATATGGCTTTCCAGCATCAAACCAATGATTGAACGGTTTCCGTCTTTGATCTGCGCAATAGCAGATTCCGCTACGCCAGGCTGACGGCTATAGTCTTTGTTCGAATTGCCATGGCTGCAATCTATCATTAAGGCTGGACGCAGTCCCGCCTTCAGCATCTCTTTTTCACACTGCGCAACATCCTCAGGTCCGTAGTTGGGCGCTTTGCCGCCACGCAGAATCACGTGACCATCCGGATTGCCCTGAGTCTGCAGCAGACAGACCTGACCGGCCTGATTAATCCCGACAAAACGGTGCGGCATTGCAGCAGCACGCATGGCGTTAATTGCCGTTCCCAGACTGCCATCGGTGCCATTTTTGAAGCCGACCGGCATCGACAGGCCCGAGGCCATTTCACGGTGGGTCTGAGATTCTGTCGTCCGTGCGCCAATCGCCGACCAGCTGAACAGGTCGCCCAGGTATTGCGGGCTATTCGGATCCAGTGCTTCTGTGGCCAGCGGCAAGCCCATCTCAACCAGGTTCACCAGCAGCTGACGTGCAATGTGCAGACCCGCTTCCATATCAAACGAGTTATCCATGTAAGGATCGTTGATCAGCCCTTTCCAGCCGACGGTAGTACGGGGTTTTTCAAAATAGACGCGCATCACGATATAGAGCTGATCTTTCAGCTGTTCGGAAAGTGTTTGCAGACGATGAGCATATTCCAGTGCCACTTCGGTATCGTGAATGGAGCAGGGTCCGCACACCACCAGCAGACGCGGATCGCGGCCGGCAATAATGTCAGAGATAGTCTGGCGCGATGCCGCGACCTGATCCTGCTGTTCAGCGGTCAGTGGAAATTTCGCCTTCAGCTCTTCAGGCGTGATTAATACCTGTTCACCGGCGATATGCACATTGTTCAGCGCGTCTTTTTGCATGATGGCGATCCTTTGGCTCGTATTAGCGGATAGGGGCTCCTCGTTGAGGAATGCAAATACTGTATCACAGGCAATACATAGCGCAATATTATATGTACACATTTATTACCACAGATCAAAGCAGACGAGGTGAATATTAAATATTGATATTAAAATCAGTAAATTATAAATAATAGCGCGCAAAATAAGCAACCGGCAAACTGTACAATTATATTTACAATGGGGTTGATTGCTTTTCTGACTACTGCAGGCAGAATGAGGATAATGATTATTTTAATGCTGAGTCCATCATGCACTCCTCCCCACTGAACATCCATCTGCGACCTTTTGAGCTCAGCGACGTGCCCGCGTTTACCGCTGCAGTTAAAGCCTCTCTGGACAGTCTGATACCGTGGATGGTCTGGGCGCATCACGATTATCAGCCTCATGACGCAGAAAGCTGGATCCGCTTTACCCACTGGCAAAGGATGAAAGAAGAAGCAGAAGAGTTTGCGATCGTTGATCGGCATGACCGGCTGCTGGGTGGCGCAGGGATACGCTTTGCCCGTCATCCGGGCGACACCAGCGCAATTGGCTACTGGGTTCGCAGCGACGCCCAGCGTCAGGGAATCGCCAGCTGCGCGGTGGCAAAGCTATTGCCGCTGGGGTTTTCACGCCCTGAGACCAGGGTGATTGAAATTCTGGCGGCTGAGGATAACCTGGCGAGTCGGAAAGTCGCTGAGAAATGTGGTGGACAGTTTATTGGCTGTCGCTATGGCCTGATCGTATTAGAGGCCGGGCCGGTTAATACGGCGATTTATCATTTTCAGCGGCCGGATGATGGTTAACTGCACAAATGGGCAGGCATCAAGACAAAAAAAGGGGCTGGCATCACGCCAACCCCTTGTTTGCTATTAACTTTTAGATGTCGCGTTAGCGATACCTTAGTTAAGACGCTTTTTCACGGCATCATTGATACATAAGCATTTTATTTATAAAACAGTTAGTTACTTCTATATCTGGTGCAACCAAATGCTGACGCGTACATGCTAGGTAGTCAATTTGTGGACATCAAGTCTTTGACTACTTTTTAGATATGGCTTCAACTATTTTCGCCAGTACATCCATCTCATTTTTGTCGTACTTCTTAGCTTCAATGAACTCACTGGTTTGCCCAGTTTCCAGCTTACCGACAGCGGAACTAAAACTTAAATTATCCAGAATCGAAAGGTAATCCCTTTTTTCATCACTGATAGCTAGTAATTTTATTACGGCTAGAGTTTCCTCACGTGACCTTTTAATAGCTTCATAGTATCTAAAGTCATCCATTGAGGCTCTATATTGTTTCAAAAAGAAGAAAGAAATAAACTCTAAGAATATCAAAACACCAAAGTTTGGGACCATAGTAATAATTGCATTTGTTAAATTGCCATCGAACTTCAAACTATGAATTTGAAAGTAGAAAAAAAGTAAACCTACAATTGAAAACAAGACGCCAAAAAGAAGATAAACACTTCCTTTAGAATAAATATCTTTTGATAATGAAGTGGATGAGGATACTAATGACTGAACGTATTTCTCAGCAATTTCACTTCTCGACAGATTACGTAGTGATATCTCCTCCGCCCTTTTAATTGAATATCTTTCATTAAAAGTCGGTTCTAGCCTGATAGAGAAAACCCTAAGAACCCCCGCAAAAATAGGCGAGATCCTATAAACCATGGTGAATGCTAAAGGAAGTAACCAAAAAATCCCTGTCTTTACAAAAACAGGAGTAGACCACCACAAACTTTTAAAACTAATTTCTCCTCCAAAAGTTCGATATTCATTTGCGCCATAAGAAAAAAGCGAGTTAAGAATTAAAATCCATGTTATAAGTTCTATTATATTTACAACCCCCTTCCACTCACTTAAAGAATAATCTATTTCATCCCACTTATCTTTAAGCCAATTTATGAATTTTCCGTTACTACTCCGACTATCATTTTCTTCTTCTGTATCTTTACTTTTTGTAGGCTCTTGATTATCCATATTTAGACCTATAATTTTGAAAGTGGATTTAAGGTTGCAGCTTCTTCAAGGTGATCCGGAGCAAAATGAGCATATTTCATGGTCTCACGGATGTTCGCATGCCCAAGAATCCTTTGCAGTACAAGAATATTGCCACCATTCATCATGAAATGACTGGCAAAAGTATGGCGTAAAACATGTGTTTTCTGCCCTTCTATCAATTGAATATTTGTGGTAGCTAGCATTTTCTTAAATTCCTGATAGCAGGGCTTGAACATCCTCCCTTGTCGTTCCTTCAGTTCATTGTAGAACCACTGTTGGATGGGAACAGTTCGGTTTTTACCGCCCTTCGTTTTGAAGAATGACAGCTTATTGGGCGAAAGTTGAGAGCGGGTCAGGGTTTCAGCCTCAGTCCAGCGCGCACCTGTAGCAAGACATACTTTGCAAATCATTGTCAGGTCTGGCTTGCCGTAACTTTCGCACGCTTCAAGTAACTCAGTGATCTGCTTCATAGTTAGCCAGGACATTTCTTTTTCATCTTCCCGGAACGTCCTGACGCCTTCCAGTGGGTTAGGTAGTGACCATTCCCCTAACCGCTTCAGTTCATTGAACACAGCGGCAAGATAGTTTTGTTCTCTATTAACCGTTATAGGCTTTACTTTCCACTTTGATTGGTCGTCGTGATAGCCGTTAGAAATCTCGCCCTTAAGCCGACGATCACGATAATGCGCCCAGTCTTTTGCCGTCAGTTGAGAAGCTATCGGGTCTCCTAATCCGGCACACACAATATCTAACTTTGCCTTCCGAGATTTGACGGCCTTGAGTGACTGCCCATGTAGAGAATCCCAGAGTTTAATTAACTCACTAAGCTTGCGGCGATCTTCCTTCTCTTTTATCCACGGTTTGTTTTCGGCCTCAGCGCGCGTGTAATCTTCAAAAGCTACCGCTTCACCTTTTGTTGCAAAGCTTTTCCTGATGCGTCGACTGCCGCGACCATCTAAATAAAAATCAGCAAGCCATTCGCCAGACGACAGTTTTTTGATGGACATGTTATCTAACCAAAGATTTTTTAAATTTAGATATATTATTGATTAGGATGGCAATACATACAGCCGCTATTGAATATGAAACCCACATAGGAGCTAAGAAACTAAAAAGCATTATTGTACCCAGCACTGCCCCACCAAAGCATAGGCTCATAAAAGCTTTAAAACCTCTGATGCTTTTTGCTTTACAATTAATATGAGCTGAAACAATACCGCTCACTGTCGCAATTATTAATAAAATAAACTCGGCCATAATTTCCCTATATATTTTTGGATATTGTCAGAATTACGAAGCCAATAGGTTTTACATCACTTTCTGAACATTCAAATGAAGATGTATTGTTAGTAACTTTGATCCTATTACCCGGAAGGCGTGACACGGTATAAATATCTTTATTTCCATCAATATCTAATAGCCAATCACCATTGCCAATGGTCTGAGCGCCCCCTTCCACGATCCATGATATCGAGCCGCGTTGAATATATAGGGGGTTACTTAAATCAAAGCCAAAAAGAGAAAGATTAAAACTTACATCAGGCTGATTCTCTAATGTGCCTCCAGAGAGTTTTCGCGCAGGTATGGATGGTATCAGCTGATCCGCTAAATCTCTTTTAGGTAGTGCCTCATCCTCATGGCCAGTAGCTAACCAAGAAAGAGAAACCCCCGTATCAAGTGCGCATGTAATGACAACATCACCTGGAAAATAATCTCTGCGAACCCATGCGCTCATCGTCGCTGAAGGAATATCAAGCAAGTCACCAAGCTGCTTCTGCATAGTAAAGCCATATGCGTGCATTATGCGATCCAACACTGCCCGCCCGCCATTAGCCAGCATAGTGTCGTGAAGTTTCTTCCCTTTAAGAGAGGGATGCTTCACTCCATCTGAACTTACATTTGCAAGTTCACCATTAACCAGCCATCTAAGGCTTACTCCCGTGT
>NZ_JBXUHX010000037.1:0-21819 GCF_058148845.1 Pantoea sp. RCC30.1 | reverse complement strand
CAGAGAGGGATGCTTCACTCCATCTGAACTTACATTTGCAAGTTCACCATTAACCAGCCATCTAAGGCTTACTCCCGTATCCAATGCGCATTGAACGATGTAATCGCCGGGTAAACTCTGGCGAGATACCCAATTTTGGATAGTAGGTAACGGAATTTTCAGAAGTTCCGCTAGCTCTGGGCGTGAGCTAACCCCATAAGATTTAAGGATTCTCTCCAGTATGGCCTTAACATCGCTGTTGTAATCGGTCATATACCCTTCAAATAATCCAATATGATCTGTTTACACAAATCCATTTGGAATATATCATCCACTTCGTTAGTGAAAATGCACGCCAATGCACCGTAAATACTGCCAACTGGAGATAATCCCCGATGACCAATCAAATTACAATACCTAGCGGCCCAGATCTGATGACTTATGAACAGTTCGCACAGGCTTATGGTTACAGCCTTCGCACTGTGAAGCAGATGGTTGAAGACGGTGATCTGCTTGTTATGCCACGTAAAAAAATTGGCGGTGCTGCACGCATCAACATGGTTGCCTTCCGCGCGCGTTTGCTCGCTCAAGGTGTCAACTGCCGCTACGTTGCTGCGTAACAACTTAATTATTTAAGTTGAGCAAAGGAATGACCATGTTTGATTTCAAGACTTCCACCCATAACCACTACGAAGACGCCTGCCGCAAGTTTGCACTGTCTCACAACATGCGGGAGCTGGCCCAGCAAGCAGGCATGAAAGTGCAGACGCTTCGCAACAAGCTGAATCCTGATCAGGTGCATCAGCTGACCGTTCCAGAAGTGCTGTTGCTTACTGATCTGACCGAGGACGCTACGCTGATGGATGGGATGCTGGCGCAGCTGCACTGTCTGCCATGTGTTCCTGTTAATGAACATGCCGCTGAAAAATTTCCGGCTTACGTGCTCAATGCCTCCGCTCAGGTGGGAACGCTTGCTGCCAGTGCTGCTAATCACGCAAGCATTACCACCTCATGCCGTCGCGGGATTGTTGAAGCAGCTAATACCGGCATTCGCTGCATGATGCTGGCGGCCCTCGCTGTACAGACTCGCGTTCATTCTAACCCTGCACTTTCAGGTACTGCTGATGTGTTAAGTGGTATCGGTGCATCAATCGGGATGGTCTGAGATATGGCGTTTTCAGTGGCTCCGCTTCTGAAGCGGCAAAGTCCGTCCCATGCATACGGCCACGGCTGGATTGCGGCAGATAAGGGCAGGCGCTGGCACCCGGCAATTTCACAGGCCGAACTGCTGGCAGCATTAACGAGTGAGAGGAAAGAATCATGGGTTACAAAGCTGAAAGTATCATTGTTCAGATGAACGCAGGGCAGCGTGCAAGTGCGCTTAATCATATCTCTGCCCTTCGTACCATGATGTATGGCGATTGCAGCCACGAACTCAAACGCTTTATCGCAGATATGCGTAATAAGCGCGATCACCAGGCTGAACAGAATGGCCGCGCACTGAGCGCAATTTTCTTCCTGGCAAATATCAGCAAAGAACGTCACAGCGTTGATTTCAGTGAACTGACGAGTGACGAATTAACGGCGCTGATTAGCGCGATGAATCACTTAAAAGCAGTCGTGAGTTTATTTCCAAAGAATCTGACGTTACCTAATTAATTAACACAACGAAATTAAATGGCGTAAACCCGCCGGGCATTTTTTTGCCCGAATTCAGGAGAAAGTGAAATGCGAAATATCCAGACCCGTAATTTAAAAGCAGACGAAGACGCGCTTAATGCCCTGCTGAGCAAGGCCAAAACTGAGCAGCGTTCTGATGATGCGCTATCCGTTTCTATCCGCCTGGCCGCGCTAGCAATTCATGCCCGCAAACAGGAAATGTCAGCGGCGGAAATCATCGAGTTGCTGGACAAAGAAGCAGAACGCTTTGAGAACCAGGCGCAGGAGCTGCACTGATGGCTGATTCAATGGACATGGTACAGCAGCGCGTGCAGGAAGAGCTGGCGCGCAATCTGGCTAACGCGACTCACCGCCCGACAGGGGCGAGTGAGTTTTTCTGCCTGTCGTGCGGCGAAGAAATACCGGAGAAGCGCCGCCGCGCACTGCCGGGCGTTTGCCTGTGCGTGACCTGCAAGGAAATCAGTGAGCTGAAAAGCGCACATCACAAAGGTGCGGCATTATGAAAACCATCCTGAAATGGGCTGGCAGCAAGTCCGGCCTGATGCCTGAACTGATTAAGCACCTGCCCGCCGGTGATCGCCTGGTTGAGCCGTTTGCCGGTTCCTGTGCCGTCATGATGAATACGGATTATCCGGCCTATCTGGTAGCGGATGTTAATCCCGATCTGATTAACCTCTATCGTCAGGTTAAAGAGCATACCCGCCCGTTTATTGTCGTTGCGTTATCGCTCTTTACTCAGAATCAAACTGAAGAAAGTTATTATCAGGTTCGCGAAGATTTTAACTTCAATGCGGCGCTGCCACTGCTGGAACGTGCTGCGCAATTCCTCTACCTGAATCGCCACGGCTACCGTGGCCTTTGCCGCTATAACAAGCGCGGCGAATTTAATAACCCCTACGGTAATTATAAAGAGCCATATTTCCCGCTGGCAGAAATCGAAGCGTTTGCCGTGAAGGCTCAGCGCGCGACGTTTGAATGTCTGGGGTATAGCGAAACCCTAAGCATGGTCCGTGCCGGTGATGTCGTGTACTGCGACCCGCCATATCACGGCACGTTCACCGCTTATCACACCGATGGGTTCAGCGACGATGATCAGCACTCGCTGGCCTGCACCCTGCTGGGTATTTCTGAGCGTAACCCGGTCATCGTTTCAAACAGCGACACCCTGTTTACCCGCAGTATCTTCCGTGAATTTGACCTGACAAAAGTCACTGCCGCCCGCTCTGTTGGCGTGGCTGCGGGTGAAAGCAAGCGCGCATCTGAAATCATCGCAGTGCGTCACATGAGTCTGGCGGTGTAATGACTCAGGTTTTCGCATACCCATGGAACGCCCCTAAAAAGGCAATCAATCCACAGCTGGACCCGGCGGAAGTTGCGCCGGTGTCCGCGCTTTCAAACCTGATCAGTCTTTATGCTGCAGATAACGAGCAGGAGCAGCTGCGCCGTGAGGCAATGAGTGATGAGGTTTGGGACCGCTACTTTTTCAACGAGTCCCGCGATCCTGTCCAGCGCGAAATTGTGCAGGACAGAATTGTCAGCCGGGCAAAGATGGCCCGCGAACAGCAGCAACACAATCCCGATCTGGTTATCGTTGCCGATGTCAGCGCGCAGCCTTCGCACATCAGCAAGCCTCTCATGGAGCGCGTTAAGTTTTTCCACAATCTCGGCAGGCCGCAGGCTTACTCGCGCTACCTGCGCGAAACCATCCGCCCCTGCCTTGAGAGGCTGGCCCGCGTGCGCGAAAGCCAGATTTCAGCCTCATTCCGTTTTATGGCCGGTCACGACGGGCTGGACGGCCTGCTGGCGTTGCCTGAAATGAACCAGAATCAGGTCAAGCGTTTATCTACGCTGGTCGCTGCGCACATGAGCATGTGTCTGGATAAAGCCAGCGGCCATCTGTTCGTCAGTGACGACGTGACGCCGGAGCAGGTCCGCCAGGCGTGGGAACTTGTTGCAGCGGAAGCGATGCGCCTGGACGTAATCCCCCCGGCCTTTGAGCACTTGCGCCGTAAAAAGCGCCGTCGCAAGCCTGTGCCCTATGATCTGATCCCGCCATCGCTGGCCCGTATGCTCTGCGCGGACTGGTGGTATCGCAAGCTGTGGCAGCTGCGTTGTGAATGGCGTGAAGAGCAGCTGCGCGCTGTCTGCCTGGTCAACAAAAAAGCGTCCCCCTACGTGAGCTTTGAAGCCGTGATCCATAAGCGTGAGCAGCGCAGGAAGTCTCTGGAGTTTTTCCGTTCGCATGAGCTGGTGAGCAATGAAGGCGATACGCTCGATATGGAAGACGTGGTAAATGCCAGTAACAGCAACTCGGCACACCGCCGCAATGAAATGATGGCCTGTGTTAAGGGGCTGGAGCTTATTGCGGAAATGCGCGGCGACTGTGCCGTATTTTACACTCTCACCTGCCCGTCGCGTTTCCACGCCACGCTGAACAACGGCAGACCGAATCCGAAGTGGACCACGGCCACCGTTCGCCAGAGCAGTGATTATCTGGTTGATACCTTCGCTGCCTTCCGCAAGGCCATGCATAAAGCCGGGATGCGCTGGTATGGCGTGCGGGTTGCTGAGCCGCATCATGATGGCACCGTACACTGGCACCTGCTGTGCTTCATGCGCAAAAAAGAGCGCCGTTCAGTCACCGCACTGCTGCGGAAATTTGCCATTCGTGAGGACCGCGAAGAACTTGGCAACAATACCGGGCCGCGCTTTAAAGCTGAACTAATCAACCCGCGCAAAGGTTCACCGACCAGTTATATCGCTAAATACGTCAGTAAAAATATTGATGGCCGTGGCCTGTCTGATGAAATCAGTGCAGAAACAGGTAAATCACTGCGTGATAGCGCGGAGAACGTAGGCGCGTGGGCGTCACTTCATCGCGTTCAGCAGTTCCGCTTCTTTGGTATTCCGGGCCGTCAGGCTTACCGGGAACTGCGCCTGCTTGCCGGTCAGGCGCTGAGAAATCAGAGCGACAAAAAGGCCGGTGCGCCGGTTCTTGAAAACGCGCAATTGGATGCGGTTCTGGCCGCTGCAGATGTGGGCTGCTTTGCCACCTACATCATGAAACAGGGCGGCGTGCTGGTTCCGCGTAAACATCACATCGTCAGAACAGCATACGAGCTTAACGACGAGCCGACCCCTTACGGCGATCACGGCACCCGCATTTATGGCATCTGGTCCCCATTAGTAGCAGGCCGCATCTGCACACACGTAACGAAGTGGAAAATGGTCCGTAAAGCCGTTGATGTTCAGGAGGCGACAGCCGACCAGGGCGCTAGCGCCCCTTGGACTCGTGGCAATAACTGTCCCCCTGATGAAAAACTGAACATTACAGGGGGTAATCAAGTAACTGTTGAACCTATAGAACCAGGTGAAAAGCCTCTTTATGGCCCGGCAGACTTCGACAATATGACCAGAAAACAGCGCCGGGATCTGCTGGCGCGTCTCCGAGTGGTGAAGCCGCGCCAGAAGCAGAGTTATAAGCAGGTAATTGACGATGTTCAGCGGGCTGCTCTTGTTGCAGAGCTGAAAACGAGGGGCTTTACCGGTGAAGAAACTGAAACAAATCTGCTTCTGTGCGGAGGCAGTATCAATTCAGGCGCGGGGATGCGCATTTTCTATAAGAACGGGCGGCTGCAGGAAGACGATAAATGGAGTCAATGGATCTGAACTAAGAATGCTGCCATAAGCGAAGCCGTTAGTCAGGAGAAAGCAAGGCTTAATCTAATCAAAATAACAGGTTGGAATCACTGAAAACCTTACCTTTTATTTTCAAATTAGGTCCGATTGAATGAAAAAACATTTCACATTTCGTAACTCATCTACTACTGTATGGTTATACAGTCTTTAGAGTAAAGGGAGGGTTAGATGAACACTCAAGATTTGGCACCGATAAACCGTAAGATGGCTTGCGTTCAGTTCATTGCTGAGGTGTCACTTATAGCTAATTGCAAGCAATCTGACATGAAATTGGCGATGAGTATCATCGCTGAGTTAGCGCATTCGAGCTGCGAAAAAGTCCCCGACGATGAGATTTTTTACGCTGCGGAGTAGCGTGAGTCCGCAGCCAAGCATATTGATAACGTTGCTGGTGACAAAATTTATTTTTTGCACTGGCAAGGTTGAACAACGAGTACCACGAGGCGTTAGGCTATGGCCGGAAGCGATTCGAATTACCAGGTAGTTTACCGGGGCGAAAGCCTGACTGATTATGCGCCTGGCGGATTAGTTTTCTTTCAGCGGCCAAAAGAGAACGGCGGCGGCTTTTGGTTAGGCCGGACTTATGATGGTGTTTTCTGGCTTGAGATTTCTGCTCCCGTCTCTCTTTCTCAGGGTCTGCTTTATCTGCAGGCGCTAAACAATCCTGTTACGGTCGACCCGAAAATCACTGAGCCAGATAACAACCTGCCCCTGTTCTGACTTTTTGCAGGTAAGTGCATGCCTATGCTGCATGAATCCGCATGATCCCAAAAGGATCGTTTACCCTTTGGCCCGCCAGAACTGGCGGGCTTTTGTTTATGTCATGCAGGTGCATGAAAACCACTACATAAAGCGGGCAGGCGTGGCGGGGCTACGAGCGCGCGCTCCCTGTCTCATGTCATGGCTAAAGTCCTTGCAAGCAGAAAGCCTTCAATTTATCTTTCAATGAGATTTATCTGCAAAAATTAAGGAAATGACATGGCAGAGAACGGACCTATAGAAGATTTGGCGAAACGCATATCGGAAGATCTACTAAGTCGATTCAAGTGGCAGCAGCATGGTCCATGGGATAGAGACTTCCCTTGTGATGATGAACCCAAACATAAACCTGAAAGCAAGAAGCATAAGCATACTCACCCCGTAGATGTAGTATTTAGCTATAAGGACCCTTACCTAAATAAGGTTATCTATCTGAATACTGATTTGAAAAGCTATAAAGCTGGCTCTATAAATGCCACAAAAATTGAGGACGCATTAAAATCTTTAGCTGAAACTATCGAATGTGCCAGATATAACACTGAGTGGATAGAGAAATACAACTTTTCTCAAATAAACTCAGAGGTTCGGGGCTTATTGTTTGTTTTTAATCACGACAATCAATTACAGCATGATTTCTACGAGTTTTTTAACCCTCCTAAACCTGAGAAGGGAAGAAGAAATAAAGCGGTAAATTTAGAAAAAATCCCTTTATGCGCAGGCCAGCAAATCCATATCATAGATCCTTTTTTGATAAGTTATATGTTGGCAGTAACGAGCGATATGAATGATATGATCGCTAAGAGGGAGTTTCCAGATGAGGAATATGGATTCTATTATCCTCAGTTAAACTTTCACAAAGTAGCTGTTACAGAAAAACACCTCCCAGCCACCATAGAGGTATTGTCATCTCCCTTTATGATTGTGAAGCATGGTGCAGTCCTCAAATATAATAAAGCCACAAAGATAGAGGAAGAAGTATACCCGGAAGGATTTATTGTCTATTACAACAGGAAAGGGAATAGTGATAATGAATTCTTCTATTTATTGGATTTATTATCGAACTATCAAATCCTTGATGGAATAAATAAAATAAGAATACGATTAGCCTATCGTGAAAAAGACGAAAGAATTTTATCTCATTTTCAGCGGGGCGTAGAAAAGTATGCGCATGAATATGGACTCGATGAAGATGCTAAAAAAAGGCTCGAAGCTTTGGATGTTCAAGTAGTGTCCACTGTAAAAGAGTTTTTTTCAGCAGAAGTCATTTCTTGGGAGCCTAAATGAAAAACATTCATAGTGTAACTGATAAAGCTTTATATGATGCTTTAAATCAAAAACAAATCACATTAAATGAAATTCAAGACTTGTTCCTTGAGAGATGGACAATAATATCTAAAAAAACACCAAGGAAAGAGTTAGCAAGAAATTACTCTCGAATGACGCATGATTACTATGAGCATCAGAAGATAGCAACATTGTTAGGCGGACAAACTCGCACTGAAAAAATTACGTGTGTAAGAATTGAAGCTAAAATAGATAGGAGTAATATAATAGATGCAGCAGAAAAGCTTAGAGAAGAAATTACCAGTCAAGATGATTTCTGCAAAATACTAATTGACGGACCTAGGGTGCTTATTAACATAAGGTATCTTTCAACTAACTATGGTAAAAGTGACTTTAAACAAGCCATAAACAAAGAGGCTTTGATTGAAATTGAGCCTGTTGAGAATGGATATAGCATTCGCCGTCCTGACAACGAAAACTTAGAGACTTATGAAGAGCTTTTGCTTGGACACATTAGTAATGCTCTAAATGAAGAAGATAATGACAGTAATCTTGATATAAAAATCAATGAGATTACTTTATCTCACAACACATCGGCAGATGTTAGAACTTTATTTTTCGATAAATTAATCCGCACGCTCGATGGTTATGAATTATTAGATGTTACGGATGCTTATGTATATCATCCAACACCAGAGGCTTTGGAGGCTGAGGACGGTAATTTAGAAACAGGGGTGCATGTTTCGAGAGCATCTCTTAAGGGTAAGGGTGTTCTAAATTCCGATGAGCTTAGCGATCTTTATGATAGAGGATTTTACATCTGGAAAATAAAATGGAAGGTCAAGGAGAAGTTAGTAGACCCAGACATATTTGAGCTTGAAGCCCAATTTGGAGACCCACTCGATTGCACTAATTTTTCTTATTTGGTCAAAGGCGTTAGAAAGTATAAATCGAATGGGCAATATTTCAGTAAGCCTCAAAAACTCTCTGGGAGAGATGCTGAGAGGTTCAATAAAGTCATTGAAAACAGAGCCTATTCAATTATAATGGAAATCAGCTAATTCATCGTAAGGAGTGGCCATGTCACAATTAAGATTGAAATGGATGAGGTTAAAGATTCGTACTGATTCTTACGCTATCTTTGATTTTATCAAAAACACCCCTTATTCTGATGCTATTGGTGCTGGTTTCACTAAGTTTGAAGCGATTAATAATGGTGTTTCGGCAACATTCAATAAAAAAACCGTGGTTTTAGAACCTGTTTCCGATCCTTTTGGAGATATTCTTGAGTTCGAAAGAGTTATCTTTGATCAGATTAGTTTTTCAATCCAAAACATTAGTAACAAAACATGCCTATTAACTTTTTACAGCCCACCAAAAACAGTTAAGCCTTTTATTGATTTTTTGTCTAAGGAAGATAGCTTAAATGTTGCTTATGGGAGTTTATCTGTAGATCTTCACTCCTTTATGAAAACCATCCGAGAGGATTTTGGAGTTAAGATTTTCGGTATTTCTAAAGTAAAAGTATCAAACCTTCCTGTCACTGAAAAAACAAGGGCATGTTTGGAACTAAATTCAAGCGGCGATGCGTTGCATGATTTAGAAAGTTTTGTTGATAACAGTGACTATAAGCTTGATAAAATAAAAGCAGGCGGTTTTTATGAAGATTCTAAGATTAGCTTTGAATTAACTAGTGGAGCGTCTGCAGTTGTGCCTGAAGAGCACATCCCCCTATTTAATGAAGTTATTTCGCGTATGGAGCTTGGCAAGTTTTAGCATAGTTTGATGGGTGTTATCGACTAACGATACACCCATTTTTAACGTTATTTTTTAGTTGGTTTCGTCGAGCGTATATTTTGTAAAGCGAATTACCTGCTCACCCAGCCAGCTGTTTAACTCTTCGAAACGCTTCTGCAGCGGCATGAGTTCATTACGCACAAATACCTTACTGGCCTTCTCAATGTCACCAAATCCGCCGGTGTTGTTCGGGATGATCCCCATCAGTTGCGGCGGAACGCGATGCACAGCCAGCATGTCGTCACGGCTCACGTTCTTGATGTTCAGAAACTCATCCTTTGCCGCCACCTCTGACAGCGGGATGATCTGTATGCCGTCCTTTTTCCCGTTCGGGCTGTACATAAACAGGTTGCGGAAGTTGCCAGGGCCCTTTGCGCTTTTCATGGCACCGCGGATATTGTCCACGTCCTGCTGGCTCTGCGCCGGGTCGGTCATGTACATGATGAAACCCGCATGACTGCCGTTAAGGTAATACTTGCGGCGGAACAGCGTGGCCGACTCATTCAGCAACGCCGACGGGATAGCTGACAGGTAGCCCGGCAGGCCGTAAATCTCCTGATTGATGTCCGGCTCCATCAGGTGAAAAACGCTGCCCTTTGCAAACTCATACGGCTCCGTGTTAATGCCATAGTGCGCATACCAGTATGTATCCAGGTCGAGGCCGCGCCGGGTGAACTTTGCCAGCGACGGCTCCAGCTTCAGCGCGTTACCGAGGCGACTGGTCCGCTTCTCCAGGTAGGCATTACCGAAAATCAGGTAATCCAGCGCAAAGCGGCTGAACGCCTGCTGACTCAGCAGGCGGTGAGGGATAAAGGTACTTGCCAGAATATTGCACTTTACGCTGATAGGTGAGCTGTGATGCACGGCGGCGCGGAACGTGCGCGCCAGCCCGTCAACGCTTACGGGCGGTTCATACCAGCGATCATTGATTACGCACTCCACGTAGTCCAGCAGTTCGCGCCGGTCCAGGACCGGGATCGGGTCGCCAAAGGTAAACGCCTCCGATGCTGCCCCGTTGGTCATGTTATCTGGCTGCGGCACGGGCTGCGTGCGGGTGCGGTTCCTGCGTTTGCTCATCAGTAAATCTCCACAATGTTCTGCGTGTGTGCCGCCTGTCCCTGCAGCGGCTCGTTTGCCAGCGCGTGCATGGTCGCCCAGGCTAAATCGCCATGGCTGACTTCCTCACTGCGGCTGGTTTCATAGGTCGGACGGTTGCCGCTGGCCGTGGTGGCTTTGCGGATAGACATGAATGACTGCGCAATGTCGAGGTGGCTGGCGTCAAACTCCAGCCGCCCGCTGGCGATGGTGTCGTAAGCCTTCAGCACCAGGGCGTTCTTCACGTTCGGGTTATAAACAAACTCCTTCACCTGCGGGAAAAACGCTTTGACGTTTTCATACACGCCCAGCCCGACGCCGGTGGAGTCGATGCCGATATAGGTGACGTTATACTGCTGCGTCAGCGTCCTGATGGCGTCAGCCTGCGCCCGGAAGTCCATCCCGCGCCACTGGTGGCGCTCAAGGATGCGGAACTTGCCGCCCGGCACGGCAGGCGGTGCCATGACCACACATCCGGCGCTGTCGCCGTTCTGCGTTCCCTTCGCCGGGTCATAGCCGATCCAGACCTCTTTCCAGCCGAACGGCCGCAGCGCCAGCGCTTCAAAGTCGGTCCAGACTTCCCAGCTGTCCACCATGCACTTCTGCAGCATGGCCAGCTGGAACACCGACGCCAGATCGTCCATAAAGACGCACATCAGCAGGTTCTGGTAATCCTCCGGGCTGTAGCGCGTGCGCAGCTGCTCCAGGTCAAACAGGTCACAGCCGCCGCGCACCGCATCTTCAACCGTGACGATCTGGCGAAACTGGCCGTCTTCGCAGAGGCGACCGGCGGCCAGTGACTGATGGCTGAGGTCGATATCAACCCTGTCCGCTTTGGCCCGGCCCTTGTTGAACTGCGAACCGGACCAGAACGGATAGGCGCTGTGGGTGAGGCTGGACGGGGTGGAAAAGTAGGTTTCGCGCCACTTCTTGTGCAGCGCCATGCCGGACGCCACTTTCTGCAGTTCCTGAAACTTCGGGATCCAGAAATATTCATCCAGGTACAGATTGCCGTGATAGCTCTGTGCGGTGCGGGCGTTGGTGCCTAAGAAATACAGGCACGCGCCGTTACTCAGCGTCATCGGATCGCCCTTCAGGTCTACGTCCACCTCGCGGGCAAATTCAATAATGTACTGCTTGAACACGTGCGCCTGCGCCTTACTGGCTGACAGGAAAATCTGATTACGCCCGGTTGTCAGCGCATCGATCAGCGCCTCGCGGGCGAAAAAGAAGGTGGCCCCGATCTGGCGCGACTTCAGCAGGTTACGGACAGAATACTTATTTCCGGCCTCCCACCACTGACGCTGGTAGCCGAACATTGAGCCGTGGAAAACCTCCTGCAGCTTCTCAATCTGCTCGTCGCTGAACAGGTTCTTTTCCGGGGGCTTACGCGGGCCTTTGTTGCGGTTTTCCACGTTCGGGTTCAGGTCCGCTTCATTGCCGCCGTTGCTGAATTTACCGATCCGGGCGTGGCGCTCGGACTGACGCGCCAGCAGGTCGATTTCCTTAAAGTCCCTCCCTTCCTTCTGCTCCTTCATGATGAGCTGGCAGTAGCGTGCGGCGGTGGTCAGCTGCATCTGATCCAGCGGGCCATAGTCGCCCCACTTATCGCGCTTTTTCCAGCTGTGAACGGTTGCGGGTTTCTCTCCCAGCATTTCAGCAATGCGGGCGATACGGTATCCCTGAAAGTACAGCAGTAAAGCCTGCCTGCGGGGATCGAGGTCGTCGGGGGCGGGTGTCATGTTCATGCAGCCAAAATACGGCCCCGCCGCTTCCTTTTCCGCCATCCCTCATTGTGTGGTTTCCCGCACAACGTCCGCGCGTTGTTTCGATACCCCTGCCGCCGCAACCATAGAGCCTCACAGAGTTTTACTGACCGGAGCCTGGACAATGGCAAAGAAAGCAAAGCGTTTTCGTATCGGGGTGGAAGGTGCCACTACGGACGGGCGCACCATCGAGCGCAGCTGGCTTGAACAGATGGCGGCAAATTACAGCCCTGAGCTGTACACCGCTGTGATCAACATGGAGCACATCAAGGGCTACACGCCAGACAGTCCGTTTCGTCGCTTTGGCGTAGTGGAAGCGCTGGACGCTGAAGAAATCGGCGACGGCCCGCTGAAGGGCAAGCTGGGGCTGTATGCCCTGATCAACCCGACTGACGAGCTGGTCACGCTGACCGGCACCATGCAGAAAATCTTTACCTCTATGGAAATCCGCCCGGAATTCGCGGACACCGGCGCGGCCTATCTGATTGGCCTGGCCGTGACCGACGATCCGGCCAGCCTCGGCACGGAAATGCTGCAGTTCAGCGCCAGCGCCGGGGCGAACCCGCTGGCAAACCGTAAGCAGCATCCTGACAACGTTTTCTCTGCCGCTGAAGAAACCCTGATCGAGTTTGAGGACGTGGCCGACGAAAAGCCCGCCCTGTTTACCCGCATCAAGGCGATGTTCAGCAGACAGCAGCAGACCGACGCGGCGCGCTTCAGCGACGTGCATCAGGCGGTTGAGCTGATTGCCACCGAGCAGCAGGACCTGAGCGCGCGCATTGAAACGGCACTGAGCGAACAGGCCGACAGCCTGAAATCGCATTTCAGCAGTGCGCTGGGTGAGGAAGTGCTGAAGCGCGAACAGCTGCAGGCGGACTTCACCGAACTGCAGCAGCAACTGAGCCGGGAAGATGGCCGCCAGCAGGTCCGCCCGCGCACGCAGGGTAACGGCAGCGGCGGCGAAGTGCGCACCGACTGCTGATACAGCGGCGGCAAACCTTTTTAACGAACAGAGAAAGCGAAGCGATGAAAAATACTACCCGTTTTAAGCTGAATGCTTACATGTCGGTGCTGGCAGAAATCAACAAGATTGACCTGTCCGCGCTGAACAGCAAATTCACCATTGAGCCGTCCGTGTCGCAGACGCTGGAAAGCAAAATTCAGGAGTCGTCCGCGTTCCTGCAGGCCATCAACATTATGCCGGTCAGTGAGCAGAGCGGCGAACGGCTGGGGCTGGGGATCGGCACCACCATTGCAGGCACCACCGATACCACCCAGAAAGAGCGCGAGCCGACCGATCCGACCTACATCGACGGCGATGGCTACAAATGCACGCAGACCAACTTTGACACGGCGCTGCCTTATTCAAAGCTGGACATGTGGGCGAAGTTCAGCGATTTCCAGGTGCGCATCCGTGACGCCATCGTGAAGCGTCAGGCGCTGGACCGCATCATGATCGGCTTCAACGGCCTGAAGCGTGAGAAAACCTCCAACCGCGTGCAGAACCCGCTGCTGCAGGACGTGAATATCGGCTGGCTGGAAAAAATCCGCCAGGAGAAGCCGTCGCAGGTACTGGGTCAGCACATCGGTGACGACGGCAAGGTGGTGTCGGACAAAATCACCGTGGGGAAAAGCGGCCTGTTCCGTAACCTGGACGCCGTGGTGATGGGCGCGGTGTCGGAAAAAATCGGCGTGCAGTATCAGGACGACACCGAACTGGTGGTTATCTGCGGACGCCAGCTGCTGGCTGATAAGTATTTCCCGCTGGTCAATCAGAGCCAGCCCAACACCGAAGCGCTGGCCGCTGATCTGATCATCAGCCAGAAGCGCATCGGCGGCCTGCAGGCGGTCCGCGCCCCGTACTTCCCGGCGAATGCGCTGCTGATCACCCGCCTGGATAACCTGTCCATCTACTGGCAGGAAGATACCCGCCGCCGCTCGATCATCGACAACCCGAAACGTGACCGCATCGAAAACCTTGAGTCGGTTAACGAGGCTTACGTGGTTGAGGACTACGACTGCACCTGCCTGGTGGAAAACATTGAGCTGCTGGAGCAGGAGCCGGAGAAAGCGCCGGGCGAAATGAGCGAAGCGGAAATCGCACGCATCGCCGCCGTGGCGGCCAGCGTGGTGAAGTCCATGAGCGGCGCGGATGACTCAACCGGCAGCGCTGGCGCTGACCAGAACGCCGGAGCGTAACCGTGACCAATCCTTTCCGCGCGCATACGCGCTTTATTCAGGCACAGGAGGCCGCCCGGTCGGGCGGCAGTGGCCGCAGCACAAAGGGCTATGACCTGATGCTGCTGCAGCTGAACGAAGACCGCCGCCGCCTCAAGGGCATTCAGTCCAACGTCCGAAAGGCCGAAATCAAGGTGGAGGTGCTGCCGAAGTACGCCGCCTGGGCTGAGGGCGTGCTGAGCGCGGACGGCGCGCAGCAGGACGATGTGCTGATGTACGTGATGCTGTGGCGCGTTGATGCCGGTGACTATGCCGGTGCGCTCGCGATTGGTCGCCACGCGCTGAAACACGGCTGGGCGATGCCGCTGGGACAACGCACCACGGCGACGGTGCTGGCCGAAGAAATTGCTGACGCGGCAAAGGCTGCCATCCTGGCAAAGACGCCTTTTGATCCGGCCCTGCTGCTGGAGGCGCTGGAGGTGGTAGACGCACACGACATGCCCGATCAGTCGCGCGCCCGTCTGCACAAGTCCATCGGCTGGGTGCTGACGGAAAGCAGCCCTGCGTCCGCGCTGAACCATCTGAAGCGCGCCCTGCAGCTGGACGAAAAGTGCGGCGTTAAAAAAGACATTGAGCAGCTGGAGCGGAAAATCCGTAACGCCAGCTGATAACCGGACGTGCCCACGCGCGGGGCGGCACGGGGTGGCGACAGGCAGCGCCGCATCAAAACCCCGTCCACCGCCCACCTATTCAGGAGTAACAGAGCAATGGAATTTATCGCGCCACAGAAGGCGACGGCAGCGCCGGACATCATCCCCAATAACTCATTCTGGCCGGATGTCGATCTGGCGAAGTTCCGCAGCGTCATGCGCGTTGACGGCACCGTGACGCCGGAGCGTCTGCGTCAGGTGGTGCTGACCGCGATGGCGGAGGTTAACGCGGAGCTTTACCCGTGGCGTGAGCGGCAGGAGCTGGCCGGTCATAACGGCCTGGCTGACGTTCCGGCGGAGCGTCTGGCCGGTGTGAGCGTGCGGCTGCATCACTATGAAAATGCGGTGTGGTGCTGGACGCGCGCGGTGCTGAACGAGCGTTATCAGGACTTTGACGCCACCGCCTCAGCCGTGAAGCGCGGCGAAGATCTGAGTGATGCCAGCGGCGATCTCTGGCGCGATGCGCGCTGGGCTATCAGCCGCGTGCAGGACATGCCGCACTGCACCGTGGAGCTTATCTGATGAAAGTGCGTGCTCAGCAGTATGACACGGTGGACGCACTCTGCTGGCGTCACTACGGGCGCACGCAGGGCATGGCTGAACAGGTGCTGCAGGCAAATCCGGGGCTGGCGGAGCACGGCCCCCTCTTACCGCACGGGCTGGAGGTGGAGTTGCCGGACGTGACAGCAACGGCCACCGTGCAGGCCGTCCAGCTTTGGGACTGAATCATGTGGGAAAAAATCAGCACCTTTTTAACCTGGTGCATTGCGGTGGTGATGGCGTGGCTGGGCGGCATGGACCTGAAAGACATGTCCACCTTGGCCGGTGTGTTAATCGGCCTGCTGATGGCGCTTATCAGCTGGTACTACAAACACAAAACCTATCAGCTTCTGGCAAGCGGGCGTATTACGCGGAGTGAATATGAATCTGCAGACCGTTAAACGCTGCGCCGTGGGCGTGGTGCTGGCGCTGGCCGCCACGATGCCCGGTTTTCAGCTGCTGCATACCTCCGTAGAGGGGCTGCGGCTGATTGCCGACTATGAGGGCTGTCGCCTGCAGCCTTACCAGTGCAGCGCGGGAAAGTGGACCGACGGGATCGGCAACACGTCCGGCGTTGTGCCGGGTAAGTCCATCACGGAACGGCAGGCGGCGGGGAATTTCATCACCAACGTGTTACGCACTGAGGCGGCACTGGCGCGCTGCGTGGCGGTCTCTATGCCGCAGCAGGTTTATGACGCGCTGGTGTCGCTGGCGTTCAACGTTGGCACCGGCAACGTCTGCGGCTCAACGATGGTGGCGTTGCTGAAAAATGGACAGTGGCGCGAGGCGTGTTATCAGCTGCCGCGCTGGGTGTACGTGAAAGGCGTATTTAATCAGGGGCTGGATAACCGGCGTGGACGTGAACTGGCATGGTGCCTTAAGGGAGTATGAGCACATGAAGAACATCATCGTGATGGTTCTTTTTTTTCTGGGGATTGTGTTGTGGCAGTCGTGGAACCTGCACAACGCCTATCAGAAGATTCACGCGCATGAGGCAATCATAGAAACTCAGGGGAAAAAGCTGAGCCAAAAGAACAGCCAGCTGATTGCCTTGAACATCCTGACGCAGACAAACAGCCAGGCACAGACGCAGCTTTACGCCGCCGCCGAACGCAACGGCCAGCTGCTGCGCGACCGGCAGCGAAAAATTGAGGAACTGAAACGTGAAAATGAAGATCTGCGCCGCTGGAGTGATACCGCTTTGCCTGATCATGTTGTCCGGCTGCGCCAGCGACCGGCCCTCGCAGGAGGTGAATCTTACCGTGAGTGGCTGTCCGAAAATCACCCGTTGCCAGCTGGACCCCGCAGCGCCGCTCACTAACGGCGACCTTCTGGCCCTGCTGGACGAAACGGAGGCCGCCTGGGCGGCGTGTGCCGGTAAGGTCGATACCATCATAAGCTGTCAGGAAAAAGACGATGAACAAGCCGCAGTCCTTACGCAGCGCCCTTAATAAGTCGGTCCCTTACGTGGCCGAAAACCCGGAACGCCTGCACCTGTTCGTGGACAGCGGCCAGCTGGTCGCCACGTCCGCCGCGTCCCTGTCGTGGGAGTATCGCTACACCCTGAACGTGGTGATCACCGACTTCACCGGCGACCAGAACCTGCTGATGGCCCCGGTGCTTTTGTGGCTGCGGGAAAATCAGCCCGACGCGCTGCAGAACAGCGAGGCGCGCGAAAAGCTGTTTTCGTTTGAGGTCGATATTCTGGGCAATGACCGCTGCGACATCAGCATGGATCTGAAGCTGACCGAGCGCGTCGTGGCAACCACTGTGGACGGGAAAATCAGCATTGAGGCAGTGCCGGAGCCGGACGCACCGGAGGAGTTCTGGACGGTGAAACGTGGCTGAACTGCATGAAGTCGATGCGTGGCTGGCGGCGCTGCTGTCACAACTGGAGCCTGCCGCCCGGAAAAAGATGCTGCGCGAGGTGGCGCGCGACGTGCGCCGCATTCAGCAGGCAAACATCACCGCGCAGCGATCCCCTGACGGCACCACATGGGAGCCGCGCCGCGTCAGCGCCCGCAGCAAAAAGGGCCGCATCCGTCGCGGCATGTTCGCGAAGCTGAAAACGGCGAAGTATCTGAAGGCGCAGGCTGGCGCGGACGCTGCTGAGGTTGCCTTTGTGCCGGGGGTGCAGAAGCTGGCCCGCGTTCACCACTACGGCCTGCGGGACCGGGTAAGCCGTCGCGGCCCTATGGTGAAATATGCTGAACGTCCACTGCTGGGCGTTAATGGTGAGGTCGAAAAAAAATTGCGCGAGATTATTTTTCGCTCATTAAGTTCATAAGCACTTTACAGTAAAAATCATTTTTTTACTTTTTTAGTATCGCTATCGCCTAGCCGTTTTGACATGAAGTGTAATAAGAAAATACCTAAGATAAGCAATATGATTGAGATGGAGTTGTATATTCCCCATTGACTAGGCTCTACAGTTGATAGAATCAATAAAATCACTGAAGCTACGCCTAGCATTATTGGTTCAATAGCTTCATCTGGGCCGTCAGTAATTAGCATGTAGGCTAGTTGAAGTCCGCATGAAATCGCTAAGGCATTAGCTACATAAGTCAGCGTCCTTATATTTTTTATGTGAGAAAACACAGGATATTTATCTACTAATTGAGTCCAGCTCACCTCGGCTAACTTAAAGTCATTCAACGTCCAATAGTAAATGACGTGCCTAAGCTGAACCTTTTCAATGAGGTTTAAAGTGTCTAACACTTCTACAAATCCCTTGGCTATTAACAGCAAACTCAAACAAATGAATATTGTTTTTTGTGCATGAGCCTGTAAGCTTTTTGCGGAAGATGCTACTGGATCGTGATCGTCTTCATCAATGGTAGTGCTGGAATTATTATTATCTTTTTGTTCTTTTGCGGTTGATACATTTTTTATATGGCCTTTAGATTTATTACTAAATTTAACTTTGCACCATTCCACAGATTTTTTATACACAACCTTGGGCCATGTCTTTTCATTTCTTATAGATGGTTGGTACCCTAGGATGTTAATGATATCACTCCAGAACCCTTTACTAAGAAGAAGTGGTAAGACTATTAACAAGACCAATATGATCGGTAGTGCGTTTATGAAGGTGCTCATTTTTGGCTTTCCTTTTGCCTTTGGTAAGAAGTGGTTTTAAAAATTAATCTCTTTGTGCCATCTACCACACAGCCAAGAAAGTTATCATAAGAATAAGCTGTGAGGCATTATTTTTTAATGAACGAAAAACTCACCGAAATTATGCGCCTTATCACCAACCTGATTCGCACCGGCACCGTGTCCGAGGTTGATCCGGTGAACTGGCTGTGCCGGGTGAAAACGGGCGACCTTGAAACCAACTGGATTAACTGGCTCACACTGCGCGCTGGAAGCACCCGAACGTGGTGGAAACCCACTGTTGGAGAGCAGGTCGTGCTGCTGAGCCTGGGCGGCAATCTTGAAACCGCCTTTGCGCTACCCGCCATCTATTCCGAAGCCTTCCCGCCGCCCGACTATTCGGAAGACGGCACCACAACCGTGTTTAAGGACGGCGGCTGGTTTCAGTACGAGCCGGACACCGGCCAGCTGCTGATAAAGAACATCAAAAGCGTGCGCATTGAAGCGGCGGACGGCATTCAGCTGATCACCGATGCGCTGGGGATAGAGGCCAGCCAGACACGGATCAACGGTGACACCACGATGAACGGCGATGTGACACACGGCGGCGGTTCAATGAGTTCTAACGGCGTAATTGCTGATAAGCACTTACACAACAAAGTTAAGAGTGGCGGCGATATGTCAGGAGGCCCGCAATGATGTATCTCGGCATGAACCGTGGCAACGGCAAAGCCATTACCGATATCGATCACATACGGCAGAGCATTCGCGACATCCTGATCACCCCGGAAGGCAGCCGCATCACCCGGCGTGATTACGGCTCGCTGCTGTCGGTGCTGATTGACCAGCCACAGAACGACGTGATCCGCCTGCAGGTAATGGCGGCGGTGTATGTCGCCATCAGCCGCTGGGAACCTCGCGTGAGGCTGAGCACCGTAAACCTTACCAGCGACTTTGACGGCTCTATGGTGATTGAGCTGACCGGCCAGCGGGATGACGGTTCGCCGGTTGCTATGTCTGTACCAACGGGGGTGAACAGTGGCAGTAATTGACCTTTCCCAACTGCCCGCACCGCAGATTATTGAGGTGCCAAACTTTGAATCGCTGCTGGCTGAGCGCAAAGAGGCGCTGATTGCGCTTTATCCGGCGGATGAACAGGCCGCCATGCGGCGCGTGCTGGCGCTGGAGTCTGAACCGATTGTGAAAAGCCTGCAGGAAAATACTTACCGCGAAATCCTGTTGCGCCAGCGCATCAATGAGGCGGCGCAGGCGGTGATGGTGGCCTACGCCATCGGCAGCGATCTGGACCAGCAGGCCGCCCGCAATAATGTGAAGCGGCTGACCATTACGCCTGCGAATCCCGACGCGGTGCCGCCGGTGGATGCAGTGATGGAATCAGACGACGCACTGCGCGTCCGCGTGCCGGAGGCGTTTGAGGGGCTGAGCGTGGCCGGACCGACGGGCGCGTATGAGTTTCATGCTAAAAGCGCCGATGGCCGGGTGCAGGACGTGTCCGCCATCAGCCCGTCACCGGCGACAGTACTGATCACTGTCCTGAGTCGCGAAGGCGACGGCACGGCGGCAGCGGATTTGCTGACTACAGTGGACACAGCACTAAGCGCCGACAGCGTGCGCCCGGTGGCCGACCGTGTGACGGTTCAGGGGGCGACTATTCGCAACTACAGTGTGAAGGCCAGGCTGCACCTGTTCGACGGCGTGGCCGCCGGTCCCTGCCTTGAGGCGGCAAACGCTAATCTGGCGGCTTACCTTGCTGAACAGAAAAAGCTGGGCCGCAGCGTGCGGCGTGAGTCCTACGGGGCGGTGATGCGTGTGGCCGGTGTGGACTGGGTGGAAATCACCGAACCGGCGCAGGACATCATCATGGACCGCACGCAGGCGGGTTACTGCACCGGCACGGACATTTCCGTGGCGGGCGATCAGGGGGTGACATGAGCAACAGCAGCCTGATGCCGCCCGGTTCGTCTGCGCTGGAGCGCCGACTGGCGCAGGCGTGCAGCGGGATTTCCGGGCTGAACGTGCCGCTGCGCGACCTGTGGAACCCGGCCACCTGCCCGGTGAGCTTTCTGCCCTATCTGGCCTGGGCCTTTTCGGTGGACCGCTGGGACGAAAGCTGGGCGGAGAACGTCAAGCGGCAGGTGGTGAGCGATGCGTTTTACATTCATCAGCACAAGGGAACCATCAGCGCCATCCGCCGCGTGGTGGAGCCGTTCGGCTTCCTGATCCGGGTTATTGAGTGGTGGAAAACCAGTGAGCCGCCCGGCACGTTCCGGCTGGACATTGGCGTGCAGGACCAGGGCATTACTGAAGAAACCTATCAGGAGCTTGAGCGGCTGATCAGCGATGCGAAGCCGTGCAGCCGTCACCTGCTGGGAATGTCGATAAACCTGCAGGTCAGCGGTGAAACGCTTATAGCGGCGGCCAGCTATGACGGTGATGACCTGACCGTTTACCCGTATACCCCGGAAATTATTTCCGTCAGCGGCGCAGTTTATGGCGGCGCGGCGGTTCACGTTATTGACCTGATGGAAGTGGGACCATGACACAAAAATACTATGCAATTGTCACCAATCAGGGCGCGGCGAAGATTGCCAACGCTGCCGCACTCGGTACAAAACTGAATATCACGCAGATGGCCGTGGGCGACGGCGGCGGCACGCTGCCGACCCCGAACGCCAGCCAGACGAAGCTGGTTAACGAGGTGCGCCGCGCCGCCATCAATACGCTGAGCATTGACCCGGCCAACGCCAGCCAGATGATTGCCGAACAGGTGATCCCCGAAACGTCGGGCGGGTTCTGGATCCGGGAAATGGGCCTGTTCGACGCGGACGGGACGCTGATCGCGGTCTGCAACACGCCGGAAACCTACAAACCCGCACTGCAGGAAGGCAGTGGCCGCACGCAGACCGTGCGCATGATGCTGATCATTAACAGCACCGACGCTATCACCCTGAAGATTGACCCGTCCGTGGTGCTGGCAACGCGGAAGTACGTGGATGATGCTGTTATCGAAGTTAAGGCATACACAGACAGCGAAATGAAAAAACATGCCGATGCTGATAATCCACACAGCCAGTACCTGCAGATTGCAAATGCCCTGTCAGAAATCAAAGACGCCGGGCTGGTTGCCGACCTTCTCAAAAACCTCGGTTTAACAGAAAAGTTTTCAGGGCGTTTATTGAAGTTAAATCGCATCACTGAAAACGCTTCTTACGATA